>NZ_JBNWKB010000001.1:0-405816 GCF_050509525.1 Gaetbulibacter sp. PBL-D1 | reverse complement strand
ACTATACTAATCATGGAACCATTGGTTTCTTGTAGTCTTAGCAAGTGATCCATTCCCCAAATAATTTCATCGATAATATCAGGAGTTCCGTTGTTGGAATATGGTAAATCATAATCATCGCTCCAAGCATTTGGATTTTCGATATAGGCTTTTAGCAAATCAAACACATAGTTTGCAGTCCAATGTGTGTATTTGTTGTAATCGCCTGCATCATACCATCCACCACTCAAATCTTTTTCAGTTGAAGCATCATTTGGTGAATCCCATTTTCTACACTCAGTATCTTGCAAATTTCCTAAATGACTTGCACTATCAGCCCAATCATTTCCTGCGTAAGTAGCATTTTTTTCATAGCCTGCACGCTGATAGAAAAATGTTCTAACCGCATGTTTTAAAACTTCTTCATAGACATCATCAGCTATACTGAATTCGTATGATCTTAAATTTTGATTAATGTCTAATACATAATATGTTCCAGGAGTTTGATAGCTCGAAAAATCAAACCACCAAGCTCTGTCTCCAGAAGAATCATCTTCATTACCTGAGTTCCAAGGAACAACATTTCCAGTGAATACTTGAGTGTCTGTTGTTGCATCTACCAAAGCGTAATTAAACCCTGGAGCAAAGGATTCAGAAGCATCAAAACCAGTTAAAGGATCTCTAACTACAGCTATTTTTTCTGAATTTGTACGATATCCAAATTGGTCAACAATAATGTATTTTGATACTGTTTGACCGTTGGTAATGACTGTCATCAATAAAAAAGTAAATGTCGTTAGAACTCTCATGATGTATTAGTTTTTTAAGGCATCGTTATGACTTTTTATGATTTCTAAAGTTGAGGTATCACTAGCAAAAACCGAATTTAAACCTTGAGGTTCTTGAGGAGGGTCAGCAGTGAAATCGTCTCCATGTTGCCATTTTCCATCACCATCAATATTAGCCTTTCCGTAACCAGCAAATCCCCAAAAATTCAATCCAGCTAAATAGCCTCCATTTGCTTTGCTTTCAGTTACTTTTTCGCAAACAGCTTGATAAAACGTGTTACGATTGTCGATATTCGCATCTAAGGATAAGCTTTCCTTTTCCCTAGGGAAACCAAACTCACTCATGACGATTGGTTTGTTTTGCTTTTTGGCAATTTCTAAATGCTCGTTCATATAAGCATTAGCATTTTCAATGGAAAGCTGAGTGGTTTCAATTTCATTGTTAATATCGTACCAACCCCAATTTTTTGGCCACATGTGCATAGTTAAATAATCGATATTCGGATTGTCGTGTAAACGATCGTACATGTCTATATCTTGTAAGTAACTTGCTTTGCCTTCAGCGCCTGTTGAAATTAGATGTTTAGAGTCTAACGATTCAATTAAATCAACAGTTGTATTTAACCATTCGGTAAAAGGCTTCTCATATTCTGTTCCGACCATCACTCGTGGTTCATTAGCTACTTGCCATGACATTATGGTGTTATCTTCAGTGTATTTTAAACCAGTATAAGCATTGGTGCGTCCCATTAAAAATCGAACATGATTATAAAATGCTTCTTTACAAGGTTCGCATGAATGGAATTGCATAGTATATTTCATATAATCATCCCAAGTGTATTTGTCGGTAAAAAACGGATTAGGAACTTCTCCATAGCCATTCCACTCTAAATATTCGCTCATACCACCAGACCAAATCCAGTTGTTGTTCATGTATAAAATAGCATACATATTTCTCTTGCGCATTTCAGCCAATAAAAAATCCAAGCCATCAAGGAGGTCTTCGTTGTATTTTCCTTGTTCGGGTTGTAAAGCAGGATGTACAGTAGAGTCGCTGCCATCTCCTTCGGCTCCAGCTAGAATGCGTAAGTTGTCTATACCGACAGATTTCATTAAATCCAATTCTTTAATGAGTCGCTCTCTATCTCCAATGTTTTTAGCTCCAATTAAAGGACCATACCAATAATTAGCTCCAATGAAGTAATAAGGCTGATCTCCTTTATAGAATTTTCCGTCTTTGACACTTACTAATTCAACAGGATTTAAAGTGTCTTTTGCTGTTGTGGTTTCTTCTTGAGTTGTTGCTTTTTTATCGTCTTTACAAGAAGATAGTGCTAGTAAAGAAGCAAACGCAAGCGTTATTGTTTTTAGTTTTATCATAATTAAGGGAGTTGATACATGTTAGGTAATTCGTTTTCTAATAAAGACTTTGGTTTGTTTGTAAACTCAATAAAGTCGTTAGCATCTGTCATTCCTGGTACTGGAGTGCAGTATGTGTTTTCATTGTTTGACCAAAACATCATAAAAGCAATATGGTTGTTGTTATTGGTAATGGCATTATAAAGGTTGTTTGAGTAGAAGTTTGAAATAGGGTTGTTATCACTAGGAGTCACAAAGTAACCTGTTTCAGATAAAGCTGCAATTTTAACCCGTTGCTTTGCTAAATCTGATACTATTTTAAGCTTGTTGTTTGCGGCAGTAACTCCACTTTGTCCTTGGTTGTTAAAGTCGCCATAGTTGTCCATGGCTAAAATATCTACATAAGCATCACCAGGATAACGCTGTAAGTATAAAGCTTCTGTTGTATAGCTATTGTCAGGAGCATAAGCATAAAGCATATTATTTACACCAAGAGTATCCCTTAGGTAAGTAACCGTAAATTGCCAGCACTCTATGAATTGTTGTGGAGAACAGTAATCGTCTCCCCACCAAAACCAGTTTCCGTCAAACTCATGAAATGGTCTGAAAATAATTGGAACTTTTTTACCATCACTTCCTATTAGGTTATTGGCAACATCTGCTACTTTTTGTAGTTTTTGTTTGTAATACTCATGGTTTGCACCACCAGGTAAAATACTAGCAAAAGCATTTTCAGCTTGAAACTGTGTCATTTCACTTACGTAGAAGTGATCACCATCATAAGGTTCTCTTAAATGCCAAGTGAACATATTTACCATACCTTTGTTATATGCTTCAACAGCATCAGCCATAATAATTTGCTCTTGTTGGTAAAACCAGTTTGAAGCTGTGCCGTCATTATTATCATCAGTAATAAACATAAAATCTGAACCTAAAAGTCCTGGGTCGCTTCCTGTAAGTTTTTTAATATCAGAATCACCTGCTGCATTATTGTAGAATGAATTAAACGCGTCTTGTTGGCCTATAATAAAACTGTCTGGAGACATTGTTTTTAGGTTATAAAATAAAGCTATGGTCTCGTCTGTTGAATTAGGGTTAACCATATAGTTAGCTGTATCTTCGGGTTGTAATACAAATGCTTCTGGTTCTTCCGAAAGTGTCATGGTTGCACTGTTTGGAGTTCCTATTTCTGCATTGTTACTTACTGACACTATCTCAATAATAATAGTTTCATCTCCTTCGGTATCACTGTCGTCAATTACTATTACTGGAATTGAATGTGATGTGCTATTTGCAGGAATAGTTACTTGACTATTTATCGTTTGAAAATCCTCACCATTGGTTGCTGTTCCGCTTATGTTAAGGTTAACAGTTGTAGCAGTGGTTGAAGATCCTGTTAAGGATATATTAAAAGCACCATTAGTAGTTGGTTCAGAAGCTGAACTACCAACTGAAATGGATACTTTTGGATTTACGGTTTCTCCTCCGTTATTGGAATTGTTATCGTCTTTTGAGCAACTAAAGGCTAAAAAGCTTAGTGTTATTAAAAGTAACTTTTTCATTGTTCAATTTTTTAAATATTCATCATTATACATGCTCTTGAAGTATGATAAGGAGCTTTCCACATGCTCACTTTATCTTCTTCATGATAGACATTTCCATTTTTATCAACTCTAAAAAACCATTCTCCATTAACAGTGTCTATAAGATGAGTTTTAGTGAATTCCCAAATTTTTAATGCAGTGTCTATGTAAGTTGAATCATTTTTTATTTGGTAGGCATATTTTAAGCCAACTAAGGCTTCAACTTGTGGCCACCAATGTCTATCAGTGTCTGTGTGGTTGGTGGTTAGGTTTTTTTCATTTATAACTGCACCATCAGTATCAATCGCTTCTTTAATAAATGTGTTTGCAACTCTAGTTGCTGTTGTGTAAGCTTGTTGTAATAAGTCGTTGTCCTTTAGTGTCTTTGAAGCTTCAATAACAAGCCATATAGTTTCTATGTCATGACCATAAGATACGGAATTACTGAGTAATTTCCAGTCTTCGTCAAAGAACAAATGGTAGTGATTATTACTATTTAAAAATTTGGTTAAGAATAATTCAACCAACATTGTTAGAGATTTTTTAAGCGACTCATCAGGATAGATTTCTAGGAGTGTTGTGTAGGCTTCTAAAACATGAAGATGGGTATTCATGGTTTTTGCAGCGTTCATATCCTTTTCGCTTAAACGCATATCATCAATAGGCGACCAATCTTGATTAAGCGCTTCGATATAACCTAGTTTTTTAGAGTCTTTAGCGTGTTTTTCTAATAATTCAAAAAGTTGAATGGCTAGAGTTTTTGCTTCTTCATTTTTTGAAAACTTGTAGTATTCTGACAATGCATAAATACCGAAAGCTTGTGCGTATACTTGTTTACGCTTATTAATTGGTTGTCCTTTGTAGTCGAGTTCCCAGTAAAAGCCTCCATATTCATTGTCTTTGAAATAATCTTTTAAATACTGAAAAGAACGTTCGCAAATAGACTGATAAGATTTTGAGTTTAAATAATTTGATGCAGCAGAAAACGACCAAAGAATTCGAGTGTTAAGGATAATGCCTTTATTGGCTTTATCAACAATTTTATTGTCGTTGGTTATTTTACCAACAAAACCACCATAGTTTTGGTCTATGGTGTTGTTGGTCCAATAGGTTAATATGTTGAGCAATTCTGAATGGAGTTCAGATTGCATCGTTTTATAGGCTTCATTCATCTATTATAGCCTTTTGTTTTTTTCTATTAAATCTATAATGGTTTGTACTGAACCTGCTGATGTATAGGTGTCTTTAGGTGTGTTAATGCAATAGTCAATTAACTTCTCAATAGTTGTTGTTGCTACATGCATACGTGTGTCAGATGATGCGTAATAAATGTAAACTGTGCCATCACTGTCTTCAATCCAACCATTTACAAATAAAACATTAGAAACATCACCAACACGTTCTTCATCTTGAGGACCCATAAAATGACCAGCTGGTTGATGAATCACTTTTGAAATATCATTTAAATCGGTCATAAACATATACAGTGTGTATCTCAATCCTGCAGCAGTGTTTCTTACACCATGAGCAATATGTAACCAACCTTTCTCGGTTTTTATAGGAGCTGGACCTTGCCCATTTTTAAGTTCAAAAATGGTGTGGTAAACTTTATTGTTTATAATTTTTTCGTTTTCAACAACAGGATTTAGCATATCTACAACATAACCTAATCCTATTCCTCCACCATTACCAATATCTATAAACCCATCTTGAGGTCTGGTATAAAGCGCATATTTTCCATCTACAAATTCAGGGTGTAAAACAACATTACGTTGTTGGCCAGTGTTAGAAATTAAATCAGGTAAGCGTTCCCAATTGATAAGGTCTTTGGTTCTAACAATACCAGCGTTAGCAATAGCTGAGCTAGTGTCGCCAGCTTTTGCATTTGGGTCTTTGCGCTCAGTGCAAAAAATACCATAAATCCAACCGTCTTCATGTTTAGTCAATCGCATGTCATAAACATTTGTGTCTGGATTTCCTTCTATTTGAGGAATAACGCAGGGCTTATCCCAAAATTCAAATTGATCTATTCCGTTAGGACTTTCAGCCATTGCAAAAAATGATTTTCGGTCATTACCTTCAACGCGAACACAAAGCACATATTTGTCATTCCATTTTATAGCTCCTGCATTAAAAGTGGCATTAAAACCTATGCGTTCTAAAACATTAGGATTGGTTTCTTCGTTTAAATCGTATCTCCAATGTACAGGAATATGGTCGGCTGTTATTATTGGGTTTTTATAACGATTATAAACTCCGTTTTTGCTATGTAAAGGTTCGTTTTTTTTGTTTATCACTGCTTCGTAATCCTGAAAAACCTTTTCAAGTTTATAGCTTCTTACATATAGATCTTTTCGCATCATAACTAATCTAATTTTTCATCTAATTTATTCCACCAGAATTTTTTCAATAAGAATACACAAATCACAAGTATAACTACTGAAATGTATATTGGTGTTTGTTGTCTAAATATTATATACATTGGAAGTATTACAAGGGTAGTTTGAGCAATAATTCCAATAACTATGTTGAACATATCTCGTCCAAAATCTTTGTTTCTTTTAAGGCTTGGGTCTTCGGCTAAGAGTTTGTCGTGTACTGGTTTCCAAAAACCCCAAGGACGTACGTTTTTGTAAAATGATTTTAGCACTTCATCGTCAGTTGGTGGAGCAGAGTAGGTGCCAATTATGCTTCCTAGTATTGAAACAACCAGAAGTATTGGGAATAGATATAAGCTAAGAATATTAGGGAATAACTCAGGGACTATTGCTGCTGATAATAAACCTGCAACCATTCCCCAGAAAAATCCTTCTCCATTAAATCGCCACCAGTGCCATTTTAAAATATTAGCACCAACGTAACTACCATAAAGTACTGAGACGATCCATTGTAATACAGAGTTTACATCTTTTGCAAAAAATCCTAAGACAATGCTAATAATAACTACTATGATACCTGTGAGGTAATTCATGTTTCTGGTTTGATTTGCATTGGCGTTAGGTTTTACATATTTAAGGTAAATGTCATTTACAAGATATGCTTGAGCCGCATTTAATGTGCCTGCAAATGTAGACATGAATGCTGCTATTAAACCTGCTAGTAAAAGTCCTAAAAGTCCAATAGGGACAAACTCTTTTATGGCAGTAGGAAGTATAAGCTCAAAATCTATAGTTCCTGTGGCATCCATTAGGTTTAATTTTTCATAGTAAATGAGAGCTAATGCAGCAAAACCAGCTATCATTAAATAGCGAATTGGCATTAAAATAACTGAAACAAAACCACTCATTTTTGAGGCTTCAGCTGAGTTTTTTGTAGATAGTATTTTTTGCATGTCGTATGTTGGTGCAGGACCAGCAACACTAACTAAAACACCTTTAAAAACCATCATCATAAAGAAAATGGTGAATAAACCAAAACCGTCTTCTTTTATTTTTTGATTGACTTCTGGGATGATTTCGCTCCAATCCATATTGAGTTCCCAACCAAAGAATGGGGTTTTCCAACCTTCAGGAACATTAAGGACATGTTCACCTACTGCTTGAAAACCAAGGTAGCCTATTACTAAAGCTGCAACAGTCATGATTGCAAACTGAACAACGTCTGCCCAAACAATACCAGACATTCCGCCAAGTAGTGAGTAGAAAACTGCAAACAGTGTAAAAATAACACCATAAAAATGTGGTACATATTCTAAAGGAATAGTGAAAGGCACATAATTGCTTACTAATTCCCAAGGAATAAAAATTTCAATAAATTTTCCTAATCCAATAAATCCGTATGCTAGATAACCTAAACACATAATGAGTGCAAATACAACAACAATGATGTGGGAAAGTTTAGCGCCTTTTTCAAAACCAAAACGTGTTCCTATCCATTCAGCACCAGTTGTTGCATTAGAGCGCCTTAACCACTTGGATAGATAAACCATAAGGAATATTTGGTTAAATACTGGCCATAGCCAAGGTATCCATGCGCTTTTAATGCCATAAACAAACATGAGTGTTACCAACCAGATGGTTCCTGAAATATCAAACATACCTGATGCGTTGGAAAGCCCAAGCATATACCATGGTATAGATTTTCCACCAAGTAAATAATCGTCTTTGCTACGTTGAGCTCTTTTTCTTAGAACCAAACCAATTGCAACTATAATTACTAGATATAGTAAGATTATGGCAATATCAATAGGGTGTATTAAATTCATTTTTTAGTTAGTTAGGTCTTCTAAAAATAAGGTTTTTGGTAATGCTTCAAAAGCTTTAAAGTCATCAACAATTGGATGTCCTTTGTATGGCATATAATGATGATCTGGTCTCGCGTTTCTCCAAAATAAAACCCAAGAAATACCAGTGTTTTCTAGGTTAGGATAAAGCACTTCGGTAAACCAGTTTGGTGTTGAAAGTGTTTCTAAACCTGTTTCGGTAAATGCATATGGTTTTTGTTTTTGCTCAGCAATCTCTTTTACGATAGCTAAATCGTGTTGTAGAGAATTTATAAAACTTTTAGAGTCTTTAAAATCATAAATATCAATCCCGAAAATATCTACATACTCATCACCAGGATAGTATTTCATGTAGTCGTCTGTTGGGTTTAATTTATTAGGAGAATAAGCATATAATAAATTGTTGAGTTGATGCGTGTCTCTTAATAAGTCAACTGTTTCTATCCATAAAGTTTTATAATCTTCAACTGAACAGTTGCCTTCTCCCCACCAAAACCAGCTTCCGTTCATTTCGTGAAATGGCCTAAATACAACAGGAATGGGTTGATTATTAATTTCTACAGATTTTAAAAAGTCCGCTACTCGTTTTACCCATAGTTGGTATTTTTCATGATGTTTTCCGCCTTTAATAATGTCTGAAACAGTTGGGGTTTTATCCCAAGAATCTCCACTAGATGTAGGGTTGTTAGCATGCCAACTTACGGTAATGATTCCGCCTTTTTTGTAAGCGTCAATCATTAATTGGCGCATAGTTGTAAAAGAAACTGAGTCTAAGTTATGAGTGTTGTTGAGCTCAATATGTCCAATGTCAAAACCGTAAACCGCAGGAAGTTTACCTGAAACTTCTTTGATATCACTTTTTATAACTTCAGGAGAGTCTTCGTGTTTCCAATTTAATCCATAAGAAGTGGCATCTTGATGACCAATTGCAAATCCTTTTTTTGAAATTGTATAAAGTTTAGAAATTAGATCTTCAGCTTCAATTGAGCGTTTTGTTTTAATGTTATTTTTTTCAACAGAAGTGTCCTTTTTTAAATCTTCTTTTTTGTCATTTTTACAAGAAAGTGGCAAAAAAAGAAAAAATAGTATCATTACTTTAATGTAAATTGTTTTATTTAAATAAAATGGATGTTTTTTTATCATTTTTTATTTTATTAATAATTTTACGTAATATAAAATGAAGATTTTATAATTTAGCACGCTGACAATTATTTATTGTTCAAAATTAACTATACAAAATTCAATTTGATGATATTATTTTATCAAATTGTTAAAATATTATTACATCATTATATATGGATATTTTAAAAAAAGTGCATAGGGAGATCACTCCTTTGTCTCCAGAAGATAGTTTTTTGGTTTTTGATAGGGTAAAAGATGATTTTGATTTCCCTATTCATTTTCATCCAGAATATGAACTGAATTTTATTAGTAATGGTAAAGGAGTAAAAAGGGTTGTAGGTGATAGTATTGAAGAGATTGAAGAGGTTGAACTTGTTTTGGTTGGTCCTAATCTTCATCATGGATGGTTGACGCATAATTGTAAGAATGACGATATACATGAGATTACAATTCAGTTTCATCAGCATTTGTTTGCAGACGAGTTTTTGTCAAGAAAAATCATGAAGCCTATAAAAGAAATGTTTGACAGATCGGTTCATGGTATTTTGTTTTCAAAAAAAGTGGCTTTAGATTTAAAGGAGCGTATTTCTAGGCTTTCTAGAATTGATGGGATTGACTATTTTCTTGAAATTATATCTATACTTCATGATTTAGCAAACTCAAGAAATCAAAGACTTTTATCGACCTATACAGTGAATAGGGAAAACTTTGAGAACAGTGATAAAATTAAAACGGTTTATGAGTATGTTCAGGAGAATTTCGATAAAAAAATAACCTTGTCTGAAGTCTCTGAGTTGGTAAATATGAGCAATGTGTCTTTTAATAGATTTATGAAAAAGCGTACCGGAAAAACATTTGTTGACTATGTAAATGACGTTAGAATAGGGTATGCTTCTATGTGGTTGTTAGAAAGAGATAATAGTATTTCTGAGATAGCCTTTAATTGTGGGTTTAATAATATTGCTAATTTTAATAGAGTCTTCAAAAAATTGAAAAACTGTACTCCAAGCCAGTATAAAACGGAGTTTTCGGGTATAAAACGTATACTCTAATAGTATTAGCTACAAAAGACTGTACTATTTTGTTATTCTGCACATATATATAGATGATATTGGTGTCTATATTTGTTTTTTTAGCTCTATTTAGTGTTGTTTGTTGATTGTTTGAAAGTTTTTGTAAAAAATTATATAAATAATTGACAAAATAATATTAACACTAACTTAACATTTCCTTTAATTTTGATATTGACAAAAAACACCCTTTATAATTACGCATATTATAATTATTGAGGTATAAATATTCAAAATGTACAATTTACTGTACTAACACTAAAAAAACATGCAAAAAATCAATTTAAAAAACATTTATGGTAGTAGGTACTACTATACTTTTTTACTGTTTTGTTTAGTTGGTCAACTAGCTTTTGCCCAAACACAGGTAAAAGGTGTGGTTACTGATGAAAATGGTATGGCACTTCCAGGTGTAAACATTCTTGAAAAAGGAACAAGCAATGGAGTGTACACAGATTTTGACGGAAACTATGTAATAACCGTTAAAGACAATGCCACTTTAGTTTTTAGCTATTTAGGTTTTGTAACTCAAGAAACAGCTGTTTCTGGTAGAGTGTCTATTAACGTGACTCTTGTGGAAAGTTTAGAAAGCTTAGATGAAGTAGTCGTGATTGGTTACGGATCGCAATTAAAAGAAGATTTGAGTGGTTCGGTATCAACAATTGATACTGAAGCGTTAAACAATTTACCACAAGTAAGTGTGGATCAATTAATGCAAGGTAGAGCATCAGGAGTTAGTATTACTCAAAACTCTGGGCAACCAGGTAGTGCTGTTTCTGTGAGAATTCGTGGTGTAAATACTATTTCTGGTTCAGCTGAACCGCTTTATATTATTGATGGAGTTCCTATTTCAGGAGATTCTAATAATATTTCTACAAGTGGTAGATCTATAGCTGATAATGATTTAGGTCAAGGAGATGGAGCAACTGGTGTTAGTCCATTGGCTGCGTTAAACCCAAGTGATATTGAATCTATTAATATTCTTAAAGATGCATCAGCAACTGCAATTTATGGGTCTAGAGGAGCAAATGGAGTTGTAATTATCACTACTAAAAGTGGTAAGAATAAAAAAGGGACACTTAGATATAACACTTACCTAGCAATTCAAAGACCAACTAATTTCTATGAGGTAATGGATTTGAGTCAATATGCGAGACTTCAAAATGAAATGGCTGAAATTTATGGATTGAATCCACAAATTGAATTTTTAAATCCTAGTCTCTTAGGACCTGGTACTAACTGGCAACAAGAGATTTTTGATGATGCAGTAATGCAAAGTCATGAAGTTTCGTTTTCAGGAGGTAATGAAGATGTTAATTACTTTTTATCAGCAGGATATTTAGACCAAGATGGAACTGTAATTGGTTCTGGTTTTGACCGTATCAATGTAAGAGCTAATGTTGGTGCAAATATTACCGATAAAATTAAAGTAGGTGCTAATTTAACTGCAAGTAGAACAAATGATAAATTAACATTGAATAATGCTACAAACGGTATCATTTATTTATCTTTATTAAATAACCCAGCCACAGCAGTTTATAATCCTGATGGGTCTTTTGCTGGACCAGATTTGGATGATGACTTTAAATTTGAAAACCCAATAGCAAGAGCACTTAGCTTAAGCAATAGATTAGAACGTAATAGGTTCTTTGGAAATATTTTTGCTGAACTTAAACTAGGTAAAAACCTGACTTACAGAACTGAGTTTGGTGGAGACTTTGGAAATAATGTAAGTGATAGATTTCAACCTACATTCTCTTATGGAGAAATCACAGGAGGCGAAAGTGCATTGAGTGTAAGAAGAGAGAATAACGATTTCTGGATTCTGAAAAACATATTAACCTTTCAAAAGAAATTTAATAATAAACACGATGTAACTGTTATGTTAGGTCAAGAAGCTCAGGAGTCTAAATGGCAAGGAGTAATTGCTTCAGATGGTGAGTTTGTTAGTAACGATGTGCCAATTTTAGGTACAGGAAACGCAATTGACAATACAGATCAGTACAAAGGTAGTACAGCATTATCTTCATACTTTGGTAGAGCTATTTACTCGTTCGA
This sequence comes from Gaetbulibacter sp. PBL-D1, assembly GCF_050509525.1. Classification (NCBI taxonomy): domain Bacteria; kingdom Pseudomonadati; phylum Bacteroidota; class Flavobacteriia; order Flavobacteriales; family Flavobacteriaceae; genus Gaetbulibacter; species Gaetbulibacter sp. PBL-D1. The sequence continues at coordinate 393,635 of NZ_JBNWKB010000001.1, read as the reverse complement.
CAACAAGTATAACATCACAGCTTCAATTAGAGCTGATGGTTCTTCAAAATTTGCAGAAGGCAATAAATGGGGATACTTCCCATCAGTTTCAGCTTCATGGAGACTGTCTAACGAAAATTTTATGGACGATTTTGATGCGATTCAAAACATAAAAATTTATGGTGGTTATGGTGAAGTAGGTAACCAAGCTATACCAAACTTTGCTTATGGAGCAAGATTAAATACAGTGTCAACTGGTTTAGGAACTGGTTTTGAGTTTGCAAACTTTGCAAACGAAGACTTAAAGTGGGAATCATCAACACAAACCAATTTAGGACTTGACTTCTCGGTGTTCGATTCTAGGCTTAACGCTACTGTAGAAGTGTACAATAAAGTATCTAAAGACTTCTTGTATCAATTAGCAGTTACTGATTTTATTACAGGAGGAAATTCTCCAGGAGCAATTGCAGCACCTTGGGTAAACCTTGGTGAAATGGTAAACAAAGGAATTGATGTTACACTTAATTATAAAACAAAAGGTTCACAGGATTTCTCATGGAATTCGTCGTTAACATTCTCACATTATAAAAATGAAGTGAAAGAATTGTTAGGAGATTTAACCATTTTTGGTGAAATGACAATGAATACTTCTAACCAAAACGTAACCATTACTCAAGTAGGCCAGCCTATAGGTTTATTCTACGGTTACAAGGTAGAAGGTATTTTTAGAACGCTAGACGATATTAATGGTGCTCCAGTTCAGTTTGGAAGACCTTTTGAAGATGCATTGTTCTCTACTACTTGGTTAGGTGATATTAAGTTTAAAGATATCAATGGTGATGGAGTAGTAAACACAGATGATAGAACAGTTATTGGAAACCCTCATCCAGATTTTACATTTGGTTTCCAAAACTCTTTCAACTATAAGAATTTTGATTTATCAATTTTTATGCAAGGATCTTATGGAAACGATGTGTTTAATGCAGTAAACAGAAGTCTTACTGCAGGAAATCAAACTTACACCAATCAATTACCATCAGTGTTAGATTACTGGTCGGTTGATAATCCAAATGCTAGCAACCCAAGATTAGCAAGAAACGATACGCCAAATATTAACATTTCAGACAGATATATTGAAGATGGTTCTTATTTAAGAATTCAAAATGTAACATTAGGATATACATTACCATCTGATGCAACCAGCACTTTCGGTATCAATAGACTTAGAGTGTATGGTATGATTCAAAATCTTTACACATTTACTAAATATTCAGGATACGATCCAGAGATTGGAGTGTATAATCAAAATGCACTATTAATGGGAGTTGATAATGGTCGTTACCCTACGCCAAGGATTTTCACTCTTGGATTAAATGTAGAATTTTAAAAACATTAGCTATGAATAATATGAACAATTTATTTAAAACTAAACTCATTGTGATAATGGCAGTTGTGTTATGCATGCCATCTTGTAGTGACGACTTTTTAGACAGACCACCAGAAGATTCGTATAACGTTGCCGAGTTTTACGAAACTACTGAGCAGGTAAATGCTGCAACAAATGCACTTTATGTTAGACCTTGGTACAATTTTGTGACTAACGTGTCATGGTGTATTGGTGAATTAAGCTCAGGTAACGGAAGAACTTGGGATCCAAGAAATGCCGATTTTGTGAATTTTGCCATTACTGGTGAACATGGAACATTAACTCAAGCTTGGGAATCTCTGTACGCAGTTGTTGCGCAAGCCAATGCAGTTATTAATACGCTACCAGATGCAGCAGGACCAAGTGTGCCTCAAGATGTTGTTGATAATGCTGTTGGTGAAGCAAGGTTTATTAGAGCATCAGCGTACTTCTATTTAGTTAGAATTTTTGGACCAATTCCAATTATTGCTGATAATAACGAATACGTATTAGAACCTGTTGTACCTCGTAACCCAGAGTCTGATGTGTATGAATTTATAAAAAGAGATTTACAATTTGCCGTAGATAATTGCTACGAAAAAATTAGAGGAGCTAATTATGATGCCAATGCTAAGGTATCTAGTGGTTCAGCTAAAGCGATGTTAGCAAAAGTATATTTATACGAACAAAATTATCCTATGGCTTATCAGCTTGCTAGCGAAGTTATCAATTCTGGGGAGTTTAAGCTTTATGGAGGTGATGCTGAAGATGGAGACCCAACAGGTAGTTATTACGATTTGTTTTTAACAGCAAACGATAACAACCCTGAATCTATTTTCGCTTTACAATGGACTAATACAGGTATTTATGCTGAAGGTAATGGAGTACAGTCCCTTTTTGCTCCTGCAGGAGTTACAGGTTTTTCTGATGGTTGGTCAGCAATTGGTCCTTCAATAGATTTACAAGAAGCTTATGAAGATACTGAACAAGATTTAAGATACTACGCGACAATTATGGCTCCTGGTGCTTTTTATCCAGACCTTAATGGAGGTTACACAGTATCAGAGACTATCGACCATCAAGGATGTAATGTAGGTGTTAAAAAATATGTAATCGGTTCAGCTGCTAGTAATGGTGGTGGAGCTTCTCAAAGTTATCCAAATAACACTTATGTATTAAGATATGGAGAGTTATTATTAATTCATGCTGAAGCTGCTCTTAATGGTGGAGGTTCAGTAGCTGAAGGTATTAACTCTTTCAATAAAATTAGAAGAAGAGCAGGCTTAGATGAAATTGCTAACCCAACACTTGAAGATGTATTTAAAGAAAGACGTATAGAATTGGCTTTTGAAATGGAGTTTTGGTATGATGTTGTAAGACAAGGACCAGACTTCGCATTAAATTTCTTAAGCAATACTGAAAGAGGAACTTTTAATGACGATACATCTCCTCCAACAATCAATTCTGAAACCTTTTCAGCATCAATGGACGATTTATTGTTCCCTTATCCTAGTAATGAGATTCAAAACAATCCAGCGCTATTGGAAGCACCAGTTCCTTATGAATTTGAATAAAAAAGATTATGAAAAAAATAAATTTTAAAATACAGCAAACAGGATGGTTCATTTTACTGATTTTCTCATTAGTTCAATTGACATCTTGTGAAAACGATTTTAGAGATCCTTCTTCTCCAGATGCGTCGAAGCCTCCTGTAATACACAGTGTAAGCGAAGCTACTGAAGATGTTGCGGTTACTCAAGGTGTGCTTCAAGGCACTTATATTATAAGAGGAGAATATTTAGGAACACTTTCAAAAGTATATTTTAATGGGTACCAAGCAGGTTTTAATCCTGCATTCGTTACTGATAATATTGCTTTTGTGACGGTTCCAGTCAATGCACCTTATGTTGGTCAAGCAAATATTTTAAGACTAGAAACCTTGGGAGGAGCAGTAGAGTACGATTTCTCTCTTTTAACAATAGAAGAATTTACAGAAGAAACTGTTGATGGTGTAAAATTAGTACATCTTTTTGGTGGAGATTTTACTGATACGTCTACAGTAACTTTTGTAAGTGGATCAGAAGAAAACGGAAACTTAGTAGAGTTACCTGCTGAAATAGTTTTTGTTTCTGAAACTATGGTAACAGTTGAAGTTCCTGATGGTGTAGAGCAAGCCTTTATTTACTTAGCAACAAGTAGAGGAGCTATTGCGCAATCAGACTCTTACGGTTTTTCGTATTCAATTTATATAGACGAATTACATCCAGAATGGACTACAAGTGAATGGGGAGGAACACATGATTTAGCCTCTACCGAAGTTGCTCTTGGTCAATATTCAATTAAGAGTATTAGAGAAGGTTGGTCTGGTTTAACGTTTTTAGCACCTAATATTCCTTTTGATGAATATGATGCTATAACAGTTTCAGTTTATGGAACAGGAGCTGCTGGAGATTCAGTAACCCTTGCAATTAATGATTTTGATGGAGCTGCATCTCATCAACCAATAGAACTAATTCCAGGAGAGTGGAACAAAGTTGTAATTCCATTATCAGATTTTTATCCAAATGGAGGTGAGCCAAGTACAATTTTTAGATTGGATTTTCAAGAATCATCAAATACAGGATTGTCTCAATACATATTTTATGTAGATGATTTTGGATTCCTATAATAACTAAACAAAATTAAAATTTACCGTAATGAGAGTTTTTAAAATATATTACTTGGTTATGATTGCTGTTTTGGTGAGTATAACATCATGTAAAGAAGATGATGATTTATACCCACAATTAGGCAACGACCCTAGAAACCTTACCGAAATAATTTCTGAAACATCAGATCTTTCAACCTTATCAGGTCTTTTAGTTCAAGCAGGATTAGACGAAACCTTAAGAACCACTACAACATATACAGTATTTGCGCCTAATAATGCGGCAATGTCTGATGCTGGAGCAGGCTCTTTAACTGATGAAGAATTGCAAAACGCATTGTTAAATCATGTTCTTAGTACTGTGACTGCCGATTTTGCATCGACTTTCACTACAGGATATTTAACAACTTTAGCAACAGGACCAGATGGTAATAACTTAAGCTTGTATGTAAATACAAATGCTGATTTGACACTTAATGGAGTTGCTTCTTTAGTAGATAACGCTTACGATTGGGGAGCAACAAATGGAGTATTGCATACTGTTGATAATGCTTTATTACCACCAACAGTTACGGATCATGCAATGGCAAACCCTGATTATTCAATGTTTGCAGCAGCTCTTGAAGCTTCTGGTTTAGATGCAACTTTAGCAGGAGCAGACGTATATACAGTTTTTGCACCAAATAATAGTGCTTTTGAAATGTTCATGACAGAAGTAAATGGTGCTTTTGGTTGGGCTACTTTAGATGATATTCCTACTGATGTGCTTCAGCAAGTATTAACTTACCACGTAGTTGCTGGAGAAAATGTTGTTGCCGAAGAAGTAGATGGTACTGTTCAAACATCTGTTCAAGGAGAATCGTTTTCAATTACTGGTACTGTTATAGATGACGCTAGTTATACCAATGCAAATATTGTACTTACTGATGTGCAAGCCGTAAATGGTATTATCCATGGTGTTGATAAAGTATTATTGCCAGAAGGTGTTTTTCAAGATGTTTTAAGTGCAACACTTAACATAGTAGAAAGATGTAACGACAGAGGGTTTACTACGTTTTTACAAGCTGTTGATATGGTTGGTTTAACAAGTAGTTTGTCTAGTGATGAATTAACAGCACTTGCACCAAACAACGATGCTTTTGTTGCGTTATTTGCTATTGTAAATAATTTTGAAAGTTTAGACGAGTTTGATACTCCAGAAGAATTAGCTGTATTAACCGATTTGGTAAACTATCACCTTCATTCTGGAACATTACTATCTAGTAATTTAACTGATGGCGGAACAATCTCAACCTTATATGGTGACGATATTACCGTTGATTTAAGTGGTGATAACCCTAAGCTATTACCAACATTTTCTGAAGCAATCCCTTCTCAAATTATTACATCAAATATTGGAGCTACAAATGGAGTTGTCCACGAAATAAATAGAGTTTTAGTACCAGATGCATTAGTAAGTGCACTTGGTATAGAAACAGGAGAAAGTGGATTGTGTCCTGTGAGTGACCCTTCAATGGTATTCTTTGATTGGGATGCAAATGGTCCTTGGTGGGGAAATGTAAATGCTGAAAATGATGCGTCTTTGTCTATAGATGGTTCTAGTTATGGTAGAGCAAACTTCCAAACAGGTGGAACTGGATGGCAAGATTTATTTTGGAGAAATGACCCAAGCACATTTAATGGAGCTGCAACTGTAGGCTCAAATTTAAGCGAGTATTCTTTAAAATTTGATATTAATGTCATTGAACCACTTACTGCAGGCCAATTTAGAATCAGATTTAATGATTCTGATGGAGTAGATGCTTTTTACGATTGGGCACCTTGGAACGATACAGGAGAACCTTTTACAACTGATGGATGGGAAACTGTTGAGATTCCGTTATCAGTATTAGGAGTTCCAGACTTTAGCTTAGTTGATGCTGAGTTTGGTATGGCATTCGAAGGCGCTGATGTATTGTTGAACTTTGCTATTGACAACGTTCGATTTGATTCTCCAGGATGTGGAGGTCCAGATCCTGTTGATGATCCATCTTTAGTATTCTTTGATTGGGATGCTAATGGTCCTTGGTGGGGAAATGTAAATGCTGAAAACGATGCAGCTATAAGCTTAGATGGAACTAATTATGGTAGAGCAAACTTCCAAACAGGAGGAACTGGATGGCAAGATTTATTCTGGAGAAATGATCCTAGTACCTTTAATGGAGCTAGTACTGTTGGTTCTAACCTTGGAGCTTATGTGCTTAAGTTTGACATTTATACAATTGAGCCTTTATCTGCAGGTCAATTTAGAATTAGATTTAATGATTCTGATGGAGTAGACGCCTTTTACGATTGGGCACCTTGGAATGATACAGGAGAACCATTAGATACTGAAGGAGGCTGGACAACAATATCCATTCCTTGCTCTGTGCTTGGAGTTCCTGATTTTAGCTTAGTTGATGCTGAGTTTGGTATGGCATTCGAAGGCGCAGATGTGTTACTGAACTTTGCTATAGATAATGTTCGATTTGAAGAATTATAGATTTCATATTTGATTATTAGTAAACTTAATTATGCCAATTAGTCTAAATTCCCTGTAAAGTTTTTACAGGGAATTTTTTAAAAACAAAACCAATGATAAAGAACACTTTACTTACACTTTTATTTTTAATCTCAATAACAAGTAATGCACAAAAATTTGAAGGATTAGCAGAAACACCTCCTCTAGGTTGGAATAGCTGGAATACTTTTGGGACAGATATCAATGAGAAATTGGTTATGGAAATTGCTGATAAGTTTGAAGAATTAGGTTTTAAAGATGCAGGATATGAATACATTGTTTTAGATGATGGTTGGATGGCTAAAGAGCGTGATGCTAATGGTAATCTTGTTGCTGACCCAGTAAAATTCCCAAGTGGAATGAAAGCCCTTGCAGATTATATACATTCAAAAGGATTAAAGTTTGGACTTTATAATTGTGCAGGTTATACTACGTGTGCTGGTTATCCTGGGAGTAGAGGATATGAATATCAAGATGCAAGGAGTTATGCGTCTTGGGATGTGGATTATCTAAAATATGATTGGTGCAACACGCCTAAACTAAATGCTGAAGGTGCTTATATGACAATGCGAGATGCACTTAAAGCAGCTGGTAGACCAATAGTGTTTAGTATATGCGAATGGGGAGACAATAAGCCATGGGAATGGGCTGAAGATGTTGGGCATTTATGGAGAGTAACAGGTGATATTATTAACTGTTGGGATTGCGAAGTTGGCCATGGTTCATGGTCGTCTTCTGGAGTTTGGAAAATTATCAATATGAGAAAGAATATTAGAAAAGCAGCTGGTCCTGGTCACTGGAATGATTTAGATATGATGGAAGTTGGTAATGGAATGACTGATGCAGAGGATAGAACCCATTTTGCAATGTGGAGCATGTTGGCTTCTCCACTTATTATGGGTAATGATTTAAGAACAGCTTCTAAAGAAACCATAAAAACACTAACGAATAAAGAAGTTATAGCTGTTAATCAAGATGAGTTGGGTATTCAAGGATTTAGGTTTTCAAACGAAAACAATATTGAAATTTGGATAAAACCACTAGATAACGATGCTTGGGCTTTAACCTTTGTAAATATGAGTGATAAACCAATTCAATTAGATTATGATTGGGAAAAACATAACATTGGTGACGATTTAAATGGTAAATACGTTGATATGAAAAAGACCAAGTTTACAATAAGAGACTTATTCAATCATAAAGATTTAGGAGATACTTCTAAACATTTACAATCTGTTATACAATCTCACGATGTGCTAATGGTTAAACTTGATAAAAAGAACTAGTACTTATAACTTTTTAGTTTCTTTTTAAAGTATTTACCATGTCTTGAAGGAGTGTAATCATCATCAATAAAAAGACGAGGAGCCCATTCTTTATCAAATACCCATATCATATAAGAAATACCTTTTTGGTCGCAATAATTGGTGATGGCATCTCCATAAGATTCATCACTAATTACTGGAGAGTGTGCTCCTGGATCTTCAGGACCACAAAATCCTATTTCGGTTAAAATTAAAGGATGAGTTTCTTTAATAAAACCCCAATCATTGTCCCATTTGGCTTCCCAAGGTTTTTCTCTCTTTTGAGGATATGGATGACTCACAAAAGCAATATCTTCAATAATAAGTGGGTTAGTTTTTAATGGTGTTAAATCATAAGCCCAATTAAATCCAGCTACCAACGGAACTCCTTTTCCGCCATTAGCTCTAATAATAGTGATTATTTCTTTATTGATATTGACCCATTGTTCCCAATTAATTGTTCCAAGTGTATGGTTGTAAGTTGTAGGCTCATTAAAAATTTCATAAAAGGCAACGGTAGTGTTGTTGCCATACCTAACAGCAATTTTTCTCCAGAAGTCAAAAGTTTCTTTTTGGGTAGTATCATAAATATCAGATTGATACATCTCTGTTCTTAAATTACCTATACTGTGCCAATCTATAATGACATGCATTCCTAGTTCTTCAGCCCATTTAATTCCTTTGTCTAAAAGTTCAAAATAAGCATCGTGTCCTCTTTCTCTCCAATTTGGAGGATGTATAGGAAACCTCACTAAGTTTGCTCCCCAATTTTTTATTTCTTTAAAATACTCTAAGGTCCAATAGCCTTGGTTATCTAATTTATGAGGATCACTTGTGTTGAGTCCTCTAAAAACAACAGTATTTCCTTTGTCGTCCACAAAATTGTTGCCTTTAACGTTTATTCTACTTAAAGTGTTTTGAGCAAATAGAGTAGAAGTGATTAAAAATGCAATTATAAAGATGTTTTTAGTCATTTTAATTTTTTGTTTAAAGTACTCAATTTACAAGGCTTTTAGTAGTATTATTTTGTCAAAAAAACGTACAACTTTTAATTGTTGAATAAGGTTTCAAGATCAGAATATTTTAAAGCTTGTTTAGGATGAAAATTATCAGAACTCATATAATTTAAAACAGATTGATAAAGTTGAACAGCCTCAGGAGTTTGAATGGTATTCAAAGGAGACATACATACAAGTAAATTGCCTTTTCCAACATTGAACTCAAAAATTAAACCTAGTTTATGGTTTCGTTCTAAATTGTCAATAACCTGAACTGTTGGTAAAAATGCTTTGTTGAGCTCGTCTAAAATTAGTGGTCTGCTTTCTTTTAGTATTGAAAACCATTGCCAGTTGGTATGATAATCTGTAGGGAAATTATTAAAGATTGGATGCTTTGGGTTTGTGAGAATGCCCAAAGTTCCTGGAGAAATGGGTTTTTTAACAGATTCACTTATGTTTTTAAACATTCCATAATTCCAGAAATCTGGAGGGAAATGTCCAGCGACACTTTTATTTTCTAAAGTACCGAAGTCTGGAAAAAGCAATACGTTTTTTCCGTTTTTTAAACTAGAAAGAGTTGTTGAATTAAACGTGTTGGTTACTAAAACAGTTTCAGGAATAACAATTTTTTGGTTTGAAGGGTAAACCCAAATAGGATACGAGTTGCTATATGATGTATTTGGAATAGTAATATTAAGCGTTAATTTTTTTGCAGTATCAATACCATCTAATTTTAAGTTTAATGTGCCAACATCTAATAATTCTCCATTAATAAAAGATTGTTTGTCAAAACTGCCTTGTTTAAAAGTGTTTCCGTTTTCATCTTTAATTATCCAGTCAATAACTGTATCAACTATAGCATTAGAATAGTTTGCAATCTTAATTTGTGCCTGAAAACTTTCAGTATTGGTCCAGCAGTATTTTGAAAACTCAGCCAACAAAGTAATATCGTTACAAGATTGTTTCCAAGCTTCAGTAGTTATAACATTTTTACTTTCCATAAATGCATCTAAAACACCTACAAGAGCAGTACCTTGACCAGGAAAATCTTGTAAGTCCAATAACTGAAATCCAGCCATTCCTTTAGTGCGTAATGCAGCTTCCATTTCTGCTTTATAGCAAATGGCAGACCACGCACCAGATGCTTTTTGAAAACTACTATCCAAAAGCTCCATTCCGGCTTTTTCTAAGCGTTTTTGAAATACTTGTAAATTTCGAGGTTTTAAAACACCAGTGTATTTATCAATTTCATCATAATTAGGATAAATTTGATACTGACCAATCTCATGACTTACTAAAGGAAGTGGCATGTTGTTTACAGCATAATCAAAATTTACCTGCGTTGATGGTGTTGAGGTATTTAATATTCCGCCTTGTTCAGCATCAGCAAAAGCGTGTGTTAATCTTGTGTGTCCTTTAGTAGAATGGCCATTGGTAGGAATTCGAGCTCCAACAAAAAACTGCGAATAAGCTTTGGGTTCAAGATATCCAATATTGTTGTTAGAGCCCATAGCATAAAGTGGCCTGTTGTCGTAATTTTTTAAAGCAAGCATTACATTTTCAATCTTGTCGTGACCTCCCCAAATTTCGTTGCCAGGAGAAAACATTACAAACGAAGGATGATTTGCATAAGCTTTTAACATTGCTATGCCTTCTTCTTTTAAATTGTTAGCTATAGTATCAGATTCTAGTCCACCCCAAAAAGGCAATTCAACTTGAAGGTATATTCCTGTTTTGTCGGCAGCTATAAATGCAGCTTCAGGAGGACAATAGGTGTGAAATCTATAGTGGTTGATGCCATATTGTTTTGCGATTTTATAAATACGTTCCCAATCCTCAACACTAGTAGGCGTATAACCAGTAAGTGGAAAAACAGCAGCTTCATGCTTACCTCTTAAAAATGTTTTAGTGTTGTTTATGTTGAATTGCGTACCATTAACTGAGAAATTTCGCATACCAAAACTAACGGTTTTTGCATCGTTGCTTTCAGGGTTTACAATAGTTGCTGTTAATTCATATAAAGGTTGTTCAAACTCACTCCATAGGCTGATAGAATCTTCAAAGACGTATTCTAAAATAGCTTTGTTGTCTTTAATGTTGAATGTTTTAGGTGTTAATTGAGTTGTTTTTCCATCGTGTGATTTCTTAATGTCAAATTGGATATTTAAGTCTGAAATGTTAAGAGCATTTTCAATTTCAATAGAGACATCAATTTTCTTTTTATCTATATTAGGATGTACTTGCAAATTGCTAATAAAAGTTTTTGGAGAAGCCTCTAAATACATTTTTCCAATAATGCCATTCCAGTTTGTTTGAGTATCGTCAGAATAGATATGTACATTTCCGTAAGGTGTTAATTTTAAACTGTTGTCTACTTGTATTGTAATAAAATGCTCGCCAGGAGTTAGGACTTTAGATACATTAAACTGTTGAGGAGATTGTAATAGTTTAGAAGAACCAATTAATGTTGAGTCAATCCAAACTTTTGAAAATTTTGAGCGTTCTAATACTAACTGTATATGTTTGTTTTTGAAGTGCTCAGGAACGATTATTTTTTTTCTATACCAAGCAATACCTTCATATGTGTAAGGTCTGCTCAAGTGTAAGGTTGTACTATCAGTATTAATAAATCCTTTTTGGTTAGTATCTGTTGTTCCAGGTAAATTGATGGAATCGTTAAGGGTTTTTAAAAACCATTTTTCATTAACACCTAGATTAGATGAGTCGGTTGCGAATTGCCATTGACCTTGAAGGTCCATTAGAGTTCTGGGAGTCTTTTTTTCGCTACAGCTTATAAAAAGTATTGCTAGTAAAAGTAAGTAAAGGTTTTTCATTAAACGTATAAGTGTTAGTAAATTTAGAAATGAACTGTGATGCTCTAAGTTACTAAATAATACTGCGTTTTGAAACGAAATCGAACCCTTTTTGAATTAAGAAAAACCGGGTATATTGAAGATGATATGTTGTTGTTTCAATACTTCTAAAACCATATTAAAAGACATGTCATTTTTAGTGGCAACAGATTCTTTTTGTAATAAATCCTCAATTTGGTTTTTCATTGAATCGTCATGATATTCCAATAAAAATTCATTGTCGTATAACTTAATCAAGCAATCTTTATTGCTAAAATCAATAACTGCTTGAGGGTTAACTTTAAGAGTATTAGATAGTTCAGGGTATGTTTTTTGAAGAAGTTTATAAATAGCTTCCACAACTCTGTTGACTGTTATTGAGTTTAAACAAACTTTATGGTCGCAATTTAAAATCACATCATAGTTACAACGAATATTACAAACGCCTTTTTTACCCCAAATAATTTCATTGTTCTCAGAAAAACTTCCCCAGCTTCCAGGTCCAGTAGGTCCATAAATGCCAACGGTAGGTACATTGTAAGCACCAGCAACATGAGTGATTCCTGCATCATTTCCTATATGAAAAAGAGCTCCAGCCATTGCATTTCCAACATCAGTCATTCCGCCTGTTATATATTCTATATGTGGCATTGGTTTGGAGAAATAAGCTTCAATGTCAGGGTCATTTGGGCCTTTTATAATCTTGCAATTTAGTGTTGGAAAAAGCTCAGAAAGGGTTTCGATAAGTTGAGCATACTTTTCTGTAGGCCATATTTTTAACAAAAAACCAGCTCCATGATGTAGAACATAATATTTTGGATTTTCTTTAGAAGTTTTAAAATAAGGAAACCCATCATAGCTATTGTTTATGTTTTTGTGAAGCTTTGAAACTGTATCAATATAATGTGCAATTGAATGCTGTTTTACTTTTTTATGTGTTGGATATTTAAGCGCATGAGGCAAATCGTATCCTCTAAAAGCAGGATAATTACCTAATTCGTAAATATTATCATAGTTGTCTTCTTGTTGTCTTGCGGCTTCTTCATTAACAACTGTAATGCCATCAAGGTGGTTTGTGAAAAAATCAACCAAACGAGGAGCTACTGCAAAATGTAAACTGTCAGATACTTTAGCTAGTTTTTTAATTGCAGGAATTGAAAAAAAGATATCGCCTAAGCCTCCATAGCTTTTGTAAACTAATACCTTTCCTAAGGAGTTGGTTTTTGTTTTGGGTTTTTTCTTGATATTTTGTTCTGCTCTATCCCAAAATTCATCCAAAATAGTTTTCATTTCATGAATGGCTTTATCTTTGTTATTTGGATAAAAATCAAATGAAAATGTGCCTATTCTGTCATTTGAAATAATATTACATCCTGATAAAAAGGCTTCTGCAGCCAAACGACCAGAAGGTTCTGGCCATACAGGTTGGCAGATAAACGTTTTGGTTTTCCCCAGTATTTTTAAAACCTCTTTGTTGGGTATTGGCTCATGGAAGCTTATATTATCGGGTAGCTCAGTGCGCAACTTGTTTTCTCCGTAAACTGTAAAATTAATGTTGGGATGTTCTTTAGCATATTCTACATAGGCGTATCCGCCTTTTAAATAATTGAGGTCTCCAAAAAACGGAATCGTGTCTTCAATTTTTTCTTCACTAATTTGTAAATCTTCAACATGTACAGTAGGAGGTTTGATCATGTGGTTTGAAACTGCATCTCCAAAAAAATCAACATGTGCTTTGTAGTGGCTAGGTGATTGAAATGCATTAAACTTTGCATTTGCATATAAATTTCTGTAATGATGAAATTTATCAGGGTTGCAGCAGTTGGTTACTTTTCTGTCAACTGTACATAAAATGTTCCTTCTCACGCAAAAATTATAATCGTATTCAATTTTTATATACAGTGCTTTTGAAGAAATTAAATAATTGATTAATTCTAGTTCATACTGACAACGTGTAATGCTACAAACAATAATTAAATCTGAATTTTGAATATTTCTTTTGGTTGTATCAAAATTTCTAAGGTAGTCTAACGTTACAGAATATTGTCGTTGCTCACCTAAACGGATTAATTGTTTAATAGTCAATTCTGCTCCTCTAGGCGTAGCTAAAGAAGTATCATGTAAAAACAGTACTGAATTCAAATTAGAGGAAAATAAATAAGAAACACTTAAAAGATGTCTATGGAAATATTAGTCATCATAGTACCCATCGTCATAATATCCATCATCATAGTAACCGTCATCATAGTATCCATCGTCGTAATACCCATCATCATAATAACCGTCACCATAATATCCATCATCAAAACTATCATCATCAGACTCGCTACACGATGATGCTACAGAGGCTGTTATAGAAATAGCAGAAAGAGCTAAAATTGCTTTACCAGATTTTTTAATAAAATGTCTTCTTTTCATAGTAAATGGAGTTTACATTTCTAAATTTAACAAAAAAAATTAAAATGCTTGTTAGTTATATATATAACAACTCATAATTCAATAATCCTTAAAAAAAAGTAATTTGATTTTAAGGGTACTAAAATAGCTGTCATTTTTTTATATTTATAAAACCTAATATTATAGACTCCCTCACAATCTATTCTTATTAACAACGTTATTTTTGAAGTGAATTTACTATTACTTATCGAACAACTAACAACAGGTGGCAAAGTAGTCATTGGTGTTTTCTTTGCTATTTTATTGGGAATGCTTTTTTACTTTGCTTTAAAAATGGCAGAGTTAAGTTATGTGATGAAGCGTAAAAAACCTTTTTATGTTCATTCTCCTTTCTTTTTAAAACAACTTAATGAACCTCAAAAGTTAATACTGCAAAATCAATTTAAGTTTTACAATAAATTAAATTCTAAGTACAAAAAGTATTTTGAGCATCGTGTTGCTTCGTTTATAGCAGATAAAGAGTTTGTTGGAAGAAGCGGGTTGCAAATTACTGAAGAAATGAAAGTCCTTATTTCAGCAACAGCAGTAATGCTTACTTTTGGTTTTAGAGACTTTTATATAGCTTTGGTAAATAATATTTTTATTTATCCAGAAGAGTTTTACTCAACTATTAATGACGATTATCATAAAGGGGAGTTTAATCCTAAATTGCAAACTTTGGTGCTCTCTTGGAAAGATTTTAAAAAAGGCTTTGCTATTGATAATGATAACTTAAACCTTGGTATACATGAGTTTGCCCACGCTATTCATTTAAATAGTATAAAAGAACGTGATGTTAGCTCTACTATTTTTTCTGACTCGTTTAAAGAGCTTACCACATTATTATCTAATGAAGAAGCACTTAGAAAAGATTTAATAGCGTCTAAATACTTTAGAGACTATGCTTATACCAACCAGTTTGAGTTTATAGCTGTTATTATTGAAACCTTTATTGAAACTCCTGATGAGTTTAAATCGCTCTTCCCAGAAATTTACGATAAAACCAAACAGATGCTTAATTTTAACTTTGCAGGATATTAGTAGGTTCCAATGACTTTTGTCATGCTTTTTTTGAATAATGGGTTTTATCTTTAATAGTGAATTTAAAACCTTAAAAGATGAAAAAAAGAGTGTTAATATCTGAAATAATGACTAAGGATGTCATTACCTTAAACCATAAAGATGATTTAGAAACTGCAGAAAGGTTATTTAAAAGTAATCGTATTAGACATATTCCTGTAGTTAGTGGAGAGCATATAATAGGAATGTTAAGTTACACAGATTTGTTACGAATTAGTTTTGCCGATGCTGTTGAAGATGATGAGACTTCTGTTGATACAGTAGTTTATAATATGTTTACTATTGAGCAGGTTATGGCTAAAAAGTTAACTAGTGTATCATCAAATACAACTATTAAAGAAGTTGCTGAAATACTAGCTGAAAAAGAGTTTCATGCATTACCAGTTGTTGATAATGATAAATTAGTAGGAATTGTTACAACTACCGATTTAATAAACTATTTAATTAATCAGTATTAGAGAATAAGTTGTTAATAAAAAAGCTCCTAAATTCAGGAGCTTTTTTTATGTTAAGATTATGAGTTAGCCAACGCTTTCAAATCTTTAATAGTTTCAATTTGATTTTCGCTTTTAAATACATAACTACCTGCGACTAATACGTCAGCTCCAGCATCAACCAATTGTTTTGCATTTTTATTGGTAACGCCTCCGTCAATTTCAATTTTTGTTGAAGCACCTTTTTTGGTAATTAATTCTTTAAGCTGTTTTACTTTATTGTATGTGTTTTCAATAAAACTTTGACCACCAAAACCAGGGTTTACACTCATTAAACATACTAGGTCAATATCGTTTATAGTGTCTTCAAGTACGTTAATATTAGTATGAGGATTTAATGCTACTCCTGCTTTCATACCATGTGCTTTTATAGCTTGTAAAGTTCTGTGTAGATGTGTGCAAGCTTCATAATGAACCGTTAGAATATTGCTTCCTAAATCAGCAAAGGTTTTTATGTAGCGATCTGGGTCAACAATCATTAAATGTACATCAATGGTTTTTTTAGCATGTTTTGAAATAGCGTCTAAAACTGGCATTCCAAAAGATATGTTTGGTACAAAAACACCATCCATTATATCAATGTGAAACCAATCGGCATCACTAGTATTAACCATTTCTATATCTCGTTGAAGGTTGGCAAAATCTGCTGCTAAAACAGAAGGAGCAATTAATTTAGAATTCATTGTTGTTGTGTTGTTGAAAGTTTTTGCAAAGATAGAAAAGTCTTTTCATAGTCTCTTCCCTTTGGGAAGGGATTTAGGGATGGGCTTAAAAAAATGAACCCAGAGTAATCAGCTCTGGGTTCTTTCATCAATCAAAAAACGAACAGTTATGTGTAACTGTTTGTTACGGTAATTTAGTCGTAATTATCGAGAATTACTAACCTAAATATGTTTTTAATATTTTACTTCTAGAAGTATGTTTAAGTCTTCTAATAGCTTTTTCTTTAATTTGACGTACACGCTCACGAGTAAGATCAAAAGTTTCACCTATTTCTTCTAAGGTCATTGGGTGTTGATCACCTAAACCAAAGTATAAACGAATAACGTCAGCCTCACGAGGTGTTAAGGTTTCAAGCGCTCTTTCAATCTCAGTGCGTAAAGACTCGTGTAATAAATCTTTATCAGGATTTGGAGACTCTCCACTTCGTAATACATCATAAAGGTTAGAATCTTCACCTTCAACTAAAGGTGCATCCATACTTACATGACGACCAGAGTTTTTCATAGACTCTTTTACGTCGTTAATAGTCATATCCAATTCCTTTGCGATTTCCTCAGCACTTGGTGGACGCTCATGGCTTTGCTCTAAGAATGCAAATGTTTTATTGATTTTATTGATAGATCCAATCTTGTTCAACGGTAAACGAACAATACGAGATTGCTCAGCTAATGCTTGAAGAATAGATTGACGAATCCACCAAACCGCATACGAAATGAATTTGAAACCACGAGTTTCATCAAAACGTTGTGCAGCTTTTATAAGACCTAAATTACCTTCATTAATTAAATCTGGTAATGTTAATCCTTGGTTTTGATATTGCTTTGCTACCGATACAACGAAACGTAAATTAGCTTTAGTTAATTTTTCTAAAGCCACTTGATCTCCTGCTTTAATACGTTGTGCTAATTCTACTTCTTCGTCTGCGGTAATTAAGTCAACTTTTCCAATTTCTTGCAAATATTTGTCTAGCGAAGCTGTTTCTCTGTTAGTAACCTGCTTCGTAATTTTAAGTTGTCTCATCTAATGATCTCCTTTATTTTTAAGGGTGAATTTTAATGTTGCATATAGTTATACGTACGAAGTGCTTAAAATGTTACAAAAAATTAAATTTTAATTAATTTTTTATCATTTAAGTTAATATCGTCCAACATTTCATTAGTAAACTTGTAGTGACCTCTAGTGGTTATAAGTCTAAATCTGTGCGATTTAAGATTGCTTAAAGTATTTAGAAATAACCATTTTGACTTAAGTAAGTTTGGTTTAGAAGATTTTAAACCAATATCAAAAATGTGCTTTCTGCCCTCTTTTTCAGCAACAATATCAGGAGTTACAACAATGTCACTTCCTTTTTTTGCATAAGATTTTGGCGTCTCATAACCATCAATATCGGCTTTTATGTTTTCAAAACCGTGTTGTTTGAGATAAGTAACTGAGTCGTTTAAAAAGTCTGAATATTTATCTTTATCTGTGTAAATCATAACTAATAATATAATTTTTTTTGCGACAAATGCAAAATTTCAAACCATTTTAACTTTTAAGAAACGCTTGGAGTACACGATTTATACCCTTACTTGCCCATCACCAAACACATAATATTTATTAGTTACTAACTGCTTTAAGCCTAGTGGCCCTCTATGGTGTAGCTTATCTGTGCTAATTGCTAATTCAGCACCAACTCCCATTTGTCCACCATCTGTAAATCGAGTAGAGGCATTATGGTAAACTGCAGCACTATCAATAGTATTCATAAAATTTAATGCTTCAGTTTTATCTTCGGTAATAATAGCAGCTGAATGTTTTCCTGAATATTTATTAATCATTCTTGTAGCTTCATCAATAGTATCAACTGAAGCAATTAAAAGTTTTAATGCCAAAAATTCTTCATACCATATAGTGTCTTGTGAGACTTCATCTACATTTTTAAGGATATTAGAAACGCTTTTATCTGCAATGATCTCAACCTTATGTTGCTCTAATTTTTGTTTTAGCATCATTAATTTAGTTTCGTACTCAGGAAGGTTTTTATTAATAAGTACTTTATCTAAAGCATTGCATCCTGAAATTTTATTGGTTTTGGCATTGATAATTACATTTACCGCTTTGCTCCAATCTGCTTTTTCAGAAACATATAAGAAATTATTTCCTCTACCGCTAACCAAAACTGCACAAGTGGCATGAGTTTTTACAAATTCAATAAGTCGCTCTCCACCTCTTGGAACAATTAAGTCTAAAGGTTCTGTTGGGTTTCTTAAAAACTCTTGTGTTTCTTCACGTTTTAAGTGTAGTAGCTTAATCCAATCTTTAGATAAACCGTTTTCAGTTAATGCTTCGTGCCAACACTCTTCTAAAATAATATTACTATTATAGGCTTCTTTACCACCTTTTAATAAAATTTTATTATTGGCTTTAAAAGCTAATACTGCAGCTTCAATAGTAACATCAGGTCGAGATTCATATATAATAAGAATGGTACCAAATGGAGCAGTAGTATTAACAATGTTTAGTCCATTCTTTAAGGTTCTATTTGAAATTTCTTGTCCAACAGGATCATCTTGAAGCCTTACTGAATTTACGGCTTCAATCATTTCATCAACTTTTTTGTTATTTACAATTAGACGTTCAAAAAGTGCTTGATCTTCTTTTTGAAAAGCGTCTAAGTCTTTTTTATTAGCTTCAATAATGGCATCGCGTTTACGATCCAGAATTTTTGCCATCGATTTTAATACGTTGTTTTTAATATTTGTGTTTAAAAGTTTCATTTTTTTGTTTTTTTAGGCACTAATAAATTTAGTTCCTACTTGTTTGTTATTAATTATATCTACAATTACATTTTCGCGCTTACCATTAGCTATGTAAGTTGGTATGTCTTTTTTTGCTGTGCCTTTGGCTATTTTTAATTTTGAAGCCATACCACCACGACCTTCACCTTCTTTTTTGTTTGAAGCGCAGACGTATTTTTCTACGTTTTGGTTTGTTGTTACCAGGTTTAATTTTCGAGATTCATCATCATCTGGATGACCAGTATATAAACCATCAGTATCTGATAAAATGATTAATCGATCTGCATCTAACAATTCAGCAACTAAACTAGCTAACTCATCATTATCTGAGAACATTGACATGGTTAAGGATACTGCATCATCTTCATTAGCAATAGGAATAACGCCTTCTGCCAATAAACCTTCGTAACAATTAATCATGTTTTGTCTGTGTTTTCCTGGGTCAAAGTCTCGTTTTGTGGCCAATATTTGAGCGCAACGCATTCCGTAATCATGAAAAATACTGTAGTAATGACGCATCATCCTTGGTTGTCCAACAGCAGAATACACTTGCCTTCTTATTGATTTGTCTTTAATATTAGTGTCTCCTAAAACCTCCATTCCTGCAATCGCAGAACCTGAAGATACAAGGATTACCATGATATTTTCTTCATATAGTACTGAAATTTGACGTACTAATTCTCTTAGGACTGGTCCTAAAATTCTATTGTCTTTATTTGTTAAAACGTTGGTTCCTACTTTTACAACCACACGTTTAATATCATCGTTCATTTTATTTGTTTTTTCCTAATTCAACTGCTCTGTCAAAGGCTGCATATGCTGCGTCTTGAATAAGCTGTTTTACATTATTATCTTCCATAGAGTCTATTGCTGCTTGTGTTGTTCCTCCTTTAGAGGCCACTTTATCAATCCAGCGTTCTGGTGAAATATCAGATTGATTAAACAATTCAATAGCACCTTCAAAAGTGTTGCTTACTAGAATTTTTGAATCATAGTCTGAAAAGCCCATTTTTTGAGCAGCTTCTAACATTGATTGCATAAAATAAAATACGTAAGCTGGTCCACTACCAGAAATACCTGTTGAGGCATCAATGAATTTTTCAGTATCTACATGTATGGATGTTCCTGTAGTATCTAATAAGTGTCTTACCATAAGAAGTTCTACTCGCGAAATAGCTTTAGAACCTGTGTAAGAGGTTACACCTTTACCAACTTTTGCAGGTAGGTTAGGCATAGTACGTATTACTTTTTTTACACCTAAACCATTTTGGATGGTTTCAATGCTTACACCTGCCATTAGTGATACAAATATTTGTTCACTATTAATTAAGGGTTTCATGTCTTTAAAGAGATCTTCGCAGTGATAAGGTTTTACTGCTAAAAACACAATATCCGATTTTGGTAAACCATCTTCTAAAGAAGTGTATACGTCAAAGTTTGGGTTTTGTCTTAGTGTTTCAATTTTGTTCGGGTCGGTATCGTAGATTCTTAATTTTTGTTTTTCTAATAAAGAAGAATCTACCATTCCTTCTGAATAGGTTAAGCCCATGTTTCCGGCACCTATTACTAATACTTTCATAATTTTGTTTTAGTTAAACTTTACTTGTCAGTGCTTATTAAGCCACAAACACTATGCGATAGTGCCAAACTAAAAACTTGATTTTGAGAATTTTGAAGTTTAAAAAGATTTCCGGGTTTTATTAACAGATGTATAATGTATTAGAAAGATGCTTGAGAATATGTGAATTTCAATAAACAGAAAAAACTATAAAAACTGACACCTTGTCGGTGACAAATAGTGTATTTGCAGGAAGAGAATAATTTAGTAAGGCTTAAAACTGTTTTCTTTTTAAGAAGAAGAAGGAATTATTAGGTAAAGAACAAGAGCAATATAATTGGCTGAAATATTTATTAGGAGACACATTTCAGCCATTGTCTTAATTGAGATTTGATTTTTTATTAAAACTTATATTCTATTCCTCCAAGTATAGAAATTGTATATGGATAAAAATCAACAGATTCTGAATATGGTTTTAAATGATATTTAAATAAACCTTCTGCATTAAAATAAAAGTTCTTGTGTAGTTTGGTTTGAACTCCAAGGCCTGCATTTATAGATATTGTTAAATTAGAAAAATCATTCTTGTTTGAGGTGCTTGAGGTTATATTATTTTCGGTTATAGATAGTTCAGCATCGCTAATAGCTAAATAACTAGCGCCTCCAATAAAATAGGGAGATATGTTGTTTTGAGTGAATGAATATTTTACTTCAAAAGGAATTTCTAAATACTCAACAGCTTGTTTTGTTAAAGTATTGTTTTCGGTGAAAGTTTGTTGCAATGATAGTTTGTTTATTCCTAGCCTGAGACTTATTTTATTTGAAGGTAAGTAATTAAAGTAAATACCATAACTTAATTGAGTTTGGTCTTGAAATGATTGTTTAAATGCATCATAATAAACTATTGAAACATTAGGGTAAATACTCCATTTAGATTCTTTAGGCTCGTCTGTGATAGAGTCTTTATTAGTTGTTTTATCAGTATTTTCTTTTTTGTGATTTTTTACTAGTTCTTTTTTAGCGTTAGTTGAATCTTTCAAACTACTAGCTAAAGTCTTGTCTTTTTGAATTTTTATTGAATCATTTGTATTGAAATTATAAACTTCGTTTTTATGATTACTAAAAAACTCACTTTTTTTATTGTTTGAAGAGTTTATTGTTGTGTAATTTTGATTTTGTTTAAAGTGTGGGTTTATAGTCTTAGCTGGTTTGTTGTTTTGAGTTTTATTTAATTTAGATTGAGTGGTTGAAGCAGAATGAGTAGAATCTTTATAGTTACTTAAAATGATTTCTTCACTTGCTTGATTGCTATTACTTACATTGGATTGGTTTGTATTTAGTGTACTAGAAAAGTTGGAGTTTTGTTCGTTTTTTTCAATAGTTTTATTATTAATTTCACTATTCTTTTCAAAACCTGATATGTAATCTCTGTTTAAAAATAAAAGAAGAAAAAGAGCAAGCATAATAGTTCCATACCTTAACCAAATTACAATAGGCTTATCTTTTTCTTTGTCTTTTTTTAACTCTACTTCAATTTGTTCCCAAACAGCATTGTTAGGTGAATCATTGAATTCTGATAAGCGTTCTTTAAAAGCTTGACCTATATCTTTTTTAATTCCCATGATGCTTTATTTTATTTTGAGAGCTGTTAATATTGTTTAGTTTTTCTTTCAAAATCAGTTTTGCTCTATGTAAATTCGACTTCGATGTGCTTTCAGTTATAGACAATAATTTTGCGATCTCTTTATGTGAATAATTATCTAATTCATAAAGGTTAAAAACTAACCTATATCTACTAGGAAGCTCTTGAATTAGGCTTAAAATAAAGTGTAAAGAGATGTTTAATTCGTCAGTATCTATATGTGTGTCAGGTAAAATTTCTTCTTTAATAACAATATTTATAGCTGTCTCCTTTTTGTACTTGTCAATTGCTTTGTTTATGGTTATACGTTTCATCCATCCTTCAAAAGAACCTTTATTATTAAACTTTTTTATGTTCTTGAAAATTTCTAAAAATGAATCTTGAAGATTGTCTTGTGCTTCTTCTTTATTTCTACAGTACTTTAAACTTAAAATGTATAGATCATCTTTGTAAAGCTCATAGAGTTTACTTTGAGCTTTAATGTCATTTTTTTTACAGGACTTTATAAGTTTATCTAGTTGATTCAATTTAGACTTAAATAGATTTTATTTAAATACCTAACGTAGGTATTTCTATTCATAAAAATAAACTCTTTCTTTGGTAAATCCTCCACAGTCATTGTAAGTGGAGCTCATAGGTAAGTTTTGGTTATTATAATCATAAACTGTGATTCGGTTACAATCTTCTCTATAAGTCATATCATTATTTGATATCCTTTTAATTTTGTTATAGGAAGAAGGAAATAACAAGCTAAAAGGATTTATCATATTGTCATAGTCGTAGCTTTCAAATATTTCAGATGTAGCATCATCTATTAAAGTTTTAATATTACCATTAGCATCATAAGTTAATGATATTGAGCTGTTGTTTTGAGGGTTGTTAGGATAGTTGAAGAGCATTTGAGACACTAAATTGTTTGTGTAAACAAATTCTATATAACTATCATCTTCATAGGTTTCCATAGTAATTAATCCATTTTCATACATATAGTTAATTGTATAAGAAACGCCATTTTCATTATTATAAGTTTCACTAATAACTTGATTGTTTGAGTTATACGTGAATTCTTTTATGTAACCTCCTGAAGCTGTTAGCACTGAAACAAAGTTGTTGGAATTATATTGATATGTAACATTACTTTCAGGACCAAAATCGGTTAATTCACCATTTTGTGTAATTAATTCTGTTACCATTATCAACTTTGGTTGGTTATCATTTTCATTGCTTTCGCTATTAGAGCAAGAAAAAATGACAATGACTAATAGTAATAAAATTAAATTACTTTTCATGATTAATGTTTTTGTTGTTTACCTATAGTCTTGATATTAATACAAAGGTTGCGTCAAAAACACAATTTATTTATTAAGCTTTGAGAATGGTAAGTCTCTAAAAAAAGTATAATTTATTCAAAACCTAATAATTCTGTAGCCACAATAAGTTGTTTTAATGCGTCAATTTTAGCAAACAGCTTATTAAAAAATGTGTTTCTCTCTTTTTCTCCAGCAGTGTTTAATAATTTAGAATTCTGTAATTGCTTGTTTAGAAAAATTTCAGCTTCAGTACAAGTATGCTTATCACTAGTTTTATAATAAGAAAGTAAGGTAAATGGTACGTAGAGCATTTGGGTATTAGGTGTGTTGACTAAAACATGGTTATTCATTAAATGCAGCTCGTTGTAGTATAATTTAAACTGGTTTGGGTTTGCAATTAATTTATCTAGTATACGCTGTATCACATCTTTTAATAAATCGCATAATAGTATAGCAGTTTTAGTATTGACTTGTCCTGCTTGATGATAAAAATGAATTTGTTTTAAAGTACTATTTATTGAGGTGATATCCCAAATTTCATGAGTGTTTAAGTTGCTGTAAAGGTTGCCTAGTTTTTTACCAGCTTCGATTAAGTTGGGTTTAAGCGCAAAGTTGTTAAAGCTTTTAGTGGCAAATTTGGGGTTTAATAATTTTAACCACACATAGTATTTAAAACAGCTTAACGTATCACCATTTAAATTATAAAATAGCGGGATGTCTTTAGCGGAATATAAAATGCTGTTCTCTTTTTGAGTGAGTAACGGTAAAAGCGAATTGTAGGAATCTTTAAAGTAGTTTTCAAGATCTAGTTCACTTTCAATATGTTTTGTTTTTTCAATACTTACAAATTCTGAAGAAGTAGTTTCAAACAATCTGTCTAAAGACAAATTATAATATCTAGCTAACGCAACACTTTCATCTAACGATAGTTTGCTTTTTAAACTTACTCGCCTGTGAGCAGCATCATAACTAATATCTAATGCAGTAGCAACAGCTTCAATAGTTGAAGTGTTTTTTGGCAATTCGTTTTTTAAATGCTCTAAAAAAGTAGTTTGAAACATACTCAAAGCTAATTATATTTTGTGATTATCGCAAAAATAAATTTAATACTTCGTGATTTCATTAATTATAAATGTGATTATAGCAATAATTTTGACTTGAATTTTAAAACGATAATTATGAAAAACTACATTTTAATTGCTTTTACTTTTTTGGTTTCATTTCAAGGTTTTTGTCAAAATGAAATAGAAGAAAAACGAAACTTACGTTTTCCTGTTTGGATAACACATAGTAAGAATACAGATATTTTAGGATTGTCTTTAGGAGCGTTTCCTACTGATTATGGAAATGATAACAGATTAACAAGAACTTTTGGAGTGCGTTTGGAGGTTTTTCCATTATCTTTTTTTTATTTTTTAGCGCCAAAAACACCCATTTCAAATAATGAAGAGACATATCAATCTTTTATGAATGGACATACAACTCAGCAAATTTATGGGTTAAACCTTTCTACAGGTACATTTGAAGGTATTGATGCTTATGGAGTATCTGTAACTGGTTTTATGCATTATAGTAGAAAAAATAACGGAATCTCTATTGCAGGAATGAGTAATTCTATTGAGAGGGCAAATGGCATAATTATAGGATTTGGTGGAAATGAAGTTTTTCAAGGTAATGGGATTATGCTAGCTAGTGTATGGGGAAATGGAGCAATGCGATTCAATGGTGTGCAAATTAGTGTTGAAAATGTAATTTTTGAAAAAGGTAGAGGTGTTCAAATAGGTTTTTTCAATAGAGCAAAAAACTTTAGAGGAATACAACTTGGTTTATGGAATAAAAATGATAAACGCTCTTTTCCTATTATTAATTGGCAGTTCAAATCATAGAAAAATAAAAAAAGCCTATCATGATTGATAGGCTTTTGTTTTATTAAGAGATTGAAGAATTAATCTTCTTTCTTATCATTTCTAGGTTTTCTGTCATCACGACGGTTGTCACGATTACGATTATCGCGTCCGCGATTATCTCTGTTTCCTCCTTTGTTGTTGTCTCTTGGAGCTCTTTCCTTATAGCCTTCAGGTTTTGGTAAAATAGCTTTACGAGATACTTTTTCTTTACGAGTTCTAGGATCTATACCAAAGTACTTCACATCAAAAACGTCTCCCATGTTAACAACATCGCTAACATTTTCTGTGCGTTCCCAAGCCAACTCGCTTACGTGTAATAATACTTCGTTTCCAGGAGCTTCAGTGTATTCTACAACAGCACCAAAGTCTAGCATTTTAATTACTTTTACTTCGTAAATACTACCAACTTCTGGCTTGAATAACATTGCATCGATACGAGCTAAAACAGCATCAATACCTTCTGAACCTACACCTAAAATTTCAACAATACCTTCTTCTGTAACTGGGTCTTCGTTAATAACGATAGTAGTTTCAGTTTCCTTTTGAAGTTCTTGAATGTTTTTTCCACCAGGTCCAATAAGCGCTCCAATAAATTCATTTGGAATACGTCTTGTTACCATTTTTGGTGCATGACCTTTAACATCTGCATTTGGAGTAGCGATGGTGTCAGTAAGTTTTTCTAAGATGTGTAAACGACCATCACGAGCTTGCTTTAATGCTTTTACTAAAATCTCGTATGATAATCCTTTTACTTTAATATCCATTTGGCAAGCAGTGATACCATCAGCAGTTCCTGTAACTTTAAAGTCCATATCACCTAAGTGATCTTCATCTCCTAAAATATCAGATAAAACTGCGTAGTTTCCTGTTTCAGCATCAGAAATTAATCCCATTGCAATACCAGAAACTGGTTTTTTCATTTGAACTCCAGCATCCATAAGTGCCATTGTACCAGCACAAACAGTTGCCATAGAAGACGAACCGTTAGATTCTAATACTTCAGAAACTACACGCACTGTGTATGGGCAATCTTCTGGTACCATTTTCTTAAGTGCACGTTGTGCTAAGTTACCATGTCCTACTTCACGACGCGATGTACCTCTAATTGGTCTTGCTTCTCCTGTTGAAAAAGGAGGGAAGTTATAGTGTAGGTAAAAACGCTCTTCGCCTTCAAAAGATGGCATATCTATCATGTTTGCTTCTCTAGATGTTCCTAGAGTAACGGTTGCTAATGCTTGAGTTTCTCCACGAGTAAATATTGAAGAACCATGTGTTGATGGTAAGTAATCTACTTCACACCAAATTGGTCTGATGTCAGTAGTTTTACGACCATCTAAACGTAAACCTTCGTTTAAAGTTAAGTCTCTCACAGCTGCTTTTTCAGCTTTGCTGTAATATTTAGAAACTAAGTCGCCAAAGTCTTCAAGTTCTTCTTCAGTAAACGTAGCTACAATTTCTTCTTTAATTTCAGCAAATGCAGCACCTCTTTCATGCTTTGAAGATCCTCCTTTTGCTACAGCATATACTTTGTCGTATGCCATATCATGGATTTTCTTAGCTAAATCTTCATCTTCTCTTTCAGGCTCATATTCGCGAGTTTCTTTTTTACCAAAAGCTTCAGCTAATCTAATTTGAGCATCACATTGAACTTTAATAGCTTCGTGTGCAGCTTTTATAGCTTCAGTCATTTCTTCTTCAGAAATTTCTTCCATCTCACCTTCAACCATCATTACAGAATCTGCAGAGGCTCCAATTACCATATCGATATCAGACTCGGCTAATTGTGATAAAGAAGGGTTGATAATGAATTCACCATTAATACGTCCTACACGAACTTCAGAAATTGGTGCTTCAAAAGGAATGTCAGATAATTGAATAGCAGCAGAAGCAGCTAAACCTGCCATTGCATCTGGCATTACTTCTGGGTCGTGAGACATTAACTGTATCATTACCTGAGTTTCGCTGTGGTAATCTTTTGGGAACAATGGACGTAACACACGGTCAACTAAACGCATTGTTAATACTTCGCCATCACTTGGTCTTGCTTCTCTTTTAAAGAATCCACCAGGATAACGACCAGCAGCTGCAAATTTTTCGCGATAATCTACCGTAAGTGGTAAAAAATCAACATCGGCAGACTTGTAGTTGGAAACAACTGTACATAATAACATACATTTTCCAGATTGCACCACAACACTACCATGAGCTTGTTTTGCTAATTTTCCGGTTTCGATAGAGATTTCTCTACCATCACCTAGGTCTATGACCTCTTTGTAAGTTTTTGGAATCATAAAATTTTTAATTCTAATACTAATAATACTTGCGCATATTAGTACAATGTTAAACAATGGTCGTTGTGTTGTTGTAGTTGTTGTGTGACCAATGAAAAACCTTTTGCCCCAACTTTATTTTGGGATTTAGCTTCTTATTTTACGAATGTTATACTCTTTCGTAAGAGTTGTTTATAAAACAAAAAAGAGGCGCGAAGCCTCTTAATTGTGATTATTTTCTTAATCCTAATTCCTTTACAATAGCACGATATCTCATGATATCCTTTTTAGTTAAGTAGTCTAGTAAAGCACGACGCTTTCCTACTAATTTTACTAACGATCGCTCAGTATTAAAATCTTTACGATTTTGTTTTAAGTGCTCTGTTAAGTGATTAATTCTGTACGTAAATAATGCAATTTGTCCTTCAGCAGAACCAGTATCGTTCTTTCCTTTACCGTGTTTTGCGAAGATTTCTTCTTTTGCTTCTTTTGATAAATACATGCTAATATTATTATAAATGATTGTTATGTATATGAAAGATTTTCTTTCAAGCGGCAAATATAGTGTTTTTTTGTGATTTGCAAGAGAATTAATTAAAAAAGCGAGCCAAATGGCTCGCTTTTTTTTATGCTCTTAGAGGTTGATTTGTAATCAAATCTATGTAGAGATTTATTTTATTCTTTAAATCTTTTCTGTGCGATATAAAATCCAAGAAACCATGTTCTAATAAAAACTCTGAGGTTTGAAAGCCTTCAGGAAGTTCTTGTCCTGTGGTATCTCTCACTACTCTAGGTCCTGCAAAACCAATTAAGGCTCCAGGTTCACTAATATTAATATCTCCCAACATAGCAAAGGATGCTGTTGTTCCTCCTGTAGTTGGATCGGTACATAATGAGATGTAAGGAATTCCAGCATCGGCTAATTGTGCTAATTTTACTGATGTTTTAGCTAATTGCATTAAAGATAATGCAGCTTCCATCATACGAGCACCGCCAGATTTTGAAATAATCATGAATGGTATGTTGTTTTTTAAAGCATAATCAGCAGCACGTGCTATTTTTTCACCCACAACACTTCCCATTGAACCACCAATAAAACTAAAATCCATACACGCTATAACCAAATCTTTTCCTTTAGATTTTCCTACAGCTGTACGTACTGCATCTTTTAGTTTTGTTTTTTCCTGAGCTGCTTTTAAACGGTCAGGGTATTTTTTGGTATCCTCAAATTTTAAAGGGTCTTTAGACTCTAATTTAGTATCTAATTCTTTGAATTTGTTATCGTCAAAAAGAATTTCAAAATATTCTTTACTACCAATTCTTACATGGTAATCATCTTCAGGACTTACGTAGAAATTCCTTTCTAATTCTTCGGTATCAACAATTTTTCCAGTAGGAGACTTGTACCACAACCCTCTGGGAGTGTCTTTTTTCTCTTCGGTAGTTGTTGTTATACCTTTTGTTTTTCTCTTAAACCAAGACATTAAAATTAATTTTAATTAGAAGTTAGTTAGAGTGCAAAGTTATAAAGTATTTACATTATTTAGGTCTTCAAACGCTTTTTTTAGACGTTCAACAAAAGTGTTTTCTCCTTTTCTTAACCAAACCCTTGGGTCATAGTACTTTTTATTAGGTACATCATCACCTTCAGGATTTCCAATTTGAGATTTTAAATACTCCGATTTTTCATCCATGTAATTTCTCACTCCACTCATAAATGCATACTGCATATCAGTATCAATATTCATTTTAATTACTCCATAACCAATAGCTTCTCTAATTTCTTCTACTGTAGAACCTGAACCACCATGGAATACAAAATCAATGTGATTGTGTTCAACACCATATTTTTCAGAAATATATTCTTGAGAGTTTTTTAAGATTTTTGGAGTTAATTTTACGTTTCCAGGTTTGTAAACACCATGAACGTTACCAAAAGCTGCAGCTACTGTAAATTGGCTACTTACTTTGCTTAACTCTTCATAAGCATAAGCAACTTCTTCTGGTTGTGTGTATAATTTTGAATCGTCAACATCAGTATTGTCAACACCATCTTCTTCACCACCTGTAATACCAAGCTCAATTTCTAAGGTCATTCCCATTTTGCTCATTCTAGCAAGGTATTGCTTACATATTTCTATGTTTTCTTCTAGAGGTTCTTCACTTAAATCAATCATGTGAGAACTGTAAAGCGGTTTTCCTGTTTCAGCAAAATGTTTTTCACTAGCATCTAGAAGACCATCAATCCAAGGCAATAGTTTTTTTGCACAGTGGTCAGTATGTAAAATTACAGGAACACCATAGGCTTCTGCCATTTGATGAACGTGTTTAGCTCCTGCAATAGATCCAGCAATTGCAGCTTTTTGGTCTTCGTTGCTTAACCCTTTTCCTGCGTTAAATTGTGCGCCTCCATTTGAAAACTGAATGATTACTGGTGCGTTTAATGCAGCAGCAGTTTCCAATACTCCATTTATAGTATTAGAGCCAATAACGTTTACTGCTGGTAGTGCAAAACCTTTTTCTTTGGCTAGTTTAAAAATTTCTTGAACTTCTTTTCCTGTTGCTACTCCAGGTTTGATATTGTGACTCATTTTTTAGTTTTTAAATTGAAATTGTTATTTCAAAAGTAATCAATTTTTGAATAAACAGAGGCTAATTTATAATTAGTTATTGAAAGAAATCAACTAAAACGTTGTAGATTTTAAGGCTTGTGTTTTTTTAGAAAGGATAGTTAATTCCTATGTTGTATACTGCGTTTCCAAAGTTGTAATCGTTAAACCAACGATTGCCTAAACTGTATGAAGGATCGTAGGTTTTAAAGCCAATATCTCCTCTAAGGATAAAGAATTTGAAATCATATCTTAATCCAAAACCAGAACCAATAGCTATGTCTTTTAAAGAGCTAAACCCACTAAATATAGCATCTTCGTCTTCAACATTATCAAATACATTCCAAATATTGCCAGCATCAACAAATAAAGCACCATTTAAATTTCCTAAAATATTGAAGCGTTGCTCCATACTTAGGTTTATTTTAAAGTTAGCTTCATTGAATTCATTAGTGGTTTTTGAGCTTCCAGGTCCTAAGTTGTAGGCTGTCCAAGCTCTATTGTCATTAGGTCCACCAGCAAAGAAACTCTTAGAAAAAGGTATGCTGTTTGAGTTTCCGTAAGGAACAGCAATACCAAAGTAACTTCTCACAGCAAATATGTTTTTTTTGCCTAAATCCCAATGTTTTACATAGTCGAACTCACCTTTGATGTATTGAGAAAAGGCAACTCCAAAAATCTCATATTGGTCATTTTCATTTTTATCTGCTCCAGCAAGTTTAGATAGGTTTGATAGTAGATTTCCTGCAAATTCTAACTTGAATCTTAAAATTGAAAAGTCATTATCAAAAATGTTTTCTCTTCGGTCTTTAGTATAGTTAAAGCTTGAAGAAAAAATAAGGTTGTCCTCAGTTAAACGTTGCTCTCGTTGTGAAATGTTGCTTACATCAATATAGTTGTCATCATCAGGAGTTAATGCTGTGTTGTTGTTTAATACGTCTGAAATAAAACCATCTGTTCCTTCAGGATAGGTTAAATTTCCATCTTCATCTAAATAAGAAGCATTTGAGTTGTAGGTTTGAGCAATTGTATTTAATCTATTGTACGAGTTTTGATATACACCAAAGTAGTTGGCAGTGTTTAGGTTTTTTACAAACTGAATATTAAAAAGGTCTAGGTTATTAGTAACTTTGGTTGAAGGATACCAATTGTAGTTAAATATTCCGTTTAGTGTTTGTTTGTCTAAACCTATATTACGCTGACTGGTTGCTCCAAAACTGATACGTGTACTTGGAGTCATGTATTTAGGGATTATTTTTTCGGTATTTGTTGGGAAAAATAATCTTGGTATAGTGAGTCTTAAATTTGCTCCAACCTCATTAATGTCAAAAAATTGGTCTTTTGAATTTCCTGCATCATCTGATGCACCTATTGAACCAAGAGCAGAAATTTCTAGTGTTTCGGCGCCTCTAAATACATTTTTAATATTAAGTCCTGTACTGAAAGAAAACCCAATGGTTTGAATATTGCTTTGTGTAACATCAAACCTAAACCCAAGTTTGTATTTTTTTTCAGGTGACAACATTATGTTTACCGTTAATGTTGTGTCATTAGCATTTTCAATGTAGTCAATGGTTGGGTACCTAAATGTGTTAAGGTTGCTTAAGTACCTGTAAGTTCTTGTTCTGTCAATATCTTTAAAAACATCGCCTTTTGTTATAAAAATAGCATCAGTTAGTGTTTTTGGTCTGTATTTTAACTTGTCAAAACTGTAAAGGTTAAACCCATTGTAGTATGTGGAATCTTTTAAAGTTAAATCTTTGTTTTCAAATTTGTAATCAGTAAATACATTTACTTCTTTTATCTTGTAAACTTTAAAAGGAACTCTGCTGGTAGAGTCTTCATTTCTTATAGTTCTGTTTTTTATAACTAAATCGGTGTTTACTTTTTTATTTGTACCAATTGTGTCAATGTCATAAGAAATGTAGTCTTGTCCAAAATGATAAAACCCTGAGTTTCTTAAAGCGGTTGTCAATCGTTCTCGTTCGCCACTAAAGTTGTCTTCAATGTAACGTTCACCTTTTTTGATTAAAGATCCTTTTTTTAGTTTTTGTTGATAAAGAGAATCTATAATTGGAGTGCTAATTTTAGCATTTAAAGAGTCGATAATGTAAGGGTCTCCTGTTTCTACATTATACGTTACAGTAGCACGTTGGTCTTCGCCTTTTGCAATTTCATAAGATGTTTTTACATCAAACCAACCATTTCTAAAGTAGTAGTTTTTTAGGTTTGTAGCAGTTTTTTGAGTTTTAACTTCATCAACTATCACAGGAGCTTCACCAGTTTCTTTAAGCCATAGGTTTAAGTTTTTGCGCGACTCGATGTCTTTTTCAAGTTGCTTTCTGGATAGTAATTTAGTTTTCCAAGCTACTTTTCTTGGGTTGTTGTATATTTTTTCCTGTAAAATAGAATCAATATTAGGTCTTGCTAAGTTGTAAATATGAAGTCTTAAAGGAGTTCCCAGTAAAGGCAGTTTTCCGTTAGGTTTTTGGTAGTAAAGGTTGCTAATGTCTTCGGTATTGTTTTTTTTGCCATTAACAATTGTAGTGTTTTCTGTTAAAAGATAATCACTTTTTTTAACCCGTTTCATAACATTACATGACGTTACCAAGCAGGATAAACCTATATAAATAAATATATTTTTAAGTGTTTTATTCAATCAGAAACAATTAAGATTTATTACTTAACCAAATTTACAGTTTTTAATGTTGTGATAGCATAACAAAAATTAGTCCAAAAAAGTATTACTTTGTAATGCTTTAACAATAAAACAAAAGTAAATACATTTTAATGTTAACAAAGAGCCAAATAAAATTAATTACGAGTTTAGGTCAAAAAAAGTTTAGAATACAGCATCAACTTTTTATTGTAGAAGGTGTAAAAGGTATAAAAGAGTTTCTTAATTCTAGTTTAGAACTTCATACCTTATTTACTACCGAAACCGTTTTTGAAGCACCAACGCAACAAACAGTTTTAGTAACTGATGTTGAATTGAAAAAACTAAGTGCTTTAAAAACGCCTAATACTGCATTGGCCGTTTTTAAAATTCCTAAATCTAACCCTGTGAATGAAAATGCTTTAATAGTGGCTTTAGATGATGTTAGAGATCCAGGTAATTTAGGAACAATCATTAGGCTTTGCGATTGGTTTGGAGTTAAAGATCTTGTGTGTAGTAAAGCTACAGTAGATTGTTTTAATACTAAAGTAGTGCAGGCAACTATGGGATCGTTAACGCGTGTTAATGTGAGTTATCTTGATTTGGAAACGTTTTTAGCAAATTCTAAAATGCCAAAATTTGGAACCTTTATGGACGGAAAGAATGTTTATGAAATGGAGTTGCCAAAACAAGGCATTATTGTAATGGGAAATGAGGCTAATGGAATTTCAAAAGCTATTGAACAACTTATCGATCAAAAAATAAGCATTCCAAGGTTTGGAAATCTACAAGCAACCGAAAGCTTAAATGTTGCTACAGCAACTTCAATTTTTTTAAGCGAATTTAAAAGGTAATTTATTGAAATGTAAAGTTAATAAACACACCTCTTGTTTTCATGGTGTGTACATTACTTGTCCAAGGACTATTTGGGTCAGTGTCTCTTACAATTTCATCATTAAAAGCAAAAACACCACGAATTGAAGGTGTGAATTTAAACCAGAATAAGTAAAAATCAATCCCAAAACCAAGCTCATAAAAAGCCATATTTTTTTTGGTTCTAAACTGTCCTACACTATTATCGTCAGGATTTTCTTCGTTACTAGATAGGTTTATTGCAGTGGATACTCCAGCTAAAACAAAAGGCTTAAAATTATTAATACGTTTTGTGGATACTTTAAGGAGTAAAGGAAAATGAACGTAGGTAGATTTAACTTCTCTTAATAAATCAGAAGAATTGTACTCTAACCCTTGAAAAGCACTTGGGCTATATTGCAAATTACGTTGCGTAATAAATAAACCTGGTTCAAACCTAAGGTTTAAGTGTTCATTTAATCTTAAGTCAGAAATTAAGCCAACATTAAACCCAGTAGTAGATTCTACAAGAATATCATCCATATCCTGCTCATAGTTGAACTGAAAATCATAACTGTTCAACCCAAGAAAAAATCCCCAACTTAACCGTTGCTTATCAAAGTTCTCGTTGTTTTTTATTTTTTCTTTTGAAAAAAGCTGCGCAGAAGCCGTTTGGCTTACTATTAATAGTACTAAAATTAAAAGCGTTTTTTTCATATTAAGATTTAGATGCTATATAAATTGAAGCAACACCAAGTGTTTGAGGTTTATTACTGACATCTATAAACCCATTTTTACGTAAAATATTGTTTAAAGCTTCACCATGTGGAAAAATAGAAGCCGATTCGCTCAAATATGAATAAGCTGAACGGTCTTTTGAAAATATTTTTCCAATAGTAGGTAAAATATATTTAGTGTAAAATTTATAGCCTTGTTTAAAAGGCGTTTTAGTAGGAACTGATGTTTCAAGAATTACAAATGTTCCGTTAGGTTTTAAAACTCGTAAAATCTCAGAAAGTCCTTTATCAAGGTTTTCAAAGTTTCTCACACCAAAGGCAACTGTAATGGCATCAAAAGTATTATCGTCAAATGGTAAGTTTTCAGAGTCACCAATAATCATTTTAATAGTGTCATCAAGTTGCTTGTTAGCTATTTTTTGCTTTCCAACTTCAAGCATACCTTCGCTAATGTCTAATCCTATAATTTCTTTAGCATTAGTTTTGGTTAGGCAAATAGCCAAATCTCCAGTACCTGTTGCAATATCAAGAATAGTGTTAGGTTTAGATTTTGATACAATATCAACTACTTTATTTCGCCATTTTATATCAATGCCAAAAGAAATAACTCTATTAAGTCCATCATAATCTTTAGAGATAGTATCAAACATTTTAGTAACCTGTTGCTTTTTGTTCAGGTCACTATCTTTATATGGCTTAATTTTTACAGTCATTATTTTTTTTGGCAAATATATGACAATACATTAGTATTAAATAATATGATTATTTGAGATTTTAATTATGCCTCAAATATCCGTACCTTTAAAAGGGTAACACAATTATAAACTACAAACAAACATTGCTAATGCAAATTTATACTATATTTGCTTGTTTTTTTGAATATTCAAACCAATGAAAATAATTATTGCTGGAGCAGGTGAGGTAGGGTTTCATTTGGCAAAATTATTATCCTATGAGTCGCAAGAAATTACACTTATAGATTCTGATAAGGAGAGTTTAACCTACGCCAATAATCACTTAGACATAAGAGTAATAAAAGGAGATGCCACTTCAATTGCTGTTTTAAAAGATGCTAGAATCAATACTGCAGAGCTTTTTATAGCTGTAACATCTTCTGAAACTACAAATATTACTGCTAGCGTACTCGCTAAACAATTAGGCGCAAAACGTACTATTGCAAGAATTTCTAATGCTGAATTTATAGACCAAAAAGAAGAAGTTGGGTTCTCTAAATTTGGTATTGACGAGTTGATTTCTCCAGAGTCGTTAGCGGCTTCTGAAATTGAGCTTTTGCTTAATCAGTATGCGTTTAATGACAGTTATGAGTTTGAAGATGGAGCGCTAACAATGCTAAGTTTAAGGCTTTCAAGAACTGCAGCTTTTGTTGATAAAACAGTAAAAGAAGCTGCCGAAGCGTTTTCAGAATTACACTTTGTACCAATAGCAATTCAACGCTTTGGAACACAATACACAATTATTCCAAGAGGAGATACTCAATTTAAAGAAGGTGATAAAGTAGTGTTTGTTACTTCAAAAGGAGGAGACCAAGAACTTTTTGAACTTTCGGGTAAGGTAAAAACCGAAGTAAAAAATGTAATGATACTTGGTGGTGGAAAAATTGGATTTCAAACTACAAAAAGTTTATGTGTAGGTAAGTTTAATGTAAAACTCATTGAAAAGGATAAGAAAACAGCTTTTGATTTAGCCGATGAGCTTCCTAATGCATTAATTATAAATGGAGATGGTAGAAATGTTGAGCTTCTTGAAGAAGAAAACATTGATAGTATGGATGCATTTATTTCTGTAACAGGAAATTCTGAAACCAACATCATGTCGTGTTTGGTTGCAAAATCTAGAGGTGTGAAAAAAACTATAGCTTTGGTTGAGAACATGGATTATTTTCAGCTTTCGCAATCTATAGGTATTGATACGCTTATTAATAAAAAGCTTCTTGCTGCAAACAATATTTTTAGATACATACGTAAAGGTGAGGTTGTTGCTATGACTAAGCTCAACAATATGAATGCTGAAATGTTGGAGTTTGTTGTAAACTCTAATTCTAAAATTTGCAATAAGTTAATTAAGGATTTAGATTTTCCTAGAGCTGCAATTATTGGTGGAGTTATAAGGCATGGTGAAGGACTGATACCTCTTGGTAGTTTTAAAATTTCAGAAGGAGATAGAGTTGTAGTGTGCTTTTTGCCAAGAGTAATTGCTGAGGTTGAAAAATTCTTTTATTAAGCCAAAACAAAAAACTACTGATGAAACTTAACTATAAAATCATTTTTCACTTTTTTGGATTATTACTGTTATGTAATGGTGGTTTTATGCTGTTGGCAGCATTGGTAAGTTTAATTTGTAAAGATGGCGTTACTGTAAAACTATTGTTATCTGGTGGTTTAGTACTTTTAGTAGGTGTTTTTTTAATGGTTGGTACCAAGAATCACCGAAAGGAAATGAACAAACGAGAAGGTTACATTGTTGTAGCTTTTGGTTGGATAGTAATGGCACTTTCAGGGTCGTTACCTTATTTGTTAACCAGTACCATTCCACAGTTTACAAGTGCTTTTTTTGAAACCATGTCTGGTTATACCACTACAGGAGCCACAATTTTAAATGATATTGAAGTTGTGCCTAAAGGTGTGTTGTTCTGGAGAAGTACAACGCACTGGATTGGAGGTATGGGAATTATAGTTTTGGCAATTGCTATTTTACCTTTATTAGGAATAGGAGGTATGCAAATGTTTGCTGCTGAAGCTCCAGGACCAAGTGCTGATAAACTGCACCCAAGAATTACAGATACAGCTAAGCGTTTATGGTTAATTTATTTTGGATATACAGCTGCTGAAACTATTTTACTTAAAGTAGCTGGAATGTCGTTTTTTGATGCGTTAAATCATTCTATGTGTACGTTGTCAACAGGTGGATTTTCTACTAAAAATGCTAGTGTTGCTTACTGGAATGGACAACCTATTATTCAATACATTATTATTGTGTTTATGTTTTTAGCAGGAACAAACTTTGTGTTGAGCTACTTTGCATTTAAGGGTAAAGTGCAAAAGGCAATTCAAGATGAAGAGTTTAAATTGTACTTTAAATTCATTGCTATTTTTACAATTATCGCAGCAGTAATCATCTATTTTAATGCCGATGCATCATTGTCTTCTATTGAGCATCCAATGGTTTGGGGAAAAGCTGAAAGCAGTTTTAGGCATGCGTTGTTTCAGGTATTGAGTGTTGTGACTACTACAGGTTTTATTACAGCCGATTATACACTTTGGTCGCCATTTTTGGTAGTCTTCTTTTTTGGGTTAATGTTTTTAGGTGGTTCAGCAGGTAGTACATCTGGTGGTGTTAAAGTGGTTAGACATCTTATCTTGATTAAAAATGGTTTTTTAGAGTTTAAACGCGCATTGCATCCTAATGCGATTCTTCCTGTTAGATATAATAAAAGATCTATACAGGGTGAGATTGTATTTAACATACTTGGTTTTTTCATTTTGTATATGTTGTCTTTTATTGTTGGTGCTTTGGTCTTCTCAATGTTTCAAATAAATTTTGAATCTTCCATTGGTTTGGCAGCTTCTAGTTTAGGTAATGTTGGACCAGCTTTAGGGAATTTTGGTCCAGTAAATAATTATGCAGATTTACCGCTTTTAGCACAATGGTGGGCATCCTTTTTAATGCTTATTGGACGTTTAGAACTGTTTACAGTTTTAATATTACTAACACCTTTTTTCTGGAGAAATAGATAAATTTCATAAAAAAATAAAATTCTCAAAACATAAGATTTCACAAGGCTTTTAATGAGTTTTATGTATTGAATTTTAAGGTTTTAAGGTTTTGTAGTGTAACAAAATATTTTGTCATGCGTCATATATGTGTAACCAATTAAACCAAAAAATTATGGAATTAGTTTTAACAGTACAAGATTTAGAACCTCATCCCAAACAGGGTTTTGAGAAACAAGAAGGATTACTTAATTCTAACTACAAACAAATAGTAAAGAGAAATTTAAAAGCGCTAAACTCTAATACTATTTTCGGAAACAAACATCGTATCAAAACACGACAGTTTATTAAAACTTCTAGCGTAGCGACAATATTAAAACTTTCTGTTTTTGTTGTTCTTCTAACAGCGATTCTGTAGGCTTAACGCAGAATATGAACTTTACAGCTTTTGTAAGCTAATCACAAAACTGACTTTTTACCCTTTATATATTCAATAGTATAAAGCTATTGAGAAGGCATTGTATACTTTAATATTAACATTTTAAAACCTAGAAATATGGGCTTTGGAGGATCTGCGCAATCAATGATTACTATTCTCAAGAATAATGAGAAAATGCGCAACAAGCGTGACAAGTTTAAGAAAACCTTAGGAGGTTATGATAATAAACGCAAAACCGAATATGATTTTCCTGAAGCTACACCTGAGGTTTTAAAAGAGATAAAAGAACGGTTAATAAAAGAACGTAAACAGCGTTTTATTAAGATAGCAATACTTTTTACTATACTGTTGAGTTTGTTTATATACTTTATAGTAAGATGAAAAAAATCCGCTTAACAAGCGGATTTTTTATTAGTTGTATATTTTGTCTACTATAATTAGCTCAATGCAGTTTTAATGCGTTTTATAGCTTCTTTTATTTGTTCTTGTGAAGCAGCATAAGATATTCTAATACAATCAGAATTTCCAAAGGCTTCTCCAGTAACGGTTGCAACGTGAGCTTCTTCTAATAGGAATAAAGAAAAATCTGTTGCATTATTAATTGTCTTTCCTTTTAAAGTCTTCCCGAAGTAGTAAGATACATTAGGAAATACGTAAAAAGCGCCTTCAGGGACATTAGTTTTAAAACCTTCAATGTCATTTAATAAATCTAGTATTAGACCTCTTCTGGTTTTAAATTCATCAACCATATACTGTACTCTTTCAGGAGACTCTGTAAGCGCAGTAATTACAGCACGTTGAGCTATACAGTTAGCACCTGATGTAATTTGACCTTGCATTTTGTTACAAGCTTTAGCAATCCATTCAGGAGCTCCAATATATCCTATTCTCCAACCTGTCATTGCAAATGCCTTAGCAACACCATTTACGGTAATTGTTCTATCGTACATGCTTGGTATAGCAGCAAAACTAAAGTTTTTTGCACCATAGCTTATGTGCTCATAAATCTCATCAGAAAGGATGAAAATATTTGGGTACTTTTCAAGAACTTCAGCTAAAGCTCTATATTCTTCTTCAGAATAAATGCTACCACTTGGGTTATTAGGAGAGTTGAAAAACACCATTTTGGTTTTTGGTGTAATTGCGTCTTCTAACTGTTGAGGAGTGATTTTAAAATCGTTTTCAATAGTAGAAGGGATTTCTTTATAAGTTGCTTCGCATAGTGTTGCAATTGCAGAGTAGCTTACCCAATAAGGAGCTGGTAAAAGTATTTCGTCACCAGGATTTAAAAGTACTTGAGCTACATTGGCAATAGATTGTTTTGCACCAGTAGAAACTACCACTTGGTTAGGTGAGTAGTTTAAGTTATTATCTCTTTTGAATTTTAAGCAAATAGCCTCTTTTAACTCTACATAACCGTCTACAGGAGTGTAGGAATTGTAGTTGTCGTTTATGGCTTGTATAGCTGCTTCTTTGATAAAATCTGGAGTATTAAAATCTGGTTCTCCTAGACTTAGTCCAATAACATCAATACCTTTGGTTTTTAATTCTCTTGCTTTTGCAGCCATTGCCAACGTTGCAGAAGTTGGTAGGCTGTTAATTCTGTCGGATAGTTGGTTGTTCATTTACGTTTTTTAATTAAGCTTGCTGTAATGAAGGCTTCATTCCCATTTCTTTTAAAAATTTAAAATGAGCAATGATCGCTTTTCTTGTTGTCTTATATTCTTTGTATGGTAAATTGAATTCTTTTGCTGTTTCCTTTACAATCTTAGAGATTTTGGTGTAATGCACATGGCTAATGTGAGGAAAAATATGATGCTCAACTTGATGGTTTAATCCACCTGTAAACCAGTTTACAATTCTGTTTTTTGTTCCAAAATTAACTGTGGTTTTAAGTTGATGGATTGCCCAAGTATTTTTCATGGTTCCGTTTTCTTCCGGAAGAGGCATTTCAGCTTCATCCATAACATGAGCTAATTGAAATACTACACTTAAAATTAATCCTGCAACATAATGCATTACAAAAAATCCGATAAGTATTTTCCACCAAGCAATATCCAAAATCAACATAGGTAATACAATCCATATGCTAACATAAATGATTTTTGAAATTACCAGTTTGCTCCAGTTTACTACAGGGTTTGGAAATTTACCATAAGACAGTTTACGTTTCATATAACGTTTCATCTGTTGCCAATCGGTTGTAATTGCCCAATTTATAGTAAGTAATCCATATAGTAAAATAGAATAATAATGCTGAAATTTATGGTGCTTGTACCACTTTGCATGTTTAGAGAATCTTAAAATACGTCCAGCTTCTAAGTCTTCGTCATGCCCATGAATATTAGTATATGTGTGGTGTAATACGTTGTGTTGAACTTTCCAGTTATACACATTACCTGCTAAAATGTAAATACTACTTCCCATTAAGCGGTTTACCCACTCTTTGTTTGAGAATGAACCATGGTTACCGTCGTGCATTACGTTCATTCCAACTCCTGCCATGCCAATTCCCATAACTACAGTTAATAGTAATTGAGCCCAACCAGGAATACTACTTATTGTGAGAATTAAAAAATAAGGCAGTAAAAATAGAGTGAACATCACCACAGTTTTAACCCAAATTTTCCAGTTACCAGTACGTTTTATATCGTTCTCTTTAAAGTAGTCGTTTACACGCTTGTTTAGGGTTCTAAAAAATTTTGCGGGATCTTTTCTTGAAAATGATAATGTTTGATTTGTCATGCTATTAGTTTTTTTTGAATATGCAAAGTTTAGGACCAACGCATATCAAGGAGCAAATATAAATAATAAAAGCTGCGACATAGTTATATAAATGCTAAAAATATCCACACAAAAATGTATACTTTTGTTGAAAATTGAATAAAATGCAGTTAATACTGAAATATTTTCCAGATCTATCTGAAGATCAGATTCAGCAATTCCAAAAACTAGAATCATTGTATCAAGATTGGAACCTTAAAATAAATGTGGTTTCAAGAAAAGATATTGATGAGCTGTATTTAAGGCATGTGCTTCATTCTTTAGCTATTGCAAAAGTGATAGAGTTTAAAGCAGGATCAAAAGTTATGGATGTTGGAACAGGAGGTGGATTTCCTGGAATT
Organism: Gaetbulibacter sp. PBL-D1; assembly: GCF_050509525.1. Classification (NCBI taxonomy): domain Bacteria; kingdom Pseudomonadati; phylum Bacteroidota; class Flavobacteriia; order Flavobacteriales; family Flavobacteriaceae; genus Gaetbulibacter; species Gaetbulibacter sp. PBL-D1. The sequence goes on along the minus strand of NZ_JBNWKB010000001.1, from coordinate 351,562 downwards.
CCTTTGGCAATTATGTTTCCTGAAACTCAATTTCATTTGGTAGACAGTATTGCTAAAAAGCTTAAAGTGGTTGATGAAGTAGTGGAAGGATTGAGATTAACTAATGTAAAAACTACTCATACTCGCGTTGAAGAAATTAATGACACCTATGATTTTATTGTAAGTAGAGCTGTAGCTGCTATGCCTACTTTTGTGCATTGGGTAAAAGGCAAAATTGCTAAAACACAGAATCACAATTTGAAGAATGGAATCTTATATCTTAAAGGAGGTGATTTATCAGAAGAATTAAAAGATTACCGAACGGCAACCATATATGATTTAACTGAATTTTATTCTGAACCTTTTTTTGAAACCAAAAAAGTGGTGCATTTGCCAATGAAGTTTAAAGGATAATAAAAAAAGCCGAACGCAACGTTCGGCTTTTTTTATTTCTATAAGTATTGAAGTTATTTAACTGCTATTTTTGTTTTGTAACTAATACCTTCTTTATTTTCAATATTTAAAACATACACTCCAGAGTCTAAATTTAAAGGAATAGTAGTTCTGCTACTTAAGGTTGTGTTTGTGGTATTGTAAACTAATTTCCCAGTAATATCAATTAAAGATATTGTAGCGTCATTAACGGTTGAATTGCTTAAAATTAATAACTCGTGGTCAATTGGGTTTTTACCAATTTTTAGTGTAGCTACATTATCAAATTCAGAGTTTGATAATGTTTCAGGCATAATTTCATCTAATGCAAAAAGTACATTTGCTTCAGTTAATTGAACATGATTTTCATTATCTGTTGGCATGTACCAGTTAACAAATGGTGTGCTGTTTGTAGTGTCTTCTGTACTATCGTTGCTTAGATTAATGTTGTGATACCAGTTAATTTCGTTGTTGGTTGACTCTAAAGCCATCGCACTTACAGATGGTATAAAGTTGAATTTATCAATTTGTAATGCAGCAATAAAATCGCCAACTAAACCTTCGGAGCCTAAACCATCAGTAAAGCCACCTAAGTCAAAAAGCCCACCAGAAGCAGCATCAACACCATCAGAAAAGCTAGGAGCTTGTGCATTCACTTCGATATCAAAAATTGTTATGGTTCCAAAGAAATTAGCTTCAACTAATATTTTACTAATTAATTGACTTCCATCAGCTGTTGCTGGAGTTAAGTTAACGCCAATTTGTGCTGTCGTTGGAAGAGGTGCGTCAGGAACATTAAAAGTATCGTCAATTACCGTAAATCCTGGAGTAACATTGGTAACACCATCTTTTGCTTTGTAAGGTGATCCTATTCCGCTACCGTTTATAATAGATACATTTCTAGTGTTCTGAGGAAATCCTGTTGGAGTTAGGTTATTTATATTGGCATCAAATATTACTTTAAAAGGATGTGGCTCAGGAAGAAGTTTTGTTGGGTCAAACTCCACATCGCTACCTGATGCTAAATGCGGTTCTAAATGATCAACCAATAATTGTCTTGCGGCTGATGATTTTAATAGACCATTTACTACTGGTTGTAATTCAGCAACGTTTAAATCTTCACCAAGACCAAAAGCTAAAAAGTTAAATTGGTGTTGAAATCCTAAAGGGACATTAGCTCCATGGTGTGGAGCGTCAAAAGAAATCCAAAGTCTTGTTTCGTGGTCAAGAGTTTGATTTTCCATGTAGTTTAATGCGTATCTTGAAATTAATCCTCCCATGCTTGGGCCAATAATAACCAGTTCTTCTTCGCCTACTTTATTAGCGTTAAGTGTATTGATTAATTCCACTAGAAGCATTGCGTTACGTTCCATAAAATCAGCTCCACCATCAATTAATGTGCTTCCAGGGTAATCTAACTCATCAATAACCATATCAGCATTGGTGTCCGTAGCATCATCAACATTTAGCAATGTATTATCAGATAATCTCAAATATTGTGGAAAGTTTAAAACTACAACATCAAAACCTTCAGCTCTAACAAGATCAGCAAGATTTTGAGCACCACTTGTTCCTGTAAAATCTAATAAGCTGTAAAGACCATTAATATCTCTTGTGTCTCCTGGATCAAATCCATCTACAAGAATAATGGGTTTATCAAGTATTCCGTCAACAAAATCAGGAAATATTTCATATTCACCTAATCCAGCAAAACTTGCAGTTCCTGAATAGGCTGATAAATCGGCAGTAATTGAAGATTCAAACTCTACAGTTTGAGCTTGAACAAAGAGAGGAAATACTAATAATAGCAAAAAGTAATTTTTCATCATGGATAATTAATTTGAATTAATGCCTTCAAGATACAAAGTTACATTTGGTTAAAGAGGTGTTATTTAATGTTTTAGGATGAAGTGTAAAAAAAATCCTCAAACGGTAAGGTTTGAGGATTTATGGTCTTGAAAAATAGTATTTCTTATCCTAAAAATGGATACCTGTAATCTGTAGGAGTTACAAAAGTTTCTTTTACCATTCTTGGTGATACCCAACGTAATAAGTTTTGAGCAGAACCAGCTTTGTCATTGGTTCCTGATGCTCTTGCACCACCAAAAGGTTGTTGACCAACAACAGCTCCTGTAGGTTTGTCATTGATGTAGAAGTTACCAGCACTATTTTGTAAGGCTTTAGTAGCTTCATCAATAGCATATCTGTCTGTTGCTAAAATAGCACCTGTTAATGCGTATTCGCTAGTTTCGTCAACTAATTTTAAAGTTTCAGAATATTGGTTTTCATCATATACATAAATTGTAATTACAGGACCAAATAATTCTGTACACATGGTTGTGTATTTTGGGTTTGTAGTCACTATAACTGTTGGTTCAATAAAATACCCTTTAGACTTATCATAGTTTCCACCTACAATAATTTCAGCGTCTGCATCAGCTTTTGCACCATCAATATACTTTGCTAATTTATCAAAAGAGCCTTCGTGAATAACAGCTGTAATAAAGTTACTCATATCTTCTGGAGAACCCATTTTAAATGATTTAACATCTTCTATTACAAAGTTTTTAACGTCTTCCCAAAGGTTTGAAGGAATATAAGCTCTAGATGCTGCACTACATTTTTGTCCTTGAAATTCAAAAGCACCACGAACAATAGCAGTTGCTACTTGTTTAGCATTTGCAGATTTGTGAGCAACGATAAAATCTTTTCCTCCAGTTTCACCTACAATTCTTGGGTAGGTTTTGTAGTTGTGAATGTTGTTTCCTATTTGTTTCCAAAGGTCTTTAAAAACGTGAGTTGAACCTGTGAAGTGTAATCCAGAAAAATCAGGATTAGCCATTACTGTATCAGTAATCATAACAGGATCTCCAAACACTACATTGATAACGCCATCAGGAACACCAGCTTCTCTAAATACATCCATGATAACTTTTGCAGAGTAAATTTGGCTATCACTTGGTTTCCAAACCACAACATTTCCCATTAAAGCCATACAAGCTGGTAAGTTCCCAGCGATAGCTGTAAAGTTAAATGGTGTAACTGCGTAAGTGAATCCTTCTAACGGACGATATTCAATACGGTTCCAAGCATCGCTTGTACTTTCTGGTTGATCCATATAAATGTCAGTCATAAACTGAACATTAAAACGTAAGAAATCTATCAGTTCACAAGCCGAATCAATTTCTGCTTGATGAATAGTTTTAGATTGCGCTATCATTGTAGCAGCATTTATTTTAGCTCTGTAAGGACCTGCGATTAATTCGGCAGCTTTTAAAAAGATACCAGCACGATGTTCCCAAGGTAATTGAGACCACGTTTTTCTTGCTTCAAGTGCAGTTGCTATAGCTTCTTCTACGTGAGATTTTTCAGCTAAATGATACGTTCCCACAATATGTTTATGATCATGAGGAGGCGACATGGTTCTGGTGTTACCTGTTTCAACATCTTTTCCGTTGATATATAAAGGTACATCCACTTTGCTATTGAACATTTCTTTGTATGCTTTTAAAACAGCTTCCCTTTCAGGAGATCCTGGAGCATATGATTTTACAGGTTCGTTTACAGCTATTGGTACGTTAAAGAATCCTTTTCCCATGATTTTATTTTAATGATTTATGGTATAAATTTTTGATGTGCAAAGTTACAATTTTTTAAGGACTTAAATGAAGATGCTTTTTTAAATCGAAGTTAAAGTATTGGTTATTTTTTTGTAAGTTGTTTACTTTATTTTTGACAAATGTGTTCATGTTTCAACAGAAATCCCTAATGAATGATTAATAGCGGAATAATTTTAACGCTTGCTTATCCTGAAACCATTGTATCTCATGCAGAAGAGTGGTATTCGCCTCTTTTAAAATATATAGGAATAGGAAGTAAAACACATGTGCGTGCTGGTCATGCAGCCTTGGTACTTATTGACAAAGCTACTGGAGTATTGGAGTATCATGATTTTGGTAGATATATTACTTCTGAACCTAATGGTAGGGTTAGAGGGATGGATACTGATCACGAACTAAGATTTCCTTTAAAGGCTATAATAGAAAATGGTACAATAGTTAACCTAGATGAGATTCTTCAGTTTTTAGGAACACATCCTAAGCTAACTCATGGTGATGGAACATTGTATGCTTCGGTTTGTGATGAAGTGAATTATGATTTGGCGCGAACACATATTACTAAAATGCAAAACAAACATTTTATACGTTATGCTGCTTTTATAAAAGAGGCTTGTAATTGTGCGCGTTTTGTGACTGATGCACTAATTGCGAGTGTCACTAATAAGTCAGTTAAAAAGAAATTGATAAGTTCTAAATGGTTTACACCAAGCACAATAGGTAATGTTGTGCTTGCTAAAACTGTTGGAGATGTGTTTTTGGTTTCAGAAACTGGAGCGATTTCAAAGTTTAATTCTTCAGTAGGTAAAGAAAATAGACGTTTGTTTTTAGATAGACTGAAAGGTTATAATCCTAGTGTAATAGGAACTTTAGAACCTAAACACAATGCTGAAAAAGAAGATCATGCGCAATGGTTAAGTGGTATAGCAGCTGGAGCTTGGTTTGAATTACACGATTTTACTAACGAGATGGAATATCGTTTTAGAAGAATTTCGCCTTACGGAACTATTGATGTTGATGGTATTTATGTTATCAATCAAAAAGGATTTGATTCTACCTTAGAATATGAATTTATACATTACTCAAACTGTAAGTTTTTTCATGTTGAGCAAAACCAAGTTGTTTACAAATTTGATTTCTTGAAAAGTACTAATTGACGTGAAAAATGGCTAATAAATTTTCGTCAGTTAGAGTGATTTCTCAATTAAAATGAGAGAAATTTGTATCGAAAACAAGAAAATTCCCATCACAAAACTACACTTCTCGATACAGAATTCTTACAGAATTTTACTCGAAGCGACATAAGGACTTAAACATTATTTCATGTTAATTAAGAGCAAAAGGAGCGCTTAGCTTAAAAGAAGGAATAATAACTTTAAACTTATTGGTGTTGGTAAAGTTTACCATGTTGTAGTAGCCTTGCATTGCACCAAAAGGAGAGGTTAGTAAACATCCAGAATTGTATGTGTGCGATTCTCCTGGTTTTAAAACAGGTTTCTTGCCAATAACACCTTCACCTTCTATAATTTCGGTATTGTTTAATGCGTCCATTATTTTCCAGTATCTGGAATTAAGCTGAACTGAATCTTTACTTTGATTTTCAATAGTTACTTTGTACCCAAAAGCAAAGTGCACTTTATAATTTTTATAAAAAGTGCCCTCAAAGGATGTCTCTACTGAAATTTTTATTCCGCTTGTAACTTGTTGTACCATGTGGGGATTAGAACAATGATAGTTGTTAAATATAATAATATTTTCTTTTAGTCGCTATTATTTCACAACAAATAGACTAATTTTTAACAACTTAACACTATTTTTTCTTTGTTATGCTAAATTTTCAGTTTTAACGAACGTTTCTAAGGATTTGAAAAAGTTTGAGATATCGTTTTTATCAATAGAACTGTTTATGGTAACGAGCCTAATAAAGTCAGTGTCGTTAAAAGAACCATAGCCTACCATTAATTCTGCACTTTCATAAAGTTTGGTGCAAAGTGTTTTTGCATCAATAGCTTTGTAATTGAAACAAACTGATATGGAGTCTTCAAAACTATAAAGTGTATAGTCAGGATGTGCTTTTATATAATCTCTTGCATAATCGGCTATTTCAAATTGCTTATCAACTATTTTTTCTAAACCAGTAGTGCCAACCGATTTCCATAGTGTCCAAAATTTTAAAGCATCATTTCTTCTTCCACATTGCAATGATGTTTTTCCTAAATTGAAATCATCACCATCGGTTTGGTATAAATATTCAGCATCGTTAGAAAATGACTGATTTAAATATTTTTTATCCTGAACAACAATTATCGAACAGCTTAGAGGTGTTCCTAGCATTTTATGAGCATTGATGCTAAACGAATCTGTTTTTTCAATACCATTTACTAGGTGACTGTATTTTTTACTAAAAATAACCGATCCTCCATAAGCACCATCAAGGTGTAACCATAAATTATAAGTGTTGCAAATAGGGCTTATTTCATCAACGTTATCAAAAGCACCTAAAACCGTTGTGCCTGCTGTAGCATTGACAAAAAATGGTTGGTTGTTATTTGCTAAATCTTCTTTGATTTTAAGTTCAAGGTCGCTAGCAATCATTTGTCCTTTGGCATTAACCTTAACTTGTCTTACTTGGTCTCTTCCAATTCCCATTAATGCAGCATTTTTATTAATGGAGTAATGTGAAACTTCTGAAGTGTAAACAATCATTTTACTGTTTACGCCAGCAGTTCTTACAGTGCTGTTGTGTTTGTCTCTAGCCATTACCATAGCCATAAAATTACTCATAGATCCACCAGGAGCAAAAGTGCCATCGCTATGCTTACCATATCCAATTATATCGCAAATGTTATGTAATATGGTTTTTTCAATACCAACTTGCGGTCCTGCAACTTTATAAGTGTACATACTATTGTTTAGCATAACAGCTAACAAATCACCTAATGTAGCTTTACTCATTCGGCCGCCAAAAAGCTGATTGAAAAACGACGTTGAAGCAGTTTTAGGAGTGCTTTTTATAATTTCTAGTAATGTTTTTTTTAAGTCTTCGTCTAAACTTGGGTGTTCATTGAGCGAAAGGTCTAAAGTTTTATAGAGCTTATCAGTGTCTATAGGTTTTGCTACAGGTTGTTGTTTTTCTTCTTTAAGAAGGATTTCTGCTAACTCATTAAACAATTTTAAATCTTTATTCATAAATTGGGCTAATTGACTCGATAATCGAGATTTGAATACTTTTGACATTAATGCCGAAATTTAAGCCTAAGTTTCTATTGTGTGTATTAAAGCCAAATCTCGTGGCGATGGTTTTAAGACTTCAATAAACATTAAAAATTTTAAAATAAAAAGTTATAACTATTGAAACCTATATTTTCTTTAAATGAATTAATAAGTGCTTTGTCTCAATCTTCAAAGGATAATTACAAAACCATTTTTAAAAATTTAGTTTTAGATAAAAATGTGTTAGATGAATACCTAAACTGGTCAACTAAAAAGTATGTAAGAAATGGTATTTATAAAAGCGACAATTTTGAACTGATTTTATTGTGTTGGGAAGCTGGTCAAGAAACACCAATACACTGTCATAGTGGAGAAGAATGCTGGATGTATTTAATAGAAGGCGAAATAGAAGAAGTGCTATACCATAAGCATGAAAATGGCGACGTTGAACCTAAAGGAATTCGAAAAATAGCTAATCAACAACAAGCTTATATTAATGATGCAATTGGTTTACATAAGTTAAAAAACAATTCAAAAGGAAGAACAATTAGCTTGCATCTCTATGCAAAACCTATAGAATCTTGCAGTTATTTTGATGAACAGTCAAAGACCTTTATCAAAAAAAATCTAAGCTACGATACTTACAAAGGAGAAATCCTTTCTAGCAAAATAGTGTCTTCTATTTAATTGGAAATATTCACCGAAGTACCTTCTCCTAAACCAATCAATCTATCAAAACGTGCACCCAAGTCTCTATAATACACTAGTACTTTGTAGTTGTTTTCGGTTTGGTAAAAGTTTCCACTTATTGCACCTTCATCTAGAGTTCCTTTGTCGTCAACTACAACATATTTATAGTTGTAGAATCCTTGTTTAAGCTTAAATGAGGTTTGGTAAACTTCAGCTTCAGGATTGTATACCATTTTATTCATGTTGTCTAACGCGTAGTTGTTGAAATTACCATAGACGTATATAGATTTTCCGTCTAAAAGCTCAGGGTAAAGCAATGAAAAATGCATCATAGTGTAATCGGCTTCAATGGTAACATTGTCAGTATTTACAGCTGTTATAAGAAAATTACCGTTAATATCAGGATTGTAAGTGTATGGTCTGCTTGCTCTCTCTTCATTTGTAAATAGGTAGTTGTGGTAAATCTCCTTGAGGTCAATAAACTGAACGCCAACGTTGGCAACCCTAACATCTTTGTTTTCAAAAAACAAATATTCATTTCCAGCCCAAAAGCTTGACTCTGTATTGTATCTATACATAAGTTCATTTCCTAAAACATATTGTGGTTTTAGGTTTGAGATAGCTGTATTTAAATTATTATTTTGAATAACTAGTGTTTTTATGGTTTCCATTGGGTTGTTGAAATTGACATTGTTAGTTGCAATTACAAAATCAACCGATTGTTTTTCGTTAATGAATTTTACATCTCTTGAGCGTTTTATGGTTACACCAACGTTTACAATATCTTCATAAACCATAAATTTTCTTGAAAACATCAACTCATCATAATCATCATATATAAAAATCATGTAGTTACCACTTTTTAAAATACCACGAGTTTGCGCGTTTGGTATTTGAAGCTTGTAATGCGAATAAATTTGATACGTATTAAAAGAGTTTTCATAATCGCGAATACGTTGGTTGTCAAAACCACTTAGGTATTCAGACTTTACCAGTTGAGAAGGCGTCCAGTCAAAATTATAGTGCACTATTTCGTAGTAAAAATCGGCCTCATCACCATTTAAAGCATCAAACTCAAGTATTAAAGGCTCGCCTAAACGGAGTATAGGTAGTTGACTTTCAGAGGTGTTTCCTTTAAAAGTTATAGTGCTAATATACTCAGGAGGATTGGTTTCTTCAATTTGCCCAAAAGTTAAAAGCGGTAGGCAAATTAAAAATATTAAAAGCTGTATGGTCTTTGTCATCAAAATTATACGGTTGTCTCTGTAAAGATACACAAATTTTATGCCTAATTAATTTTTGTTATTTAGAATTGATATAAATAAATAACTTGAGGTGTTTTCAAATTATTTTTAGCTATTAATTCGTAAATTTGCAGCGATTTTTTAGACAATTAATTTCAATATCAAACATATGTCAAACGACATTAAGATTAAAAAAGGTCTGAACATAAACCTTAAAGGTGACGCTGAGAAAACGACAGAAAATGCCATTATCAGCAATTACTGCACTATCAGGCCAGAAGATTTCCATAGCATAATTCCTAAACTTGTAGCAAAAGAAGGCACTAAAGTAAAAGCAGGTGAAACTGTATTTTACAACAAAGATGCCGAAGACATGAAGTTTGTGTCTCCTGTTTCAGGTGAAGTTGTTGAGGTTGCTCGTGGAGAGAGAAGACGAATTATGGCAATTAAAATTCAAGCAGACAAAGAGCAAACGTATGTTGACTTTGGTAAGTTTAATTTAGATGCTGCCGATGCTGATAAAGTTAAAGCGCACTTGTTAGCTTCTGGTTGTTGGCCATTTATTAAACAACGTCCTTACGATGTTATTGCAAACCCAAACAAGTCGCCAAAAGCGATATTTGTATCAGGTTACGCATCAGCTCCTTTAGCAGCAGACTACGATTATGTACTTCAAGGTAAAGAAGCTGAAATGCAAGCAGCAATAACAGCTTTAGGAAAATTAACTGAAGGACAAGTACATGTGTCGGTTGGTAAAAATTCCAATTCACCACTTGCAGGATTATCAGGTATTACACTACATAAAGTGTCAGGACCACATCCTTCAGGAAACGTTGGTACTCAAATCAATAAAATTGACCCAATAAACAAAGGTGAAGTAGTTTGGACGATTAATCCACAAGATTTAGTTGTTATTGGTGAATTGTTATTAACTGGTAAATTCAATGCAGAGCGTATTGTTGCTTTGGTTGGATCATCGGTTAAGAAACCAAGATATTTTAAAACAAAAATAGGAAGCGAAATAGCAACTATGGTTTATGACAATGGTGTTGATAAAGATGGTAACGACCGTATTATATCAGGAAACGTATTGTCAGGAAAACAAATTAAACCAGATGGTGCTCTAGACTATTACAGTAATACAGTAACGGTTATTCCTGAAGGTGATGACTATGAGTTTTTTGGATGGAATAAACCTGTATTCAATAAGATTTCTACTTCAAGAGCGATGACGTTTTCTTGGTTAAACCCTAAGAAAAAGTACGATTTAAATACCAATACAAATGGTGAACATCGTGCGTTTGTAGTAACAGGAAGTTACGAAGAGGTTTTTCCTTTAGATATATATCCAATGCAAATTCTTAAAGCATGTATGTATCAAGATTTAGACGAAATGGAAGCTTTAGGAATGTATGAAGTTGCACCTGAAGATTTTGCCTTAACAGAGTTTATTTGTGTGTCTAAACAACCACACCAAAAAATAATTAGACAAGGTTTAGACTTAATGCTTAAAGAGATAGGATAATGAGCTTAAAAAGTAATTTACATAACTTAAAAGAAAAGTATAAAGGCACCAAAATGGCGCCTGCGTTTAACGCATTACATACGTTTTTATACTTACCTAACGAGACTACTCATGGTGGTACTCATATAAAAGTAGCTGACGATTTAAAGCGTACCATGAACACGGTTATCATGTCATTGATTCCATGTTTAATTTTTGGTATGTTCAATGCTGGTTACCAACATTATTTAGCTTTAGGAGAAATTAGTCAAGCCACAGGTTTTTTTGACTCTGTATTTTGGAGTTGGGATAACTTAGTAATAGGACTTTGGAAAGTATTACCACTGGTAATTGTGTCTTACGGAGTTGGTCTAGCAATCGAGTTTGTTTTTGCAGTAATTAAAGGTCACGAAGTAGAAGAAGGTTACTTAGTTACAGGTATGCTTGTGCCACTAATTGTACCAGTAGATACACCATTATGGATGTTAGCAGTTGCTGTAGCTTTTGGTGTTGTAATTGGTAAAGAAGTGTTTGGAGGAACAGGAATGAATATTCTTAACCCTGCATTAACTATTCGTGCCTTTTTATTCTTTGCATATCCTACTTGGATGTCTGGAGATAAAGTATGGGTTCATGGCGCTGTAGCAAGAGATAAAGCTATTGCGGCAGGTGAGAATCTTGATGCTATTTCGGGTGAAACTATTTTAGGAAGTTTAGCACAAGGAAAAGAAATAACCTATTCTGTTTGGGATATGTTTACAGGATTAATTCCTGGTTCAGTAGGTGAAACTTCAGCAGTATTAATTCTTTTAGGAGGTTTATTCTTAATCTTTACTAAAATAGGAAGCTGGAGAATTATGTTGTCATCTGTACTTGGTGCATTGGTAATGGGATTAATTTTCAATGGTGTTGTAGATGCAGGATGGATAGGAGAAGGAAGCAAGTTTTATGGATTAATGAGTACTGAATTCTGGCATCATTTACTAATTGGTGGATTTGCCTTTGGTACTGTGTTTATGGCAACCGATCCTGTAACGGCTTCACAAACCAATAAAGGAAAATGGATTTACGGATTCTTAATCGGATTCATTTCAATATTAATTAGAGTATTCAACCCAGCATATCCAGAAGGTGTAATGCTTGCAATTCTATTAATGAATGTGTTTGCACCAACAATCGATCACTACGTGGTTCAAGGAAATGTGAAAAGAAGAATGAAACGTTTAAAAGCAAAAACAGCTTAAAATGAGTAATAAAACAGATAGCAACGTATATACAGTATTGTTTGCCATAGGAATGGTAGTAGTAGTAGGTGCTTTGTTAGCTTTTACAGCAGCATCACTTAAACCTACAATTACAAAAAATGTTGAGTTGGAAATGCAGCAAAACATCCTATATGCAATGGGTGTAAATGAAAACGACGAGAGTAGTGCAAACTTTGTATCTACTGATGTAGCACCAGAATTATTTAACAAATACATCACAAAACAATATGTTATTTTAAATGGTGATGTAACCGAAAATGATGAAGCTTACTTAATTGATATCAAAAAAGAAAAAGCTAAAGGAGATGCTTCTAAAAGAAGATTACCATTATTTGTAGGAGAAAAAGACGGTAAAACGTACTACATCGCTCCAATAAGAGGTAAAGGACTTTGGGATGCTGTTTGGGCATATATAGCTATGGATGAAAACATGGTGATACAAGGTGCTTATTTTGACCATAAAGGAGAAACTCCAGGTTTAGGTGCAAACATTAAAGAACGTTATTTTATGGACGACTTTATTGGTGAGCATTTATTAGATAGCCAAGGAAACTTTAAAGGTGTAGCAGTGTCAAAAAGTAATGCTGACCCAACTAACCAAGATAAGACTGATAATGAAGTAGACGCTATTGCTGGAGCAACAATAACTGGTGATGGTGTAGCAGCAATGATTAAAGGAGACTTGTCGTTGTATGTACCTTATTTTAAAAACTTAAACAAATAATCTTATGGGATTACTTTCAAAAAAAGACGCAAAATTAATAACAGATCCGTTAGCAGATAACAACCCAATTACTATTCAGGTATTAGGTATTTGCTCTGCACTGGCTATTACAGCACAATTAAAGGCATCTATAGTAATGTCATTGTCTGTATTATTTGTAATGGGAGTAGGTAACGTGGTTATTTCATTAATCCGTAATATTATTCCATCAAAGATTAGAATTATTGTTCAGCTTACAGTTGTAGCTGCATTGGTAATTATTGTTGACCAAGTGTTGAAAGCGTATGCGTATTCGTTAAGTAAAGAGCTTTCAGTATTTATTGGATTAATCATTACCAACTGTATCATTATGGGACGTTTTGAGGCTTTCGCTTTAGGTAATGGACCATGGAAATCGTTTTTAGATGGTATTGGTAACGCTTTAGGATATGCAGTAATTCTTGTTATTGTAGGTTTCTTTAGAGAACTGTTAGGTTCTGGTACTTTATTAGGATTTAAAGTATTAGGAGACCCAATTGAAAAAACAGGATTATACGCTATTGGTTATGAAAACAACGGTTTTATGCTATTATCACCAATGGCATTGATAGTTGTAGGTATCATTATTTGGGTACAACGTAGTAGAAACAAAGATTTAATAGAAGACTAAAATTGACTTGTCATTCTGAGCTTGATTCAGAATTTCATCAAAATATAGAATATGGAACATTTAGAATTATTTTTCAAATCAATTTTTATAGATAACATGGTATTTGCCACGTTCTTAGGAATGTGTTCTTACCTAGCAGTATCTAAAAAGGTAAGTACTGCAGTTGGTCTTGGAGCAGCTGTAATATTTGTATTAGCAGTAACTGTGCCTGTAAACTGGTTATTGGACCAATACATTTTACAACCAGGAGCATTAACGTGGTTAGGAGCAGAGTATGCTGATTACGATTTAAGCTTCCTGTCATTTATCATGTTCATCGCTACCATTGCAACAATGGTACAATTAGTAGAAATTGTGGTAGAGAAGTTTTCTCCATCATTATATAACTCTCTTGGTATTTTCTTACCACTTATTGCTGTAAACTGTGCAATTCTTGGAGGATCGTTATTTATGCAGTCAAGAGAAATTGAAAGTATTGGATTAGCGTTTAACTATGGAATTTCTTCAGGAATTGGTTGGTTTTTAGCAATTCTTGCTATTGCAGCTATTCGTGAAAAAATACGATATTCAAATGTTCCTGCTCCTTTAAGAGGATTAGGAATTACATTCATTATTACTGGTTTAATGGCAATTGGATTTATGAGTTTTGGAGGAATGTTAACTGGTGGAGATGATGAAGCAACAAAAGAGCCTGAAACAGCACAAGTTGAACAGGTAGAAGAAAAAGAACAAAAATTAGCTGAAAACACGACTACAATAAACGAGTAATATGATATTAGCAGCAGGTACATTAGGAACAATTTTAGCAACCGTAGCGGCCTTTTTAATAGTAACACTACTATTGGTAGGTTTGTTATTATTCGTAAAACAAAAATTATCACCATCAGGTCCAGTGACCATTAAAATTAATGGTGAAAAAGAAATAGAGGTTGCCTCAGGAGGAAGCTTACTTACAACTTTAGGAAGCCAAAAAATATTTTTACCATCAGCTTGTGGTGGAGGTGGTACATGTATTCAATGTGAGTGTCATGTATTATCAGGTGGAGGTGAAGCACTTCCAACTGAAACGCCTCACTTTACGCGTAAAGAGTTACAGCATGGAGCACGTTTATCTTGTCAGGTAAAAGTGAAACAAGACATGGAAATTACCATTCCAGAAGAAGTATTTGGTATCAAGAAATGGGAAGCAGAAGTTGTACGTAACTATAACGTAGCATCTTTTATTAAAGAGTTTGTAGTTCGTATTCCAGAAGATATGAACTATAAAGCAGGTGGATATATTCAAATTGAAATTCCACCATGTGAAGTAAAATATGCTGATATTGATATTACTGCACATCCTGAAGAGCACGAAACACCAGATAAGTTTCAAGCAGAATGGGATAAGTTTGGTCTTTGGCCATTAGTAATGAAAAATGACGAAACAGTTGAAAGAGCTTATTCTATGGCTTCTTACCCAGCTGAAGGACGAGATATCATGCTTAACGTTCGTATTGCTACTCCACCATGGGATCGTAATAAAAACGGTTGGATGGATGTAAACCCTGGAGTTGCTTCGTCTTATATTTTTAACCAAAAACCAGGAGATAAAGTAACTATTTCAGGACCTTATGGAGAGTTCTTCATCAATGAGTCAGAATCTGAAATGTTATATGTTGGTGGTGGAGCAGGTATGGCACCAATGCGTTCACACTTGTACCACTTATTTAAAACCTTAAAGACTGGACGTAAAGTTACGTATTGGTATGGTGGACGTTCTAAACGTGAGTTGTTCTACTTAGAGCACTTTAGAGCTTTAGAAAGAGATTTTCCTAACTTTAAGTTTTACTTAGCATTATCTGAACCATTAGAAGAAGATAACTGGAAAGTAAAAGAAAATATTGATGCACCAGGAGACGGATTTGTAGGATTTATTCACAACTGTGTTATAGATAACTACTTAAGTCATCACGATGCACCAGAAGATATAGAGTTATATTTCTGTGGACCTCCATTAATGAACAAAGCAGTTCAAAAAATGGGAGAGGATTTTGGTATCCCAGATGAGCACATTAGATTTGATGACTTTGGAGGTTAATAAACCTTCTGAATTAAATAAAAAAACCAGCATCAATTGCTGGTTTTTTTATTTGTATTCCATTATTAAAAATACAGCTGTACTGTCACCAATATTTAAAACTTCGTGAGTAGTTATGCTGTCTTTTTTAAAGCTATATCCTGAAGGTACATTCACTTCGCGAGTACCTTTGTAATCGGTAATTCTAAATTTACTGCCTTTTAAGGTATAACCAAAATGCGGATTATGATAATGTTTTTCATGTCCAACTCCTGGAGCAAAAGTAAATTTTAATACTCTTAGCTTTGGGTTGTTTTCAATAACTTCACAAACAGCTTTTCCTTTCCAACCAGCTTAAAGGATCAGGTAAGTTTTGTTGTTTTTCTTTACAAGAAAGAATCAATACTTGAGATAGTAATATAATTTGAGTTAATCGTTTCATCCGTTAAAAAAGATACACAATTTAAAGTTTTACATACCAAAATAAAGATAAACAGCGTTATTTCAATATGAAAAAAATACTACTTGTCATTTTAGCTTTAGTGGTTGTTGGAGCTTTTGCGTATCAGTTTAAGCCAGTGAAAAAATCAGTAGAGATTATTTCATCAGCTATAAAAACTCCAGATTTAGTCAATAAGGATAGTTTAACAATTCAATCTAGAGTAAATATACCTAAAGATTTTAAGCGTGTTGAGTATGCCAAAGGGAGTTTTCAAGAATATTTAAGAAATTATGAATTGAAACCTTTTGGTAGTAAGATTATTAATTATGACGACTCTCAATATTTTTGGCAAAGTGGACATGTTGGAGTGCTAGAAATACCTGTTCCAAAAAACGGATTGCAACAATGTGCTGATGCTTTAATTAGAGTAAGAAGTGAGTATCTTTGGGACAATAACCGAAAAGATGAAATTGGGTTTAATTTTACTTCTGGACATTATTGCTCATGGTCAAAATACGCTGAAGGCTATAGACCAAAAATAGATGGTAACAAAGTAAGTTTTCATAAAACAGCAGCTAAAGACCATTCTAAAACAAATTTTTATAAGTACTTAAATCTTATTTATACCTATTCAGGAACTTTATCGCTTTACAATGAACTTCCAAAGATTAATGACGTAAGTAAGCTTCAAATTGGAGATATGCTCATTAAAGGTGGTACGCCAGGACATATAGCTATTATATGTGATGAAATAGTAAACGAAACAGGAGACAAGTTGTTTTTGCTTTTTCAAGGAAATACACCAGCACAAAGCGTTCATTTGGTAAAAAACTTAGAAGATAGTACTATTTCACCTTGGTATAAACTGGAAAAAGACGCAGTGATTCCTGTCTCTAACTATACATTTTACGATTCAAAATTTGTGAGGTTTAAATAGCAAGTTCGTATCTTTGTGTTATGAGTAAACCACTTACCAAACAAGAACTTCATAATTTGGCTATGAACCATGTTGGGAAAGATTTAGAGCAACGTGGCTTTGAGTTTGTTGCTATAAATAGCAAATTAAAAAAACATCCACAGTTTGTGTGTATTGATAAAAACAGTCAATACTATTTTGTGATTGTAAGAGCTGTAATGTTGCCAGAAAACCCAAATAACTATGACATTGTTTGGATGGAAACTTTTAAAAAACACGCAGCAGATAAGGACGCCAAAGTACTTTATGCTGGTGTTGGTTTAGGAAATCCAAATGGTGAAGATTTACCAATATATTTTAACGAAGAATATCTTATAGAGTATAATGGTATTCAGGTGATTGAAACACATCTTAACTAATGAAACAAGTTTTAGTTTTTTTACTGATTGCATCAGTTTTTTTTACATGTAAAAAAGGACCTTCAAACACTAAATTATCAGGTGATGTATTTGGTACTAGTTACTCAGTTATTTATGATAAAGACGTTGACTATACCAAGTCATTTGATAGTCTTTTTGCGGTAATTAATACCTCATTATCTACCTATATTCCAGATTCTGATATTTCTAAAATAAACCGAAACGAGAGCAATTCTATTGACGACCATTTTATAACTGTTTTTGATGCATCTAAAGTTATTTATAATAATACTCAAGGCGCTTTTGATCCAACTATAGGAGTTGTTGTAAACGCATGGGATTTTGGTCCGCAAGGGAAAATAGTTGCGCTAGATAGCTTAAAAATTGATAGCCTTATGCAATATGTTGGTTTTGATAAAGTGAATAGAGTTGATAATAAGATTTTGAAGTTGAAAGGTGCATTTATAGATTTCAATGCTATAGCAAAAGGATATGGAGTAGATGTTATTGCTAATTTTTTAGAACAGAAAAAAGTTGATAATTATCTAGTTGAAATAGGAGGTGAGATAAGAAGTAAAGGTATAAATGCTGAAAAGGATAGTAATTGGAAAGTTGGCTTAGATCAACCTAGGTTTGATGGTGAACAGTCTATATTAAAAGCGATAAGTATTAAAGATGAAGCTATGGCAACTTCTGGTACCTATAGAAAATTTAAAGTTGATGAAAATGGTAATAGATATGCTCATATTATTGATACAAAAACAGGTTATCCATCTAAAACTAATGTGTTAAGTGTGTCAGTTATTGCAAAAGATTGTATGACAGCTGATGCTTATGCAACAGCTTTTCAAGCTATGGGAATTGAGGGTGTAAAAGACTTTCTTCAATCACATCCTGAATTAAAAGCATTTTTAATTTTTGAAAATGATAAAAATGAGTTTGAAACTTTAAATCTAAATGGTTTTCCTGAGGAGTAAATAGTTTGCTTTTTGTTATTTCAACTGAAAGGAGAAATCACATCATACTATTTAATTTATAGCGCCTGAATACAAATCAACAACCAACCCACAACAAAAAGTAAACCGCCAATAGGCGTAATTGGTCCTAAAAAACGTAATTTCTTTCCTTTGGCATCACTTAAAATTAAGCCATAGATACTAAAAGAAAAAAGGACAATACCTAAAGTAAAACACCAATACATTGCTGATGTAGAGAATTCTTGATTAAAACCAAGTATTAACAAAACGATAGCGTGATACATTTGATATTTTACACCAGTTTCAAAACTTTTTAGCTGGTCTTCCGATAGTGTTTTCTTTAAAGCATGTGCACCAAACGCACCAAAAATTATGGCTAACATTCCAAATAAAGCGCCTGTAATTATAAATGCTTGTTGTGTCATATTAAGAGTTATTTATAAACAACCGGAATAATTTCACCTTTTGCTAAACAATATTTATGTATGTCAGCATCAGATAACGATGCGGTATAATCTACTTCTTCAACCTTAAATCCAATACGTCTTAATTTGTCAAAATAATCACGACCATAAATACGTACATGATCATATTGACCAAAAATTTTAGCACGTTCTTTTTTATCAGTTATGCTATCGTCTTCAAACGTAGTTTCACGATTTAAATCCTGCGGAATTTGAAAAACACCAAAACCACCAGGTTTCATAACGCGATACAATTCCTGCATGGCTTTAGTATCATCAGGAATATGCTCTAAAACATGATTGCAAAAAATAACATCATAGCTATTATCTGCAAATGGAAGGTTACAAATATCAGCTTTTACATCAGCAATAGGTGATAGTAAATCTGTGGTTGTATAATCTATATTTTTTAGTGCTTTAAAACGTTTTAAAAAACACTGTTCTGGTGCAAAATGAAGTACTTTGTTTTTTGCTGAAAAGAAATCAGTTTCATTTTTTAAATACAACCACAACAACCTGTGACGCTCTAAACTTAAGGTTGAAGGCGACAAAACATTGTTGCGTTGTGTGCCATACCCATAAGGTAAAAAGGTTTTAAAGCTTTTACCATCAATAGGATCAGTGTGGTTTTCTCCTTTTAAAAATGTCGCTATAACAGGACGTACTAAATAACTAAACCTGATTAATAACGGTCTAGGTATGAGGTTTAGTAGTATTTTAAAAAGCTTTTTCAAACAGTTTATACTAATATGGTTTTGTTAGAAAGGATGTTTTCATAAATGCCATCCCAAAGCGCAATACGTTGCTTTAATGCATCTTTAGCCACTTGTAATACATCTTGCCATTTTTGGTCGTCATTACCACAAAGTTCTTCAATCATTTTTAAGGATAAAGGTCCATGCTCGTCTCCATCAAGCTCTATATGTCTGTTAAGATAATAGGTTAACTTGCTGTAATAATTATCACTGGTTTGTGACTGATTGATAATTTGAAAAAACATATCAGGAATCACATCTTCACGACCAAATGTAAATGCCGATGCTATTTTGTGAGCTTCATTTGTGCTGATAATTTCAAACGTATAGTTGATGAAATTTTCGGTAGCAGTATCTAAATTACAGTTTTTAATAGCATTTTCAAGCGAATCACCATTATTTAAAAACTGTACTAATTGATGCATTTGAGATGTGCTAGCACCTATTTGATTCATGGCGTCTAGATACATTTCGTAATGACTTTTAGGAGCTCCTAGTTCGTTAACATCACTTTCTTCACCTAAAACAATTTCATTGATAAAACGTGCAGTTGCAGGATTTTTTGCTGGTAACCAAGGTAACGATGTTGTTGTTAATTGGTTTTGTAGCGCTTTTAAAAGTGACATAAAATCCCAAACAGCAAATACGTGCTGTTCCATGAAAATTTTAATATCATCAGGTGTTGAAAGTGCTTTGTATAGGTCGTGATTATTTAAGGAGTCTCTTAATGATTTAAGTTCCTTTTCAATAAACTCAATGGTATTCATAATGAGAAATTAAAGAATTAAAGCTTGTTGTCTAAACTCATTTTCTTCGTCAGACGTAATGCCTAAAGCTTCATAAACATAAGCAAAGGTTGATAGTATTTCTGGTTTGCCATCAACTAGAGCTACGTCGTGTTCAAAATGGACACTAGGCTTTCCGTCAAGCGTTACAATTGTCCAACCATCTTTAAGTTGTTTTACACGATGTGTGCCACCATTAATCATAGGTTCAATGGCTACAACCATACCTTCTATAAACTTTTTTCCTCTACCACGTCTACCGTAATTTGGCATTTCAGGGTCTTCGTGCATTTTACGTCCAAGTCCATGTCCTACTAATTCACGCACTACACCATAACCTTGAGTTTCGCAATGGTTTTGAATGGCATAACCTACATCGCCTACACGGTTTCCAGATTTAAATTCTCTAATACCAACGTAAAGCGATTCTTTAGTAACTTCTATAAGTTTTTTAGTTTCAGGGTCAACTTCGCCAACTTCAAAAGTGTAAGCATGGTCACCATAAAACTCGTTCATTAATGCACCACAGTCTATAGAAACTATATCGCCATCTTCTAGTGGTCTGTCTGTAGGTAAACCATGAACAACAGCTTCGTTTACACTACAAAGTAATGTAGAAGGGCAGTCATAAAGACCTTTAAAGCCAGGTAATGCACCTTGAGCTCTTATAAAATCTTCTGCAAGTTTATCTAATTGATTTGTGGTAACGCCAACTTTTACTTCTTTAGCAAGCATACCAAGTGTTTTTGATACCACCAAAGCACTTTGGCGCATTAACTCAATTTCATCTTTGGTCTTAACTATAATCATCTTTTAAAAAAATATGTGCAAAGATACTTAAAATTAAAATGTAAAACTTTTAACCTAAACATGATATATGACAGTTTTTAAGATTGAATTCTACATTACCTTTGTAATCTCATTAAATCTGAAAAATATGTTTAAGACTGTTAGCGCTGAAGAAGCACTTAAAATCGTAAAATCAAACGATAAAATTTATATTCAAGCAGCAGCAGCTGTGCCAACCGTTTTAATTAAGGCACTTGCTAATAGACATGAAGAATTACGAAATGTAACCATATGTCAATTGCATACTGAAGGAGATGCACCTTATGCAAATCCAGAATATGCTGAAAGTTTTCATGTGAATTCTTTCTTTATAGGAAAGAATGTGCGACATACTTTAAAAGCTGGTAATGGTTCGTATACACCAGTGTTTTTAAGCGAAGTTCCACGTTTATTTAAGCAAAATATAATTGATCTTGACGTTGTTTTAATACACGTTTCAGTTCCTGATCGACATGGTTATTGCTCATTAGGTGTCTCTGTTGAAGCTACGTTAGCAGCCATCGACAATGCCGCAACGGTTATAGCTCAGGTTAATCCGCAAATGCCTAGAACTCATGGTGCAGGAATTATTCATCATACTGAAATAGATTATTTTGTAGCGTGTGATGAAGCGCTCCCAACTCACGACATGGCAGAGCCGAGTGCTATTGAAAATAAAATAGGAGATTATGTAGCCAATTTAATTGAAGATCGAAGTACACTTCAAATGGGAATCGGTTCTATACCTAATGCTGTATTATCGCGATTAACTAATCACAAAGATTTAGGATTACATACCGAAATGTTTTCAGATGGTGTGATTGATTTAATTTTGAATGACGTCATAAATGGTAATTACAAAAAAATTAATAGAGGTAGAGCATTAACGACCTTTTTAATGGGATCGAAGCGTTTGTATGATTATGTTGATGATAACCCTTTTGTAGAAATGCGAGCATCTAATTATACTAATAATACAGCATACATTAAGCAAAATCCAAAAATGGTAGCTATCAATTCTGCTATTGAAGTTGACCTTACAGGACAAGTTTGTGCTGATTCAATTGGAGCTAGTATGTACTCTGGAGTTGGTGGTCAAATGGATTTTATTAGAGGCGCATCTTTAAGTGATGGAGGAAAAGCAATTATTGCTTTACCATCAATTACAAAATATGGCATTAGTAGAATTGTACCAACATTAAAAATGGGAGCAGGAGTAGTAACAACCAGAGCACATACTCACTATGTTGTTACAGAATATGGAGTTGCCAATTTGTATGGGAAAACGATTAAAGAGCGTGTGAAATCTTTAGTGGAAATTGCGCATCCAGATCATAGAGAGTCGTTGGATAAGGCTTATTTTGAAATGATGTAAACTTATTTATTAAATAAACCTAAAAACCCTTTTTTACGCTTAGGAGCTTTGATGTCTGGTGTGTCGTTGGTTATCAATTGGTATACTTCTCCCCAACCTAAAACACCTCCAATGTTTCTGTCGTCAATAAAAATGTCTGCATATATTTTTCGACTCTTTGAATAGTCAAATTTTTCTTCAGGAAAACTCTTGTTTACAGCATAAAACTGTATGCCTTTATCTTCACAAAATTTTACTGCTTCGTCTAATTTTGATCCACTTCTATAGGTCCATAATATTAAGCGATGTCCATCATCTTGAAGTCGTTTTAAGGTTTCAAACGCAAAAATTCTAGGTTTTCCTATTTTGGGATAACCGTCTTCAACGATTGTACCATCAAAATCGACAGCTATAATTAACTTATCCTGAAAATTCATCTTTCATTTTTTAACGTTGCAAAAATACATAAAATAATGGCATTGACTTAATTATACCAATGGATGTTGTGTCATGGCTTTTGGCTGCTCAACACCCATTAATTTTAATATTGTTGGAGCAACATCTCCTAAAATACCATCTTTAATTTTTGTTTTATCGTTGTCAATTAAAATTATAGGAACAGGGTTTGTAGTATGTGACGTGTTTGGTGAACCATCAGGATTTATCATGGTTTCACAATTACCATGGTCTGCAATTAATAATGTAGTATAATTGTTTTTTAATGCAGTTGTAATCACATCTTCCACGCATTTATCTACAGCTTCACAGGCTTGTATTGCAGCTTCCATAACTCCAGTATGTCCTACCATATCACCATTTGCAAAATTGAGACATACAAAATCTACTTCGCCTTTATCAAGTTCTGGTATTAAAGCATCTCTTAGTTCGTAGGCACTCATTTCGGGTTTTAAATCGTAAGTCGCTACTTTAGGAGAGTTGCGAAGTATTCTTGTTTCACCTTCAAAAGGAGTTTCTCTTCCGCCTGAAAAGAAGAATGTTACATGAGGATACTTTTCGGTTTCAGCCATTCTAATTTGAGTTTTATGGTTCTTTTCAAGAATTTCTCCCAAGGTTTCAGTAAGGTTGTCTTTGTCAAAAACAACATTAATTCCTTTAAATGAATCGTCATAATTGGTCATTGTTACATAATGTAAATCCAATTTATGCATGTTTTGTTCATGAAAATCCTTTTGAGATAAGGCTTCAGTAAGTTGACGTCCTCTATCTGTTCTAAAATTGAAGAAGACAACCACATCACCTTCTTTAATTTTTGCTACTGGCTCATTATTAGTATCAAGATTAATAATTGGTTTTATGAATTCGTCAGTAACATTATTGTCATAACTGTTATCGATAGATTTTAAAATATTTGTTGATGTTTCTCCTATGCCATTAACTATAGCATCATAAGCTAGTTTAACGCGTTCCCAGCGTTTGTCTCTATCCATAGCATAGTAACGACCAGTAACTGTTGCAAGTTGCGTGTTTGTGTTTTTTATATGAGACAGTAACGATGTGATAAATCCGTAACCAGATTTTGGATCAACGTCTCTACCATCAGTAAATGCATGGACATAAGATTGCTGAACACCAAATTCTTGGGCTGCATCAATTAACCCAAACAAGTGATTAATGTGTGAGTGAACACCACCATCGCTTACCAAACCTAAAAAATGAATAGGCTTGTTATTACTTTTAGCATAATTAAAGGCATTAACCAAAGCAGCTTCTTTACCTAATGTTTTATCTTTAACAGCAAGGTTTATTTTAACCAAGTCTTGGTAAACAATTCGTCCAGCACCAAGATTCATGTGTCCAACTTCGCTATTTCCCATTTGACCTTCTGGTAAACCTACATGTAAACCGTCAGTTCTAAGGCTAGCATGAGAGTAATTGTGGTATAGTGAATCTATATAAGGCGTTTTTGCATTGTCAATTGCTGAAACTTTAGGGTCAGGAGATGTTCCCCAACCATCAAGAATCATAAGAATAACTTTTTTGTTCATAGTGGAATGGCTTTAAGCTTCAAAGATAAAAGTTTAAAGTAGTAACCTTAAATTTTAAGTACCAAAAAAATGAATTTAAAGATTTATTATATGATTAACGACTTATTGTTAACCATTTTTTTCAATTTAATAAAACCTTAACATATTTGTTTGTAAAGCGTTAAATAAATGTTATTTATAATTTTTATGTGTAACAGAACGAGAAATATATCGTCTCTTTAGTATAATCAAAAAACAATCAATTAATTTAAATCTTTCATCATGAAAAAAACAGTAATTATTTTAGCAATTGCATTAGGCTTTTCGTTTAGCACTTTTGCAACAACTACGACATCTAACAATTTTAAAATTGTAAAAGCAGAAAACTCAGTTAGCCCATTTTGTGCATCAATTGCTAAAGGAGATTTTGAAACCGTAAAAAAACTTATTGAATTAGGTGCTGATGTAAATCAAAAATCTAATGGAATGACACCGCTTATGTATGCGGCAAAATTTAATAGAGTTGAAATTTTAAAGCTTTTAGTTGAAAATGGAGCAGATTTAAATAAGAAATCTGATAAAGGGTATACTGCTGAAAAGTATGCTGAATTATCTAATGCTCAAGACGCAATAAAAGCTATCAATCATTTTGAATCTCAAAAGAAAAGAAAAGCTTAACTTATGTATTAATAAGTTGGTTGGTTAGTTAGTTGTAAAAAGACTCCTTGTTTAGGGAGTCTTTTTATATTTAGTGATAGCTTCTCTAATTTTTTCTATTCTATTGTCTGGGTCCGGATGTGTGCTTTGAAACTCAGGGACTCTGTTAGGTCCTGCAGCAGCTTTTAATATTTCCATTACACCTATCATTTCTTCAGGATTGTATCCAGCTTTAATCATAAATTTTACGCCTAGATCATCACTTTCTAGTTCGTCTCCACGACCGTTGGTTAGTAAAGTTTGTTGACCAATTCCACTTACTAATCCACCCATATCAGCACCAACCGAAGCTCCAGTTGTAACAGTGCTCCAAAATTCTGATTCTGCAATACGCTCTGCTGAATGTCTACCTAAAACATGACCAATTTCATGACCTAATACACCAGCCAACTGGTCTTCATTTTCTAATTTTGAAAATAAAGCATAAGTGATAAAAATTTGACCTCCTGGTAATGCAAATGCATTTATAGTATTTGGGTCTGCCAATAAATGAAATTCATACTGGTAAGGTGTTTGGTTGGCAATACTATTACTTACCAATTTATTTCCAACATTATCAACTAAGGCTTGATAACTTTCATTAGGGTGCAAACCTCCATGTTGCTGTGCCATTTGTGGAGCACTCTGTAAACCAATTGCGATTTCTTGGTCAGAAGTCATATTTATAGTTTGAACCCTTCCTGTAAATGGATTGGTTTCTTTACTACTACATCTTTTAATAAATGCAAAAGCAACTATAGCTATGCCTATTAAAAGTCTTATTTTAAATTTGTTGCTTCTCATGTTAGTTAGGTATTAGTTGTAATAAATTTACAAAAAAAATAGCTTAATAATTCTAGGTGATTTTTAATGTGTTTTAAAAATAAGCGCATGAAATTTATTGAATATCTTTTTGCATTGTAAAGTGTAATCCTATTTTTTCAATATTAAAAGGTTTGCCAATAATTGAAAATCCATTTTTTTCATAAAATGGAACAGCAATTTCTCTTGCGTTACACCAAATAGTAGTAATGCCTTTTTCTTTAAGTAGGTTTTCTCCATAATGTATTAAAGCATTGCCATATTTTAAACCTTGACATTCTTTCAATACAGCCATTCCTCTTAATTGATATTGTTTTTTAGTTTCAAGTAAAGGTGTGTTGTTTTTCATATAGGTCACTGCGCCTACAAGCTTGTTTTGAGAATATAACCCTACGTGGTAAGTGGTTTCTAAATCGTCATTTTCAAAAATACAATCTTCAATAGGTCGTCCTTCTCTTAAAACAGGGTATCTTACACTATAAGTGTCTTTAGATGCGATAAGCTTTATGGAGTAATTAGTTGTGTTTTTAGACATAAATTATTGGTAAAGTGTAGCGGCAAATTAATTATCTTCACGAAATATTTCAAGAAGATGTCTCCAGTATTTAAAATTATTAAAAAATCTGAAATAAACACGATTATTCCTTTAGTTAAAAAGTTGAATAATAACACTGTTTCAGATGCTGTTTTAAAAGAACGATTTGCTGAAATGATAACGCAAAACTATGAGTGTGCTGTAATTTATGATGGTGAAAAGCTAATAGGAATGTCGGGAATGTGGTTTTGTACACGACATTATGCTGGTAGAAGTGTGGAAATTGACCATGTTTATATTGATGATGACTATAGAGGCAAAGGTTTAGGAAAACAATTTTTAAGTTGGATATACAACTATGCCGAAAGTAAAGGTTGTAAAGCTGTGGAACTCAATACTTATGTTCAAAATTATCCTTCGCATAAGTTTTACTACAACGAAGGGTTTGAAATACTAGGATATCATTTTTTTAAAAAGCTTTAATTTTTTTCTTTATTAAGAAAAAGAGTTTACATATATTTGCATCCGCATTGCGGGAGTAGCTCAGTTGGTAGAGCGTCAGCCTTCCAAGCTGAATGTCGCCGGTTCGAACCCGGTCTCCCGCTCAAAAGACTTTACTTTAAGTAAAGTCTTTTTTATTTTAAAGTGTTTAGATCTGTACCAGTTTCTACTTCAAAAGGGGCTTTGTCATATTCAAAAACACGAGCATTCAATTCTCCTTTTAAAATAATAGAATCCCCTTTTACTTCAAGCCAGCTACCTTCTCTTAGTCCTATAACAGGTTGTGTGTTGAATTTATGAAATTCTTTTATTCGTGTCTCTCTGGTTTCTCCCATGTGAGTACTGCTTGGATCAGGATCTAAATAATGCGGATTGATATTAAAAGGTACAAAACCAAAGGTTTTAAAACTTGGTGGATATACAATAGGCATATCGTTGGTAGTATTAACTGTAAGACCGCAAATATTACTTCCTGCACTTGTTCCTAAATAAGGCGTACCATTATTTACAGCAGCTTTTACGGTTTCAATTAAATCATTTTTATAAAGCTGATTAACCAAAACAAAAGTGTTTCCGCCTCCTGTAAAAATCCCTTCAGCATTTTGCAATGCTTCTTTAGGGTTTTCAAATTCATGAATACCTTTAACAGATTTCCCAATCTTTGAAAAAGCATCATTTACTTTAGCTGTATATTCATCATGTGTTATGCCTCCAGGTCTTGCATAAGGAATAAAGAGTAGTTCATTAGCATCCTTAAAAAAAAGTTTCAATTCTGGTAAAATATATTCTAAAGTGCCACTACCATGTACAGTAGATGTGCTGGCTATAATTATGTTTTTCATTAATGTTGTGTTTATACCAATTTTATTTTTTTTGGTATTGATTATTTTGTTGTAAATTTAAGTAAACATAGCTTTTAACAAAAGTTTATGTGTGTTTTGGAATTAAATTAAGATATGAAAACTTTTCTTTATAACATAAAACCAACCCTTATGCAAAAGTACCTATTTGTTATATTCATGTTAGTGTCTGTATTTCAGATGAACGCCCAAGATCTCAAGCGTGTTGAGGTTAAAGGTAAAGTTGTGGTAGATAGTGATGATGTCATAGGAATTACGGTTTTTAATTCATCTTCTAACAGAGGAACGACTACTGACGAAAATGGAGAGTTTACCATTGCTGTGGCTTTAAACGATAGAGTTGAATTTGGAGCACTACAGTTTAAAGATTTTGAAATTGTAATTGACGAATATGTTATAGCATCAAAAAAGCTAACAGTTTTTTTGGTTGAAGAAGTAAACAAACTAGACGAAGTTGTTATTCTGCCTTATGACCTTACTGGAAATTTAACTTTAGATGTTGAAAGTGTAAGAACTTTTAACCCAAATATGGATCCAATTTATTTTGGTATTGACAACGTACACGAATATGAGTTTTCTGACGATATAAGATCACAATCAGATAATATAGCAATGCATTCGCAGTCTCAAACCATGCAAAACGGACTTAACGTTATAAATGTGGTAGGGTTTTTATTAAAACCACTTTTTAAATCTAAAGGAGAGAAGGCTTCGACTCGTTCCAATGTTCCTAACATTCCAACAAGTACGTTTAAAGACCATTACACCGAAGAATTCTTATATCAAAATTTCAAGATTCCAAAGGATAGAATCAATGAATTTATAATTTATGTTGAAGACCATGGTTTAGACTATAGTTTGTTAGATAAAGGTAATGAACTTGAGTTTTTAGAATTTATAAGCCAAAAAAGTAAGCAGTTTTTAAATGAAACTCCTCAAAAAGATTAAATTTAGTCTGTTTGAAAATTATTTACATGCTCCAAATTTTGCTGTGAAATCAAACTTGTTTTCTGCTAGAGTATCTATAAATGTAATCAGAAGAAGCTTACTTGTTTTTTCTCTTTTAACCGCTTTTGTAATGCAGTCGCAAACTGTTACACTTTCAGGTAAAGTGATAGCAAATGATGACGTTGAAGGTATTCATATTATAAATAAAACAGCAAGTAAATATACTACTACAGGTGAAAAAGGCGAGTTTGAAATTCCTGCAACGCTCAACGACACCATTATTGTTTCAGGTGTTAAATATTTAAGAGAAGAAATTGTCATTTCCCAAAACCATATTAATTCCAAGTTGCTTGAAGTGATTCTTACTGAAAACATTAATGAGTTAAACGAAGTTGTGGTTGGTAAAATCTTGTCTGGTGATTTAACTTCTGATATAAAAAACTCAGATGTTGAACGAGATATAAACTTTTATGATGTTGGAATTCCTGGTTACACAGGAAAGCCAAAAACACAAAGCGAGCGAAGACTTTACGAAGCCCAAACAGGTAGTGGGTTAATTCCTTTAAATCCAATTTTGAACTGGATTTCTGGTAGAACAAAACGATTAAAACACTTAATTGAATTGGAAAGACAAGATATTCAGATGAATAGAGCTATATCAGAGTTTTCTGAAATGCTTTTTGAAATAGATGATTTGGATGAAGCTCAAAGAATGGAGTTTTTCTATTTCAGTTCAGAAGATCCAGAGTTTATGCAAATTGCAAAAGAAAAAAATGATATAAAACTACTAGAGTTTTTACAAATTAAGCTTAAAGCTTACAAAGCAAACGTTAATTCTTCCCAAGATTAAAATTCAATGTTAAATAGTACGTTCTAATCTAACAACTCATTATATTTGCAAAGTGATACAAGCAGCTACATTTTTATTCATTGGTACTACAGAAGTTATGTTTATACTTGTTGTAGTGGTTTTGGTTTTTGGAGCCGACAAAATTCCTGAGATTGCCAAAGGCTTAGGAAAAGGTATGCGAGTTCTTCGCGATGCGTCAAACGATATTAAATCTGAAATTACTAAAAGCGCTGAACAAAATGGTATTGATACCAGTATTACTAAAGATGTTCAAGACGAAATTAACAAAGTGAAAGACGATTTAGAAGATTTCACAGGTTCGGTAAGACGTAAATTGTAAATACTATATTCGTAAAATTATATTTAGTTTTTTGTCGAAAACTGAGTTTTTCAATTAATTTTTTTAAGATTATTTAATATATTTAGAAAACCATTAACCATCTAAATATATATTTACATGAGAAGACTCTACGTTAAAGTCATTTTACTTTTGGCTATTACTGTGGTTTCCTGTTCTAAGGAAGATGCCACATTTCAAGAAGAAGACATTCAACAAGTATTTCCTGAAAATCCTTTAACTATTGAAGAAATTAACGCAACCATCAATGCAACTATTACAAATACTGGTGATTTTGATTGGAATGCTGCTGATACCCATTTTTTATGGAGTGCAGTAAAGCATGGGCAAAATTTACTTACTATTGGTTATGGAAGTGAAGGAGAATATTTTTCAGAAATTAGAACAAGAGACATTGAAAATAAAAAGGAAGCAGTATTAAATATTGTTTTGGAGCAAGAAGGTGTTGCTAAGGAAGATTTAAAACTTGTAGAACACGAAATTATTAATGTTGTTGATGTGTATGTTGACAATATTAATACAATTGTAGCGCTTAAAAAGAGTCCATATGTTCGCTATTTAGAACCAAATGGTTACAATCAATTTGGAATGAGTGCAACTGCAAGATCAAGTTCAGGATGTAGCAAAAATGGAGAGTCAATAAACACCTCGCATTACACTACAGTTAGTCCTAACAATGCACAAGTGTCATGGCATTTTAGTGAGCATAACATTCCGCAAGCATGGAATTTAAGTACTGGCTCAGGAGTAACTATTGGATTGATTGATACTGGAGTATCACAATCACAATCGCTGTTGAATTCTAGTGGGTTTAACGATGGAGTTTCCAATGGACGCTTCGTTCAAAAGTATGGTACGTTTATAGATTCTGCTTGGTGGTGGAGTAGTAATTATGATGGGCCACATGACAAGTGTGGTCATGGAACAGCAATGGCGTCTACTATGGCTGCTCCAAGAAACGATAACGGAATGCCAGTAGGTGTTGCTTATAACTCAAATTTGGTAGCTTATAGAGCAACTGAAGACGTGCTTTTAAATGATTACCATGAACGTAAAGGTGTGTCGGATGCGTTAACCCAATTGGGAAATAGAAGTGATGTGAAAATCATCTCAATGTCTATTGGTTATGTATGGTCAATAGGTAATATTAAAGATGCTGTAAAATATGCTTACAGTAAAGGCAAACTTATTTTTGCGGCAGGAGGAACGTCAACCAGTTTTACTAATGGCTTTGGTGTAATTTTCCCAGCAACAATGAGCGAAACTGTTGCTGTAACAGGAGTTGATGATGGGAGTAATTATGAACGTTGCGACACTTGCCATAGCGGAAGCAAAATAGATTTTACCATTATTATGGAAGGTGATAACAATACTAGTAAAGCACCACCAGTTTTAGGGTTTTACAATGGTGAGCGTCGTTATACAGGAGGTTCATCGGTTGCCACTGCAACAACTGCAGGTATTGCTGCTTTGGTATGGTCTAGATACCCTAACTGGAGCAGAACACAGGTACTAAACCGTTTAAAAACGTCATCAGACTTTTACCCAAATAAAAACGGAAGTTTTGGTTATGGTAATATTGATGCTTTACAAGCTGTACAATAATAAAAACACTTTATAAATTAAAAAACCTCTCAGCATTGAGAGGTTTTTTGTTTGTATTGTTAGCTATAATACGTGCTTTTCAAAAATTTTATTTAATTCTTCTTCTGGATTATCGGTTAAACCAGAATGTGTTTTAGAACTTTGTATTACTGTGCTTCTTGAGGCTGCTAACCAACGAAATCTATCAGAAAGTTCAAATTGTCCAATTGCTCCAGATGAAGGTGAGCCTTTACAAATTAGTTCCCAAGATTTTAAGTGATTATTGATGTCTTCTATGTCAAGTTCGCAAGAAAAAGCCTTTAACTTCTCATTGTCGACATGATATTTAACATTAAGAAATTTTTTTCGTTTAGAGTATAAAATGACTCCAACATTAAAAAACTCTTCACGTTCAACCTTTGGAACGAGTCTAATTATGGCATATTCAAAAGTGACTTTATCTTGCATTTTCGATTTCGTTTATTAGAGCATCAATGTTTGATAGTCTAGAAATTAAATAGCTCAAATAGGCTGTTCTTATTTGACTTGGGTTTAACACATCAGATTCATTTAGTAGCCAATTTTCGGGTATTGTATTAATAATGGTTTCTAACGTGTCTTTATTTAAAGCTTCAATGATTGTTTTTGAAGCTTCATCAAGACGTGTTGCCAGTTTAACTAGTACATGATCTTTTATAAGAGGAAATGTTCTTGTTAGATGACTTTCCCAAGTAGCCCAATTATGATGAAAATAGAAGCTAGCACCATTATCAATAACCCATAATTCTTTATTCCAGTTAAGCAGATTTGTGTTTTTGGCTGTTCTGTCTATATTGCTAATAATACTATCTAATAATACAATTTTTGAAGCTGTTAAACGATCAACATCAAATGCTAAAGGGTCGTAAGTAATAGAACTACTTAAATAATGTAATCCTAAATTTAAGCCTACACTAAATTTAAGTAAGTCTTGTATCTCTTCGTCTGGCTCTGTTTTGCTAAATGAATCGTCTAAATTCATAAACACTAATTCAGGAACTTTTAAACCAATAGCGCGTGCTATTTCACCTCCAATTAATTCGGAAATTAGTGTTTTTTTTCCTTGACCAGAACCTCTAAATTTTAGTACATAGAGAAAACCGTCGCTAGCTTCAACAATAGCAGGTAAAGAACCACCTTCTCTTAAAGGTGTAATATATTTTACAACATCAACAGTTCTTATGTCTAATGTGTTCATATTATTTAAGATGGTAGTTTTCTACTTATGGTTAATCCGTCTCTTAAAGGTAATAAAACGGTTTCAACTCTAGGATCATTTTTTAAAAGTATATTGTATTCCAGTAATGCTTTAGTTGATGCATCATCAGGATTTAGGGCTTCTATAACTTTTCCGCTCCACAGTACATTGTCAGATAAAATGATGCCGCCAACGTTGAGTTTGTCAATAATGGTGTGAAAATAGTTTACATAATTTGGCTTATCAGCATCAATAAAAACTAAATCAAAAGTCTTATTTAGTTCTGGAATAATTTCCAGTGCATTACCTAAATGTTGATGAATTTGATTTCCGTACTGTGATTTGTTAAAATATTTCCTTTGAAAATCTACCAGCTCTTCATTAATATCTATAGTGTCTAATTCGCCATTACTCTGCATGCCTTCAGCTAAACATAAAGCCGAATAACCAGTGTAAGTGCCTATTTCAAGGATGTTTTTTGGGTTAACCAATTTTGAAATTATGCTCAACACTCTACCTTGATAATGGCCACTGAGCATACGTGGTTGCAATATTTTTTGGTAAGTTTCTCTAGTAAGTTGTTGTAGTAATTCTGGTTCGTTTTCAGAATGTGCTACTACGTAATCATCTAATTTTTGAGGTAAAAAGTGCATAATGTTTATTTGTAAATGTTAGGTTGACCACCACATTGAGTTTAGTCTAGTTTTGTCAGGTCGAGCGCAGTCAAGGTTTGTCAGGTCGAGCGCAGTCGAGACCTTAAGGTTTATATTTTGAATGTGATGCATTTCTACATTCTGAAAGAATTTGTAATAAATTAAAATTTTCACTTGCTAGAGCTAATTTTTTCTTCCCACTCCATTTTTTAATTTTCTTTTCAAAATAGATAGCTTGGTCAATATCATTAAATTTTTGATAAAAAATTAACTCTAAAGGTCTTCTTTTATAAGTGAAACAATCTTTATTTAAACCTTTTTGATGTTCTTCAAATCTTCTAGATATATTGTTTGTAATACCAGTATAAGTTAATCCATCAGAACATTTTAATATGTAAACATAGTATGATTTCATAATACCTCTCGACTGCGCTCGAGGAGACACGTTATCCTAAAATTCTATTAACCAATTTTTTCTTAGCATCTTCATCATCACCACACAACCATTGTATGACGTTATCTTCCCACATCGCATCACGTTCTTCTTCGGTAATTATATTTCGTTCTATAGCTAAATCCAAAATTTTACCAGGATAAGAAGATTGTTTAGCGCTTTCCATTTCTCCTAAAGGATAAGGATCGTCTAATCCCATTAAAACCTGTTTAGAAGTTTGGTTTTTTATAAGTAAAGATAAACTTCCTGTATCATGAACTAAGGTGTCAAAAAAGATGTTTTTGTGTCCAACTGCTTTTCTTGGGTGGTGTTTCCCTTCAAATAAATCTGGTCGTCCATCAAACCCTTGAATACGTCTTCCTAAGTTTATCTGTGCCAACTGCCCACCATGAGCAAAACAAGTTCGCATATTTGGATATTTGTCTTGATAACCGTTTAAGGTTAAAAAGTGATATGCATCTGCACATTGGGCTAGCATCCAAATAAGGTGAAAACGCCATGAGGTGTTTTCTAGCTTTATAAATTTTTCACCATCGTAAGGGTGAATTTCTACAGCTAAATTATACTTGTTTGCAAGCTCAAAGATGGGTTCGTTTTCCTCATCAAAAATACAACGCCAAGTACCTATTGTATCCATGTAGTGTGTAGGTAAGCATAGCAATTGTAGGCCTAATTCTTCTACACAACGTTCAATTTCCCAACAAGCACCACGTACAAATCCAGGATGAACTACAAAGCCACAAGTAAACTTGCTTGGGTTGTCATGTTGAATTTTAGCATTGAAATCATTTTGAAAACGTAAGGCTTGCTTCATTTCTTCAACACGTAATCCGTTTCCGTAGAGTTGAGAAAGGTTTAAAACGACAGCATGGTCTATTTTAAAACGTTCCATCCACGCTAATTTTTCATTGAGGAAGAAACTAGAATCAGTTACTGGTCGACTCCAATCTTTTTGAAGCATGAATTTTCGGTCTTTATCCACCCAAAAAATACCTTTGTCTTTCATGAACTTAGGGATTTCTTCAGGATAAGGAAGTAAGTGTGAGTGACCGTTTATACGAAGTTTACGTTTCATAAGTTATTCTTCTATCTGAACTTTTTTTGGTGGTTGCATTACATGTCCACAGTTAGGACAACTGCGTTTACCAGAATCACCATAATATTTATCAAAAATTTTAGGCATATCAGTTTCAATATTGTCTAGAGTAAAATCTTCTTCATACAGTTTTGTTGTACAGTTTTCACAAAACCACAGTAAAGCATCTTGTACACCTTCTTCTCGAGGGTATTCTATAACTAATCCAACTGTGTTAGCGCCACGTTGAGGTGAGTGTGGTACCTTAGGAGGTAATAAAAACATTTCTCCTTCACGTATATGAATATCTTTAGGCTCGCCTTCATCAATAACTTTTAAGGTAATATCACCTTCAACTTGATAGAAAAACTCAGGAGTTTCATTATAATGATAATCTTTTCTGCTGTTTGGTCCTCCAACAACCATAACAATAAAATCACCATCTTTCCAAACTACTTTATTGCCAACAGGAGGCTTTAATAAGTGACGGTTTTCTTCAATCCATTCTTTAAAATTTATGGGAGGATATAATTTACTCATGACGTTTGATTTTATGTTATAAAGTTACAAAGATTTTGTTCGTCCACCATCAACAGGAAGGTTAATTCCGTTAATGTAACTGGCACATTCACTAGCTAAAAAAGTGATGGCTGCAGCTAGTTCTTCAGGTTTTGCAAAACGCTTTGCTGGTACAGCGCTTTTCATCGCATTAGCAGCATCTTCTTCTGTTTTACCAGTTTTAGCGCTTTTGTTTTTGATGATTTCGGTTAATCGTTCAGTTCCTGTAGCACCTGGTAATACGTTGTTTACTGTAATACCAAACTGTCCAAGCTCATTAGCTAAGGTTTTACTCCAGTTGGCTACTGCACCACGAATGGTATTGCTTACACCAAGTCCGTCTAAAGGCTGTTTTACAGATGTTGAAATCACATTGATAATACGTCCAAACTCTTCTTTTTTCATAAACGGAACAACCGCTTGTGCTAAAACGTGATTGCATTTTAAATGCTGTGTAAAGGCATTTTCAAATTCTTCTATTTTAGCATCAAAAACTGGTCCACCAGCTGGTCCACCAGTATTGTTTACTAACACATGAAATCCGTGATTGTTTTTAATATAGCTTTCAACTTTTTCTTTTAATTCCATCGGATTAGAAAAATCAGCAACAATATAATCGTGATTTCTGTGTTTTGGTAATTCGGCTAAAACAGCTTTTAGCTTGTCTTCGTTTCTTGCTACTAGAGTGATGTTTGCACCTTCTTCGGCTAAAGCTAGAGCTGTAGCTTTACCTATTCCTGCTGTGCTACCACATACTAGCGCGTATTTGTTGTTTAAGTTTAGATTCATAATTCTGTCTGGTCGAGCGCAGTCGAGACCTATTTAACTGTTCGGTATATAATTAGAATGTGTTGCATTTCTACATTCGGCTAAAATTTGCAACAAATTATACTCTCCATTAGCTAAAGCAAACTTCTTTTTTGCACTCCATTTTTTTATTTTCTTTTCAAAATATATTGCTTGTTCTACATTGTTAAACTCTTGATGAAATATTAATTCTAAAGGTCTTCTTTTATATGTAAAACATGTTTTATTTAATCCGTTTTGGTGTTCTTCAAATCTCCTAGATATGTTATTTGTTATTCCAGTATAAGTTATACCCATCTGAACATTTCAATATGTAAACATAATACGTTTTCATAATTAACCTCTCGACTGCGCTCGAGGCGACATCAAATTAATACTTTATACATACATTTTTAGGTTCAGTAAAAAAACGTAAAGCTTCAAAACCACCTTCGCGACCAACACCACTTGCTTTTACACCTCCAAAAGGAGTTCGTAAATCGCGCATCATCCATGTGTTTACCCAAACAATTCCTGCTTGCAGTTGGTTGCTCATTCGCATAGTTCGCCGTAAATTGTTTGTCCAAAGTGTTGCTGATAATCCGTATTTTACTTTGTTAGCCATGTCTAACACATCATTTTCAGTTTTAAATGGCATAATGGTAACTACTGGACCAAAAATTTCTTCTTGGTTTACGCGACAATCGTCTGTTTTTACTTCAATAACTGTTGGTTGTAAATAGTAACCATTTTCGTAACCTTCAACAGAAACTTCGTTTCCGCCACATAAAACAGTTGCGCCTTCTTCTTTAGCAATTTCAATATAAGCTTTTACTTTTTCAAGATGCGGTTTTGAAACTAAAGCGCCAATGTTTGTATCCTTTTCAGAAGGATGACCAATTTTCAACTCTTTTACTTTGTTTATAAAGTCTGTTTTGAATTTATCGTAAATAGTTTCCTCTACAAAAATTCGGCTTCCGCATAAACAAATTTGACCTTGATTAGCAAACGACGAACGTACGGTTGTGTTCAACATATCGTCATAATCGCAATCGGCAAAGATGATATTTGGGTTTTTTCCGCCTAATTCTAAAGACAATTTTTTAAACATTGGTGCAGCTACTTTGGCAATATGTGCGCCAGTTGCTGTTCCTCCAGTAAAACTAATGGCTTTGATATTTGGATGTTCTACAATAGCTTGACCAGTCGTTGTGCCTAAACCGTGAACAATATTCAATACACCTTTTGGTAAACCAGCTTCGTTGCAAATTTCGCCTAATAAATAAGCTGTCATTGGTGTAACTTCGCTTGGTTTGGCAACAACGCAATTACCTGCTGCGATTGCTGGTGCGATTTTCCAAGTGAAAAGATACAGCGGTAAATTCCACGGACTAATGCAGCCCACAACTCCAATAGGTTGGCGAAGCGTATAATTCACCGCGTTTTGACCAACGCTTTCGTGACTTTCGCTTGCAAATTGTGTAATGGCATTTCCAAAAAATCTGAAATTACTTGCTGCTCTAGGTATATCAACCATTTTAGCAAGACTTACAGGTTTTCCGTTGTCTTTACTTTCAGCTTCTGCAAAACGGTCTAAATTGGCTTCTAATAATTCTGAAATCTTAATTAGAATCCTGCTACGCTCTTCTAAAGTAGTTTGACTCCAGCTTGGGAAAGCAGATTTAGCACTTTGATAAGCTTGTTCTACGTCTTCTTTTGATGAGTTTGGGATTTGCCCATAGACTTCACCATTTGAAGGATTGTAGTTGTCAATCCAATTGTTAGATGCTGGGTTTTCAAATTGACCGTTTATGTAATTTTTTATTGAGGTTGACACAATTGTTCAAATTTTATGGTGTTTTTCAAAAGTACGAATTAGTGGAAAGTTTTACTATGTATTATAAAACAATACTCAGATTTTAAGAAATTTGCCTGTCTTTAATTATCTTTATTTGCATGAACGATCAAAACTCTTTTTCCATAATCTTGTTGACTTGTGCTTTTATGCTGTTTTTAACAAGTTGGTGGTATATAAAGCGAACACCTAAATACAGCAAATCATACAAAGGTTTGACTAAGTCTAAGTATGAAGGTAGAAGTAAAGCTCATTGGGATTTTTCCCATATTTATGGTGGTACACTTTATTTTAAGCTTGCAATTGTTTTGCTTATACTGGGTGTACTTGGGTTTTTTATTGATTTTGGATTTATGATAGGCTTTATAATGGCTATTACAATTGTTTGCATAGGCATAACTATTATTAGAATAAAGGTCGATAATGCCTTGATAGATCGTTTTGGTAAATAATTCTTTATTAAACGAATATTCTTTAGTCTTGTTTTTTATAAGCCATCACCTTAATCTCAACCACCAAATCTGGATGTGGTAATTGATGAACCGCAACGGTTGTTCTTGTTGGTCCAGTTTCTTTATCAAAAAATTCAGCGTAAGCTTTATTATAATCAGCAAAGTCATTCATGTTCACTAGAAACGATGTGACATCAACCACATCTTTTAAGCTCGCTCCAACGGTTTGTAGATTTTTGTCAATATTTTTTAAAACCTCTTGTGTTTGGGTGTAAGCGTTTAATCGTTTTGTACCCATTTCATCTATACTATCAACACCAGCAATAGTGTTGTCTTTTCTGCGCGAACTTGTACCTGATACAAATATAAAATCGCCTACTATTTTTACATGTGGATAAGCGCCTCTTGGTGTTACGTTTGTTCCTTCGTTCATAACTTTTGTTCTTTTGTCAGGTCGAGCGCAGTCGAGACCTAAAAATTCTTATTTAAAAAAACCTCTCGACTGCGCTCGAGGTGACATTATTTTATTTCAATCCAGCTATTCTATCGTCTTCTAGGATGTTTTCGGTTTCAGTTTTTACCTTTTCTAAATTCAATTTTAAATCGTCTTGAATATTCAATTTGCCATCTGCTAGCATATTGAGTATAGCTTTGTCTTGTGCACGACCTCTTAACATTGCTTCTCTATAACCAATGTCTTCGTTAAAAGTTACTAGAGAATACTTTGAAGAATAATCATTAGGAAAATGCTTTTCTAAAGCCATTTCTAAAGTGCGTTTTTCTCTAAAGTTTGCATGATTAACATGACCTTTCATTTCGTGGAAATTATCGATAGCTAAGTCAGCAATGGCATCAGTGTCTTTTTTGCGAGATTTTTCATAAATCTTGAAAATGGTTTCCCAATCGTCATGACCTTCATCTAGTACTTTATCAAATTCTACAACATCTTCAAAGGAAGCATTCATACCTTGGCCATAAAACGGAACAATAGCATGTGCAGCATCTCCCATTAAAAGCGTATTGCCTTTGTAATGCCAAGGCGAACATTTTACTGTGCCGAGAGGTGCTGTTGGGTTTTCAAAGAAATCGTCAACAAGATTAGGCATGAGCTCTAGAGCGTCTTTAAAATATTTTTCGAAGAACTCTAGAACACGTTCTTTTGTGGTTAGATTATTGAAATTATATTCGCCTTCATCGTAGCTTAAAAATAGCGTTACTGTAAAACTACCATCGAGATTTGGTAATGCTATAAGCATAAACGATTCGCGTCCCCAAATATGCAGCGCATTTTTATAGGTTTTATAGCTTCCGTTTTCACCAGGAAGAATACTTAATTCTTTATAGCCATGTGTTAACCAATCTTGCGAAAAACTAAATAGAAACTTTTTTCCCAAATAATAGCTTTTTCGCATTGCAGAACCTGCTCCATCAGTAGCAATAATAACATCTGCGTCTTCAATAAATTCAGTGTTGTTTGTGTAATCTTTAAATAGAGCTGTCGTTTTTTCGAAATCTACCGATTTACATTTTCTGTTGAAGTAAATGGAAACATTTTTATGTTTTTCAGCTTCGTCAAGTAAAAGTGCATTGAGTTCACCTCTTGAAATAGAATTTATAAATTCATGTTCACGACCACTATAAGGAGCTAAAACAGTATTGCCTTCTATGTCATGAAGCATACGACCATTCATGGGAATACAAAGGTCTTTTACTTTGTCTTCAATACCAACTAGTTTCATGGCTTTGTTACCACGATCAGAAAAAGCTAGGTTAATGGAACGACCTGCAGAAATATCTACTTTACGTAAATCAGGACGCATTTCCATAACAGTGACGTTAAAACCTCGTTGTCCTAAGCGTAATGCTAATAGCGAACCACAAAGTCCTGCGCCAATAATGAGTATGTTTTGTTGTTTAGTCATGTTTAATTGTCATTCTGCGCTACGACGCAGAATCTATTTGTTTGGATTCCGCATCAAGTGCGGAATGACAAGTTTAATTTAATATTTCTTTCAACTTTTCAACCATTCTATACACATCTTCAAATGTGTTGTACAATGGTACAGGAGCACAACGAATAACGTCAGGTTCTCTCCAGTCGGTTATAATATGAGCTTCGGTTAATTTTTTATGTAAACTTTTATCAGCATTTTTTACTTGAATAGAAAGTTGACAACCTCTTTCGTTTGGGTTGGATGGTGTAATGATTTTTATTTGGTCATTGTTTAATTCATTCAATAAAAATTCAAAATAACCAGTTAGTTGTTCTGATTTTTTACGAAGTGCATCCATACCAACTTCGTTAAACATATCTAACGATGCTTTTATGGCAGCCATTGATAAAATTGGAGGATTACTGAGTTGCCAACCCTCAGCACCAGGAATAACATCTAACGGTTGACGCATGTTAAATCGTGTAGATTTGTTGTGACTCCACCAACCAGAAAAACGTTTTAGTTTTGTGTTGTGCGCATGTTTTTCGTGTACAAATAATCCTGCTAAACTACCTGGTCCTGAGTTTAAATATTTATAAGTACACCAAGCAGCAAAATCTACTCCAGAGTTGTGCAAATCTGGATTTATGTTTCCTGCGCCATGTGCTAAGTCTATACCTACCATACAGTTTTTGGTGTGACCTAACTCAGCAATTTTTTTTATATCCAAATATTGTCCTGTGTAGTAATTTACACCACCAATAAGTAGTAATGCAATTTCATCACCTTGTTCGTTTAGTATAGCCTCTAAATCTTCAATGTTTAAAAGTTCTTCTCCTTTTCGAGGTTTCCATTCAATTAAACCTTCATTTGCATCAAACCCATGAAATTCTAATTGTGTTTGTACAGCATATCTATCGCTAGGAAAAGCATCACTTTCAATAACTATTTTATATTTAGTTTTTGTAGGTTGATAAAAACTAACCATTAACAAGTGTAGGTTAGTGGTAAGTGTGTTCATTACAACCACCTCAATAGGTTTTGCGCCTACAATTTTTGCCATAGAATCAGTTAAAAACTCATGATAAGGCATCCAAGGGTTTTTGGCTTCAAAATGACCTTCAACACCAAAATCAGCCCAATCATCTAACTCTTGTTGAATATACTTTTTTGTGTTTTTTGGTTGTAATCCTAGTGAGTTTCCTGTAAAGTATAACCAATCGTTTCCATGTTTGTCTTTTGGGATGTGGAATTGGTTTCTGTAGTGTGATATTGCGTCATTTTGGTCCTGTTCTCTTGCAAAATCAAGACCTAATTTATAATTGGTCAATTGAATAAAATTTTGTGTTGTTAACAAAAATAAGAATTATTTTATGCACTTATGGTTATAAAATACAGTATATAGCTTTAGAATTGAGTAGATTTGTATTAAATAGATTTGTTCGCCCCAGACTAACACCTCATTACAATGCTAAAAAATCTTTGGTTTTCATATAGAAAGTGGTACATAAACTACCTTGGGTTGCAAAATCACAAGTATGAAACCGATAGATTGTCTTATTATAGAGATAACCTTTTCATATCTATATTTACACTAACCATTGTGCTTGGAGCTATTTCTTATATCCCAAGTATTACTGCTGCGATTATTTTAGATAAATGGTTTGTGTTTTATGCAGATACTATTGCATTTGCTATTTTATTGTTTGCTTTTTTTTATAAAAGTTTTAGTTTAAGTGTTAGAAAACAAGTGTTTACTGTAACTTTTTTCTTGCTTTCTTTTGGACTGGTTTTAGATTTAGGTCTGGGAGGTAATGGTCCAATTTTGCTGTTTATGCTTAGTGTTTTGGTTACATTGTATAGTAGTACTAAGTCTGGAGTTAATTCGGTTTTGTTAACAGCTCTGTTTTATTCTGTTGTCTTGCTGGTTAAGTATTTTAATATTGTTGAAATTACTTTTTTTCTAGAAGGACCTTTTGAAGGTCTAGTTATTGTTTTTACCAATAATGTTATTTTTAGTTTGCTTACAGTGTATTCTGTTTCTTTTTTAATTAAACAACTACATAAAGCATTTATTAAGGAAAATCAACTTCAAGAAATGCTTAAAAAAGAGCATGAGATTACTATTAATGCAAAAAATGAAGCTGAACGCTCAAATAAGCTTAAAACAGCCTTTTTAAGCAACATGAGTCATGAAATTAAAACACCAATGTATGGTATTGTTGGTAGTGCAAATCTATTGAAATCTAATACGGATTCTAATGAAGAGAATAATCAGTATTTCAGTATTATTGAAGATAATAGCAATTTGTTGCTAAACATGTTTAATGATGTTT
The DNA here is from genome assembly GCF_050509525.1 of Gaetbulibacter sp. PBL-D1. Lineage (NCBI taxonomy): Bacteria > Pseudomonadati > Bacteroidota > Flavobacteriia > Flavobacteriales > Flavobacteriaceae > Gaetbulibacter > Gaetbulibacter sp. PBL-D1. The sequence goes on along the minus strand of NZ_JBNWKB010000001.1, from coordinate 308,770 downwards.
TAGAGATTTCAAAATTAGAAAGTGGTAATGTGGCTCTCAATATTTCGAGCATTAATATTTACAAATTGATAGATGACCTTAGAAGTGAGTTTGCTAAGAAAGCTATGGAAAAAGATATCCAATTATCTGTAAATTTTAATTGTGACACTAACTATAGCCTAATGAGTGATGAAGAAAAGCTAAAGAAAACATTAAGCCATATTATCGACAATGCAATAAAGTTTTCAGGGCATAAGAGTAAAGTGATTATATATTGTAATTATTTAAATCCTAATGCAATTGAATTTGTAATAAAAGATAATGGTATAGGCATATCTAAAGATCAATTAAATCAAGTGCATTTGCCTTTTTTTATCACTGATTTAGATAATAAAGCAGGTATACATGGTACAGGGTTGGGGTTAGCTATAGCAAAAGCTTATATAGAAAATCTTGGAGGTCAACTACATATTAAAAGTGAATTAGGCGAGGGAACTGAAGTGTCTTTTCAGTTAATGGATTATAATAAAAAAGCGCCTTGAAGAAACAAGGCGCTTGCTGAATATATATAGACGCATAAAGCGGGATATTTTATACAATATATACGTATCAAAATTGTACTTTGGATGTTTTAAAAGCTGAAATATGGAAAACTTAACAAAATATTTTGAAACCAATAAGGCAACTTGGAATGAAAAGACCAAGATTCATGTTGAAAGTGGAATGTATGATCATGAAGCTTTTAAAAATGGAGCATCTTCACTTATGCCATATGAGTTAAAGGCTTTAGGTGATGTTAAAGGAAAGTCTTTGTTGCATTTGCAATGTCATTTCGGTCAAGATACTTTAAGTTGGAGCAGACTAGGAGCCAATTGTGTAGGTGTCGATATAAGTGATGAAGGTATTCGATTTGCCCAAAAACTAAATGAAGAACTAGAGTTAGATGCCGATTTTGTGTGTTGTAATGTTTTAGAAACCTCTAAGTATGTTACTGATACCTTTGATATTGTTTTTACAAGCTATGGTGTTATTGGTTGGTTACCAAATTTAGAGCCTTGGGGACAAATGATTGCTGATCGTTTAAACAAAGGAGGTGTTTTTTATATGGCTGAGTTTCATCCTATAGTTTGGATGTTTGATTATCTAGAAGGCAAACCTATTATGAAATATGGTTACATGCAAGATGAAGTAATCTATGAGGAGTATGAAGGTACTTACGCTAATACCGATTCAACAATGATTAGTAAGGAATATGGTTGGAATCATGGGTTGAGTGAGGTAATCAATGCATTAACTAAAGCAGGATTACGAATAGACTATCTAAATGAGTATGACGAAAGCCCATATAACGTACTACCAGATTTAGAACAAACCAAATCTGGTATGCATGCTACTAAGGATAAACTTTATCCTTTAATATTTGAGATAAAAGCAACTAAGGTTTAGTTGTCTTTGTTTATAATGTCTTTAGCTTCTTTTTTTACTAAGTAAGGACATGATCTTTTAAACTGCTCCAAACGTTTTCTAGATACATTTTGAATGTAAGCATTATTTGGATTGCGTTCTTCAAAATCTTGATGATAATCTTCAGCTTCCCAAAATTTTTGAAACGGCATTATTTCGGCAGCTATAACAGCATTTAATTTGGTTGCCCATTTAGCTTTTTGGGTTTCAGCTATTTGTTTTTGCTCGTTATTTTGATAAAAAATAATAGAGCGATATTGCGAACCTCTATCAGGACCTTGACCATTAACTTGTGTTGGGTCTTGAGAGCTAAAATAGACTTCAACCAAATCAGAAAAACTTACAACCTCAGGGTCGTAAATTACCTCAATACTTTCAGCATGACCTGTTCTACCAGTATTGCTAGATTGGTATGTTGGGTTATTAGTATGACCTCCAGAATATCCTGAGATTACTTCGTCTACACCAATAACACTTTGGTAAATAGCTTCAGCACACCAAAAGCAACCACTTGCAAAATAAGCTTTAGCTTTTCCATCTTTTAAAGGAACTTCAACAGGTTCTAGAGTCATTAAAGCTTGTTGTTTTTTATTGGTTTGAGCAGTGTTTTGGCAACTAAATAAAAGGGTAATAACTAATATTGAAATGTAATTTTTCATAGGTAATTTTCTTTTTATAGTCGTATAAAGATAATTAACCTTAAAGATGAAGTGTGAAAATTTTATTAAATAAAAAACCCAGACGTTGTGGTCTGGGTTTAAATATGCATTTTAAAATGGATTATAACTTAGCAAAAAGCTTTTCCATTTTTTCTTTTTGTTCTTCAGCTAAAGCTGCATCAACTAAGATACGACCACTGTGCTCATCAGTAATTACTTTTTTACGTGAAGCAATTTCTACCTGTACTTGAGGAGGAATAGTAAAGAAAGAACCACCAGATGCACCTCTTTCAATTGGTACAACAGCTAATCCGTTTTTTACGTTATTACGTATTCTTAAATACGCTTTTACTAACCTTTCGTCAATTTGCTTTTGGTACTCTTCAGACTTTTTAATTAGAGCTTCTTCTTCTTTTTCAGTTTCAGCTAAAATAGCGTCTAGTTCACCTTTTTTGTGCTTTAAGTGTGTTTGACGGTCTTTAAGTTTGCTTTTAGTTTCAGAAATAATTTCTTTTTTCTGCTCTATTTGAACTTTAAATTCTTTAATGTGCTTTTCAGCTAATTGAATTTCAAGTTCTTGATATTCTATTTCTTTTGTAAGTGAGTTGTACTCTCTGTTGTTTCTTACATTTTTTTGCTGCTCGCTGTATTTTTTGATTAAGGCTTTAGCTTCTTCGATTAAATTCTTTTTAGCTTTGATGTCCTCATCAATCATTTCAAGATTAGAACCTAATTTTTCTAGTCTTGTATTTAAACCTTCCACTTCATCTTCAAGATCTCTAACTTCTAAAGGGAGTTCTCCACGCACATTTCTTATTTCGTCTACTCTCGAGTCGATTAATTGTAAGTCGTAAAGGGCTCTCAATCGATCTTCAACAGAAACTTCAACTTTTTTTGCCATAATTATAAATACTTTACCGGATTTGTATTTGTCATTGATAAAACGACTGCAAAATTAGTAATTTTTTTTGATAGATAGTCAGCTAAAAATGTTTTTGTGTGTTGTTCGCTCTCATAATGACCAATATCCATTAAGATTATTTGGTCTTCTGCAGCAAAAAAATCATGATATTTTAGATCAGCAGTTATTAAAACATCAGCATTTGCTGACTTTGCAGCAGATATCGCAAAACTACCTGAGCCTCCAAGCACAGCAACTTTTTTAATGCCATCTTTTACGATTTTTGAATGACGAATTGCAGTAACATTCATTTTTTCTTTCACATAATTAAAAAAATCAGTAGTTGGCATTTCTTTTTCAAGCTCTCCAACCATACCTATTCCTATGTTTTGGTTATAATTGTCTAGAGTTGTTATTTCATAAGCTACTTCTTCGTAAGGATGGTTTTTAAACAAAGCAGTAACAATTTTTGATTCTAAATGTTTACTAAACGTCACTGAAATTTGAGTTTCTTCTTCAAAATGCAGCACGCCTTTTTCTCCAATAGTAGGGTTTGAAGATGCATTACCTTTGTAAGTGCCAATGCCTTCACTGTTAAAGCTACAATTATCATAATTACCAATAGCTCCTGCACCAGAATTAAATAAAGCAGTTCTTAGTGCTTCAGCATTATTTTTAGGAACATAGGTTGTAAGTTTTTTAATTGTGCCTTTTTGAGGGATAAGAATTTTTTTCGATTCAAGGTTTAACTGGTCACAGATAATGTCATTAACACCTTGTAGAGCATTGTCTAATGCAGTGTGGATAGAGAAAATAGCAATATTGTGCTTAATGGCTTTAATTACTACACGTTCAACATAAGTGTTGCCATTTAGTTTTTTTAAGCCTTTAAATATTATAGGATGAAAACTAACAATAAGGTTGCAGTTTTTTTCAATGGCTTCATCAACAACAGATTCTAGCGTGTCTAAAGTGACTAAAACACCAGTTAATGGTTCGTTTTTATCACCAACCAAAAGTCCAACATTGTCAAAATCTTCGGCATAGTTTAAAGGGGCTAGTTCTTCTAAATAATTAATTACATCTTTTATAAGCATAATGGCAGTAAAGTTTGTATCAAAGATAAAATATTATACTTTAGTTGCGATGAAGTTAATACGAAACATATTGTTGCCTGTTGTTCCAATTTATTATTTGGTAACATGGTTGCGAAATAAGTTTTACGATGCTGGGATTTTTAAATCCACATCTTATGATTTTCCTTTAATAGCAGTTGGTAACTTGAGTGTTGGAGGTACAGGAAAAACACCAATGATAGAATACTTAATTAGATTGCTAAAGTCTAATTATGAAGTGGCAACCTTGAGTAGAGGTTACGGAAGAACCACTAAAGGATTTGTGCTAGCTGGTGAAAATACTGATGCAATGCGTATTGGAGATGAGCCTTTTCAGTTTTATTCAAAGTTTGAAACTATTAAAGTTGCAGTTGATGCTAATAGGAGAGAAGGTATTGTCAACTTAAGGGCTTTAACCCCTAAGCCAGATGTGATTTTATTGGATGATGCTTTTCAACATCGAAAAGTAAAAGCTGGTTTTTATGTATTGCTAACATCTTACAATGCGTTGTATGTAGATGACTTTTTATTACCAACAGGAAATTTAAGAGAACCAAAGCAAGGTGCAAAACGAGCTAATGCAATAGTAGTTACCAAATGTCCTCCTAGTTTATCTGAACAAGAAAAAAGTGAGATTATAAAAAGGTTGAAACCTAATGCTAATCAAGATGTGTTTTTTAGTTCTATTGAGTATTCTAATACTGTTTATAGTTTAGCAGAAGAGCAACCTCTTGAGTTTTTTAAAGGTAAAAAAATTACTTTGGTAACAGGTATTGCTAATGCGAACCCGCTAGTTGAGTATTTAAAATCAAAAGCATTAGACTTTAAGCATTTGAACTTTAAAGATCATCATTTGTTTTCGGAAAATGAGATTAATGCATTGAAAGAAGAACACATTATATTAACCACCGAAAAAGATTATATGAGACTTTCGCCTCATTTTAAAGGAGAAGGGAATCTCTACTACTTACCAATACAGGTAAGTATAGATGGTAAATTGAGGTTTGATAGATTAATTAATAATTACATTGAAAGCTGTTAAATAGCCGTTGGACTTTGGTTTTGTACCAAGGCATTAAACAGTTTTCTTTCAAAATCTTCTTGTTTGAATGGTTTTGAAATAATATCATCAAAACCAGCTTCATCAAACTCGTGCATTTTGTCTTCTAAGGTCACAGCTGTTAAGGCAAAAATAGTAAGTTCCTTATCAAAGGTTCTTATTATTTTAGTGGCTTCTAAACCACTAATTCCAGGCATGTGGATGTCCATTAAAACTACATTGTAGTTTTCTTCTTTTACTCTTTCAACAGCTTCTTCACCATTATCAACAACATCGCAATAAAGATTCATTTTATTCAGAATTTTCTTTGTAATCATTTGGTTGATTTTGTTATCCTCAACCACTAAAATTTTAATGTTACTTAAGTCCAATTCGTTGATGTTTTTAGAAAAATTCTCTTTTTTAACTTTTACAGTTTCTTCAGTGTAGGCAAGTGGTATTTCAAAAAAGAATGTTGATCCTTTTCCTAATTCACTTTTTAAATAAATTTTACCTTTTAATATCTCAATAAGTCCTTTTACAATGGAAAGCCCTAGACCTGTTCCACCATATTTTCTGTTAATTTGAATAGAGCCTTGTGAAAAACTCTCAAACATATTTTCTTGCTTTTCTTTAGTAATTCCAATTCCGTTATCTTCAATTTCAAATCGCACATTAAAGACACCATTTTTTTCGTTGATCTTGTTAACTCTTACCCAAATGTCTCCATCTTTAGTAAACTTTATAGAGTTACCAATTAGGTTGATAAGGATTTGAGAAATCTTTAATTGATCAGCTTCAAACGTTGTTGGAAGGTCTTTGTCATATTCGTAATGCATTTGAATATTATTATCCAATGCCGAATTATTTAATGCTGAAATTACATTTTCAACCTTGCTTTTAAGATTGAAAACTTCAGGGTCTAACTCAACTTTGTTAGCTTCAATTTTATTAATTTGAAGAATATCATTAATGAAGGTTAATAAATAGTCTCCCGAAAATTTAAGCGATTTTAAATGTGGTATCTGGTCTGGTTTTGGGTTTTCATCCAATAACATGTTTGTAAGACCAGTTACAGCATATAAAGGTGTTCTCAACTCATGAGTTACGGTTGATAAAAAGTTTGCTTTGGTTTTTGAGGCTAACTCAGCTTTTTCTTTTGCGATTACCAACTCATCATTCTTCTTATGCAGCATGTTGTTGGTTTTTAGCCTTATGTTGTTGTTTTTGTATAAAGATAGAGTAAGTAAAGAAAGGATAGTAATTAAAGCAATGCTCAATATAGTTGTGATTTTTGTAAGATTACTTTCTTGATCTTTTTCTTTTACTTGAGCTTTTAATTGTTGGTTCTCAGCGTCTTTGTATTCATTTATAAATTGTGCTCTTTTTTCAGGAGAAAGATTTTCTCTTTTAATATCTAAAATAGAGTCAGATAGCCTAATATGTTTTTTAAGGAATTCATTAGCAAGCTTATAATTACTGCTTTTTTGATAAATATCGCTTAGTGTTAAATAGCTTTCGTTAATGCTTTCAACAATATTGTTGTCTTTTGCAATGTCTAAACCTTCTTTGGTCATCGAAAGTGCTAAGTTGTTGTTTCCAAGCTCTTGTAGTACTTTTCCGCTGTTTATTAAAGCACTACTTAAAATGCTATTTTGCTTATACTTTTTTGAAAGTATTATAGATTTTTCAAGCAGAGATTTTGCGGTTTTATAATCTTCTAGTTTTATGTAAACTTTAGCTTCATTTAGGCATACTTCAGAAATGTATTCTTCCATATCCTCTTCTTCAAACTTAGTTTTAGCTGAATTAAAATAACCTAAAGCAGTAGTGTAATCTTTTAAGTTGTAGTTAATAATTCCCCAAACATTATAGGTAGTTGCTAAATTAGCGTAGTCATCAATGCTTCGTTGAATTTCTGCCGACTTTGATAACGATAATAATGCATTTTCAGGTTCGTCAACAGTAAATTGTAATCTGGCAATTTTAGTGTGAATGATACCTTCACTTTTTTTATCACCTAATTTTACTGAGATTTCTAGCGCTTTTTCGAGGTTATCTTTGGCGCTATAGTAATTACCTCTTTCGCTATCAAAAGATGCTTGGGTAATATGATTTTCTAAACGCAATTCTAAAATATCAGCATCATCTACAGCGTTTTGCGATGATGATTGAGTAGAAAAGCAAACTAAAAAAATAACTATGTAGTACTTAATTTGGGACATATTTAGACCACTTTAATTGAACAAATATAATTATTTATTCGATAAAAGTTATGATTTATCCGATAAATTGCAAATTAAATCTAAAATTCTTGAAGAATAACCAGTTTCATTGTCGTACCAACCAATAATTTTAACCATATTTCCAATCACTGAAGTCATTTGAGAATCGAAGATGCATGAATGTGTATTTCCCACAATATCAATGGATACAATAGGATCTTCAGTGTACTCCAAAATGCCTTTTAAGTAGGTTTCAGAAGCAGATTTGAAAGCAGCGTTTACGGCTTCTATTGAAGTGCTTTTTTTAACATTGAAGGTAATATCGGTTAAAGAGCCATTTGCAACAGGAACTCTAATACCACAACCTCCAATAACATTGGCCAAATCAGGGAAAATTTTAGTTAAAGCTTTTGCAGCACCTGTAGTTGTTGGTACTATTGACTGTCCTGCAGCTCTTGCTCTTCGTAGGTCTCTATGAGGTTGGTCGTGTAAACTTTGATCGGTTGTGTAAGAATGTACTGTAGTAATGTAAGCTTGATTGATACCACAAAGTTTATTAATAATTTGAATCATTGGAGCTGCATTATTTGTAGTGCATGAAGCGTTGGAAAGTATAACTTCTTGCTGATCAACAATGCTATCATTAACACCTAAAACTACAGTTTTTATGTCATCTTCATTTGGTGGAACTGAAAGAATTACACGTTCTGCTCCATTTTTAATATGATATTCGAGGGTGTTTTTATCCTTAAACTTTCCTGTAGCTTCAATTACAAAATTGACATTGTAAGGACTCCAATCAATATCTTTAGGATTGTTTTTATTTAGTAAAGGAATGGTTTTGTCATCAACGATGATGTTGTTTTCATCATGAGAAATTTTTTTGTTGAAAATACCATGAATACTATCGTATTTAAGTAAGTGGCTTAGCGTTTTAGTATCAGCAAGATCATTGATAGCGACAACTTCAATGTTTTTGTAGTTTTGAATGAGCCTAAAAACACGTCTGCCTATTCTACCAAAGCCATTAATAGCAACCCTTGTCATTTTAGTTGATGTGTTTTTGCGCTTTGTAAGACGATCTAACCAATGCGCTACTTTCTACATGACGGAAACCTAAACCAAGTCCTATTTCTTCGTATTCTTTAAATTGATCTGGAGTAATAAATTGCTTAACAGGTAAGTGTTTTTTGCTTGGTTGTAAGTATTGACCTATTGTTACTACATCAACATCATTTTCCTTTAGGTCGTGAAGCGTTTCAATAACTTCTTCTCTGGTTTCACCAAGTCCTAACATGATACCAGACTTTGTTCTGCGTTGTCCTTGAGCTTTCAAATATTTTAAAACACCTAAACTTCTATCGTATTTTGCTTGAATACGAACTTCTCTTGTTAAGCGTCTCACAGTTTCAATATTGTGCGAAACAACTTCAGGTGCTACATCTATAATTCTGTCAATATGTTGTTCAATACCTTGAAAATCTGGGATAAGTGTTTCCATTGTGGTATTAGGGTTCATTCTGCGGACAGCTTTTACTGTTTCAGCCCACATAATGCTTCCCATGTCTTTTATGTCATCTCTATCAACACTAGTTAAAACAGCATGCTTAATGTTCATTATTTTTATTGAACGTGCTACTTTTTCAGGTTCGTCCCAATCAAGTGTTTCTGGTCGTCCAGTTTTAACACCGCAAAACCCACATGAACGTGTGCAAATGTTACCAAGAATCATAAAAGTAGCAGTTCCTTCTCCCCAACATTCACCCATGTTAGGGCAACTTCCTGAGGTACAAATTGTATTTAATTTGTACTTGTCAACAAGACCTCTTAGTTCAGTATATTTTTTACCTGTAGGTAATTTTACACGAAGCCATTTTGGTTTTGGTTGTCTTTCAGTTGAAGTATTTGTAGCAGTTTCTGTATTCATTTATTATCAATTGCAGATGCAAAGATACAAAGTATAATCTTAAAATGATGTTATAATGTAGTGAGATACCAAATGCTGAATGCAAATAAAAATAGAATTCCTAACCAGCTTAAAATATGCATTGTAATAGATGGTCTCCACTCTTTTGGTGTATTTTTGCTGCTAATGAGTTTGTAGTTTATAATAGCGTAAAAAGGCGCTGTTAAAAAAGATAATATTGTTGCTACTTTAACAAGTAAAACCATTTCTGAAGCTAGCAGAAAAAAGATGCAAATAGTTCCTGTTGTTAATAGTAAAATCCAAAATAAATAACCTTTCTTTAATGAGTTTTTAAACAATAGCTGAGACGTCCTGTCCATTGCTCTTGGTGAAGCATCTAGTGTAGTTAAAGTTGTACTGAACATGGTAGTAAAAGCTGCAATTGCAATAATAATATAAGACCAATTGCCAAGGTTTTGTGTGTATAGTTTTACCAATTGATTACAAAAAATATAGGATTTACTGCTAAAGGTTTCACCAGATTGAAACATTACCAAAGCTCCTAATGCTATAAAACCTAAACCAATAATAATGGCAGAAGCGTAACCAACATTAAAATCGGTAAGTGATGATTTTACAGTAATGTCTTTAGTTTCTTTTTGTTTTTCTATTGCCCAAAGCGAATGCCATATTGAAATGTCTAAAGGTGCAGGCATCCAACCCATAAATGCAATTAAAAAGCCAACTTCAATACTGCCTTTTGGTAAAATTTGAGAAAAGGAAACACTATGTTCATTGTTAATTAATGCAATTATAACAGCTACAATAGTACTTATAGTAAGTGTAACAACAATAACCTTCATTAATTTGTCAAGGAAGTTATAACGACCTTTTATTAAAATGCCTAAGCAAATAACTAAAATGATAATACTCCATACTTCAACAGTAATAAAATCTCCAAAAAGCGTAGAAGCTAAACCAGCAGTTACAATAGTTACAGCAGCTTGAATGGTAAACATTGTTGCGAATGTGAGTAAGAAATAGATGATTAGGACACCTTTGCCTAGTTTTTTGTAACCGTCTAAAAGGCTTTCACCTGTAGCCATTGCATAACGAGGTCCAAACTGAAAAAAAGGATATTTAAACAGATGAACAATTAATAAAGCCCAAACTAACCCAAAACCAAAATCGGCTCCAGCTCTTGTGGATTGTACCAAATGAGAAACACCTATTGCTGCTCCAGCAAACAATAAACCAGGACCTAGGGTTTTTAAATTAAATCGCATTACTTTTTAGTAATAATTTCAGCTAATAACTTTTTTGCTCTTAAGAGTTTTACTTTAACATTATTAATTGGTTCTTCAAGTTGTTCAGAAATTTCTTTGTAACTCAACTCTTGAAAATACCTAAGGTTAATAACTTCTTGGTAATGAGGCTTTAGTTTTTTTATGTCGCGAAGTAGCTTTGCTAAATTTTGTTCGGTAATTAATTTGTCTTCAGGTGATGGAGACTCATCAATAATACCATAATATTCGTTTTCAACATCGCTATTTACAGTGTTTGAAATTGATGATTTTCGTTTTCGAATTAAATCTATATGAATGTTTTTTGAAATGGTAATTAACCAAGTTTTAAAAACATATTTATCATCATAAGTGTGAATTTTATCAAAAGCTTTTGAGAATGTTTGAATGCTAATGTCCTCAGCGTCATTTTCGTTTTCGGTTCTTTTTAATTGAAAACCATAAACGTCATTCCAAAATTTATCCAATAAAAAGTTAAACGCCATTTGGTCATTTAGCTTAGCTTTTTCAATGGCTTCTTTTACTTCCAATGGTTAGGTTTTGATTTCAGATTTTTTATAAATATAAAGAATTGTACAACAATTAAAAACAATTCTAGAATAGGGAGTAGAGGGAGTAAATCTTTTTCGTCTAGCTTTTTGGTATTAATAACTAAAATGGTGTAAAAAAAGATAAGCCTAAAAGTAATCAATGATACTACTATTTGCCATTTAAACATAAAACTTAAGAGTGCAATTGCTAAAATCCAAAACAAGAATTGTGAACAGTAAAATAGTGTCAATAAAACTTTATGTTTTGTTTTATAACGGTTAGCAGTACTTATATGTCTTCTTTTTTGAAGAATCCAATCTTTAAAGGTTGTTTTAGGTTTGGAAATTGTAAAACTGTTTTTTGATACACAAATTGTAGTGTTTTTTGAATTTCCAATTTCGTTTACAAATAAATCGTCGTCACCAGAGTTTAAATCAATATGGTTCATAAAACCTCTGGCTTCATAAAACGTTTCGCTTCTGTAAGCTAAGTTTCTGCCAACAGCCATGTAAGGTAACCCTATTTTTGTGTAAGAAAGGTATTGAGTTGCGGTTAAAAGAGTTTCAAACCGTATTAACTTATTTAAAAACGAACCTTTAATTTTCTGGTAAGCACCATACCCAATTACAATAGATTTAGTATTTGAAAAATGACTGCTCATTTCACTAATCCAATGCTTTGATGTAGGCTTGCAATCGGCATCAGTAAATAACAAAAAGTTGTTTTTTGCAGCTTTAATGCCTAATGTAAGCGCATATTTTTTGTTTCCCCAAAAAGCTTCAATGTTTTTTACGTTTACAATTTTAATAGTGTTAAATTGACTTTTGAAGTGTTCCATTACTTCTAAAGTATCGTCTTTTGAGCTGTCGTTTATGAGTACAACTTCAAAGTTGGGATAGTCTTGATTTAGAATAGATGGAAGGAATTCCTTTAGGTTTTCAGCCTCATTTTTGGCACAAATAATGACTGAAATAGGACTATTCTGAGGTTTCTGTTCTTGAGGTTTTGAGAACGAAAACCTTCCAAATAAAATAATATAAAAAAATGCTTGAATAGCTGTAACTAATATAAATATATAGAACAGTATTTCTAGTATAAGCATTAAGGTTTATGAGTGTTGAGGTTCATTGCAATTATTGAACTGATCAGGCGTTTTTCCGCAAAAACCACAAGCTTCTCCACTTTTGTTTAGCATAGGGTTTTGACTAGCACAAGTACCAGCAAATTCCCCATCTTTTTTTGCCCAAAGTTTTATAGCAATTCCAGCAATTCCTAAGCCTAAAAGAATTAATGTAATAAGTAAGAGTTTCATTGTAAAAATTTTTACAAAGATACTATTTTAATATAGAATGATGAAAGGGTTTTAATAAGCTTTTAACGGATTGTAAAGTGCTCATTTTGTGACTTATTAACAAAATTAGTGTCGTAAGCATAAATAGAATTACATTTATTTATCTAACTAATAAAATTTTTTAATCATGAAAAAATTATTCGCAGAATTCTTCGGAACTTTTTGGCTTGTATTTGGTGGTTGCGGAAGTGCAATTTTTGCAGCTGCTTATCCTGATTTAGGTATTGGGTTTGTTGGAGTAGCATTGGCTTTTGGTTTAACAGTGCTAACAATGGCTTATGCTGTTGGTCATATTTCAGGAGCGCATTTTAATCCTGCAGTTTCGTTAGGGTTATGGGCAGGAGGAAAGTTTCCTGCTAAAGATGTGTTGGGTTACATTATAGCTCAATTAATTGGTGCAATTGCAGCTGCAGGAGTGTTGTATGTTATTGCAACAGGAAAATCAGATTTTGTGAACATTGGAGGTTTTGCTGCTAATGGTTATGGAGAGTTGTCTCCTGGAGGGTTTAGTATGACTTCTGTTTTAATTACCGAGTTTGTGTTAACAATGTTCTTTTTACTGATTATTTTAGGAAGTACTTACGTGAAAGCACCTGAAGGTTTTGCAGGAATTGCTATTGGTTTAGCTTTAACTTTAATTCATTTAATAAGTATTCCAATTTCTAATACATCAGTAAATCCTGCTAGGTCTACAAGTCAAGCATTATTTGCTGGAGGAGAATTTACCTCTCAGTTATGGTTGTTTTGGTTAGCTCCAATTGCAGGTGCTATTGTTGCTGGGTTAATTCATAAAGCATTATTCTCAAAAGAATAAGTTTTATAGAGATGATTGAATAAAAAAACCACCTGAATTCAGGTGGTTTTTAGTTTTATTAATGTGAAATTAACTAGTTGTTTTTTAAAGCAATTTCTGCTACAGCATTTTCTGCACTAGCACTGTTTTGGTTTCCTTTAGGCTCTATAGTTATACTTAAACCTAAAGCATCTTCCATATAAGGTATTTGTTTTAATTTTCTGTTAGCAACGTCCAAAATACCAAGGTTTACCATCTTGTCTTGTAACTCAGCCCAAATTTGATAGGTTTGGTTTTCTGGTAATTTTGGTAAAGACACCACATCAATCATTGATGTTTTTTCTTTTGCATTAATGTAGGCAACGGTTTTAAGGTCTTTAGCTCTATCATTGCCTCTTAAAACATATTTTTCAGTGTCAGGATTATTAAGTTCCATAAACTGACGCATAACATCATCTAACTTACTGTTGTTTTTTTCTATGTCGCTTCTTAAATCAAAAATCTCGTCTACAACTACTTGGTTTTCTTTTAATAAAGATTGATTTTGAAGGTATAACATTGTAGCTGCTCCAGCAAAAACAAATGCAGCAATACTTGCAGCAATACTGTATTTGTACCAAGGCGTTTTAGACTTTACCTTTTTTGGCTCTAAAGAAATTACAGGTTTTTCGTCAATGGCTTCATGAATTGAATCTAAAATAAACATAGGAGCTTCAATAGCATTAGCCTTAGCAAGAATTTCTAGGTTGTCTTGCAATTTCATGTACTCTTCTTCTGCTTCAGGATAAGTAGAAATGTAGTGTTCTACTTCCGTTATTTCAGAAGGAGTTGCTGTGCCTAATATGTATTTATCTATTAGACCAGATTGTAAAAAAGAATGTAGTTTTGTTTCCATTTCAATACTTTTTAATGGACATAGAGCTTTTTTAATTCTCGTAATCCAATTTTTAATCTAGACTTTACAGTACCTAACGGAATATCTAATTCATCACTGGCTTCTTGTTGCGTCATGCCCTCAAAAAACAGGGCTTTCAAGATAATTTGATACTTTTCGTCTAGCCTTGCAACATGCTCTTTTAAATCGATAACATCTTGATTTAAAGTTGCTGTTGGTAGAATATATACGTTTGATTTGTCGATTTGGACTTCTTTTTCAAATCTATTATTAAAACTTCTTAATTTATCTATTGCTGTGTTCCTTGCAATTCGGTATAACCAAGTAAATAATTTAGCCTTTTTAGAGTCGTATTTTTTAGCGTTTTTCCAAACTTTTACAAAGGTTTCTTGTAGTGCATCTTGAGCTATTTCTTCGTTTATGGTTACTTTTAAAATAACACCATAAAGACTGTCAGCATAATTTTCATACAGTAAATTAATTGCCGCTTTGTCTCCTTTCTCAAGGAGATTAACAATGGTTTGCTCAATCGACGTGCTCAAAATTTTTTAAAATTTAGTGTTAATTTAAAAAAAATGTACCTTAAAAAAATCCAAAGTACCTTTTTAAACGTATATAAATAAAGGTAGTAAAATTACTAAAATTACTACATAGTTGATAGATTGATTACAAATTAAATACTATAGAGTACTATTTTCTTAGTAAGAAATTGATTAATAGCTTTTTTCAAAAAATATTCTATAGCACGTTAAAGCCTCTGATTTAGAGGCTTTTTTTATTAGATGATATTGACTTCGGTTTCGATATCAATATTAAATATTCGTTTTATAGTATGCTGAATTAATTTAGCGAGTTTTAAAATGTCACTTCCTTTAGCGTTGTCGTAATTAACCAAAACTAAAGCTTGTTTTTTATGAACTCCATAATCTCCAAAGGTTTTTCCTTTAAAACCAGCTTTTTCTATTAACCAACCAGCAGGTACTTTAACTAATTTATCAGAAACTGTATAACTTGGTATTTCAGGAAAATTAGCTTGTAATTCATTAAAATGATCAGAGGAAATTACAGGATTTTTAAAGAAGCTTCCGCTATTGCCTATTTCTTTTGGATCAGGCAATTTGCTTTGGCGAATAGCAATAACTGCTTTTGAAATATCTTGAATAGTAGGATGGCTTACTTTCATGTCTTCGAGTTGACTAATAATAGCTCCATAACCAGTATTTAACTTATGCTCTTTTTTGGTAAGTTTTAAGTTAACACTTGTAATAATGTATTTTCCTTTAGCGTCTTGCTTGAAGATTGACTCTCTATACCCAAATTTACAATCTTGTTTATTAAATGTTTTTGTGTGTTGTGTAGCAATTTCCATTACCTCACAGCTTTCAAAAACATCTTTTAACTCAACACCATAAGCACCAATATTTTGAATTGGAGCAGTTCCAATATTACCAGGAATTAAAGATAGGTTTTCAACTCCACCTAAATTATGCTCAAGACACCACAATACAAATTTGTGCCAATTTTCGCCAGCATAAGCTTTAACAATAGCATAGTTATCATCTTCAGAAATTATTTCAATTCCTTTAAGATTCACATGAATTACTAGCGCATCAATATCTTTAGTAAGTAGCATGTTACTACCACCACCTAATATGAATTTTTCTGGATACTCATTTGAAGCCAAAATACTTGTAAGTTCAGCTAATGAGTTTACTGATGTAAAGTGTTTTGCTTTAGCATCAATACCAAATGTGTTATAGGTTTTTAAAGATTTTTGTTGCTCTATCAAGATTTAGTCTTTGTAAACTTTTAGTGCTTCGTTTAAAATATTAACAGCTTTTATAAGGCTATTTTCATTAAGTACGTAAGCTATTCTAATTTGGTTTAAACCAACTCCAGGAGTAGAATAAAATCCAGCAGCAGGAGCAACCATTACAGTTTCTTTGTCAATATCAAATTTTTCTAACAACCACTTAGCAAAATTATCAGCACTTTTTACTGGTAATTCAGCAATACAATAAAATGCTCCTTTTGGTTTAGCTACTTTTACACCATCAATCTTTTCTAATTCAGAGATAAGCGTATTTCTTCTAGATACATAATCATTTATAACACCATTAAAATAGCTTTGAGGAGTGGATAAAGCTGCTTCACTAGCAATTTGTGCTAAAGTTGGCGGACTAAGTCTTGCCTGAGCAAATTTAAGAGCAGTTTTAATAAACGATTTGTTTTTTGATACCAAGTACCCAATTCTTGCGCCACACATGCTGTAACGTTTTGAAACAGAATCAATCATTATCGCGTTTTCTGCAATACTTTCTTCTTGCATAATGGAGTAAAACTCGTTACCATCGTAAACAAACTCACGGTAAACTTCATCTGCAATTAAAAACAAATCGTGCTTTTTTACTATTTGAGCTAGTTTTTTTATTTCCTCTTTAGAATACAAATAACCTGTTGGGTTTCCTGGATTACAAATAAGAATTGCTTTTGTTTTAGGCGTAATTAGTTTCTCAAACTCTTCAATAGCAGGTAAGGCAAAGTTGTCTTCAATTTTGGAAATTACAGGAACAACCTTAATGTCAGAAGCTGTTGAAAACCCATTGTAATTTGCATAAAAAGGCTCAGGAATAATAATTTCATCGTCAGAGTCCATTATGCTACCAAAAGCAAATAACAACGCTTCGCTTCCTCCAGTAGTAACTATGATATCATCATATTCAACTTTAATATTGTTTTTATGGTAATATTCAGCAATTTTTTTTCTGTAGGCTTCAGATCCTTCAGATCTTGTGTAAGCAAGTATGTCTAAAGAATGCACTTTTACAGCATCTAGAGCCACTTCAGGAGTTTTAATATCTGGTTGTCCTATGTTTAAATGATAAACAGTTTTACCATCTTTATAAGCTTGTTCAGCGTAAGGCACTAATTTTCTTATTGGAGATTCAGGCATTAATTGCCCTTTTTTAGAAATTGTCGGCATTTTTTTGATTTAAAACGCAAAGTTCTGAAAATTATCTTAAAGTTTTTTTAAAAAACACATCTAAAAAAAAATCTTACTCCAAAGATTTGTAAATTGTATATAGTCAATCATTTAAAATGCTTAAAAGGATACTTGTCAATATTGGGCTTTTTTTGATGTGTACTTTGGTTTGTGCGCAAGATGATTTTAATCTGCCAAACAATAAAGATTACACAAAAATTAACTTTAAACTTATTAATAACCTAATAGTTTTTCCAGTAGAGGTTAATGGTGTTGAACTCTCGTTTTTGCTAGATTCTGGAGTTAGTAAACCTATCTTGTTTAACATTCTTAATTTAACAGACTCATTGCTGATTAATAATGTAGAGCGTATTTACTTACGTGGATTAGGTGCTGATGGTGAAATTGAAGCGTTACGATCTAGAGAGAACTTTTTAAAAGTAGGTGATGCTATTAATATAAATCAAGACATTTATGTGGTTTTTGATAACTCAATTAATTTTACACCTAGATTAGGTGTAGATGTTCATGGAATTATTGGGTATGATATTTTCAAAGATTTTGTTGTAGAAATAAACTATAGTTCAAAATTTATAAAACTATTCAAACATAGTGAGTATAAGTATAAAAACTGTAGGAAATGCGAATCTTTCGATATGATATTAAATAAGAACAAACCTTATATAGATGCATATGCTGAAATAGATACAATTAAAACTCCTGTTAAATTATTAATTGATACAGGGAGTAGTGATGCTTTATGGTTATTTGAAGATCATGAAAAGCAAATATTACCACCTAATGAAAAATATTTTCATGATTTTTTAGGTAAAGGTTTGAGTGGTAATATACATGGAAAACGCTCAAGAGTTAATTCATTTTCTTTAGGTGATTTCCATCTAGAAAATGTAAACGTTGCATATCCTGATTCTGCTTCTATAAGTCATGCGCGAAAATTTGAGGAACGAAATGGAAGTATTTCAGGAGATTTATTGAAACGCTTTAATATAGTTGTAGATTATAAAAACTTAAAAGTAACATTAAAAAAGAACAGCAACTTTAGAAAGCCTTTTTTTTATAATAAAAGTGGAATAGTATTAGAGCAATATGGAGTAAGGGTTATAAAAGAATTAGGTGAAAAAAAGTATATAGATAGTTATGGAAGAGAAAATAGAGATAACATTATTGTTGATTTTTCTCAAACATTTCATTACAGTTTAAAACCATCGTATACAATTGTTGAGTTAAGAGAAGGATCTCCTGCTGAGAGAGCAGGACTTGAAATAGGAGATGTTATTTTATCAATCAACAATAAAGGGACTCATAAAATGACATTACAAGAAGCTACTTTATATTTTTGTGAAGAAGATAAAAAACTGATTAAATTAGAGGTTGAACGAAAAGGAATTATAAAAACATTCACTTTTAGGTTAGAAAGCCTATTATAACTAAAAAAGCCCTCAAAAGAGGGCTTCAATTTTTTATTTAACAAAGTATTATTGTTCCATAACACTCTTGTCTTTCTTTTCTAAAACACTTGTCTTACTTGGGTCAACAACTAGACCTTTAATTTTAAGAGCTACAGTAGGTGTTTCAGCATTAGATGTTACTGTAATAGTTTTTCTAATTGGGTTTACTCTGTTAGTATCATACTTTACTTCAATTTCACCAGTTTCACCAGGCATAATTGGACCTTCAGGTTTTTTTGGTACAGTACAACCACAAGTAGACTTTACGTTAGAAATTATTAAAGGCGCATTACCAGTGTTTGTAAATTCAAACACACGAACACCATTTGAACCTTTTTCAATGGTTCCGTAATCAATGACATCTGTTTTAAATTCAATTTTTGCAACTTTCTCTTGAGCAAAAGTTCCTAGGCTTAAAAGCCCTACAAATAAAATTACTACTAAATTTTTCATCATTTTAATTTTAAATTGATACTTCAAAGCTACTTACTTTTTATTGTTAAGCAAAATTTATTAGACGTATTACAGCAATATTAACATAGTTAAAAGCAAATAACACTATTATTTTGCTCAATAATTTCTAAAAAAAAGAAATATAAGTACTTTTGCACATCATTATTCAAAAACTATTCCAAAGATGAGTATTCCATCAAAATATGATGCACGAAATGTAGAGAGCAAGTGGTATGATTACTGGATGAAACATAATTATTTTCATTCAAAACCAGACAGTAGAGAACCATATACTATTGTCATTCCACCACCTAATGTCACTGGAGTACTACATATGGGACATATGTTGAATAATACCATTCAAGATGTTTTAATTCGTCGTGCGCGTTTACAAGGTAAAAATGCATGTTGGGTTCCTGGAACAGACCATGCATCTATTGCTACCGAAGCAAAAGTTGTAGCAAAACTTAAAGACCAAGGTGTAGATAAAAACGATTTAACTCGCGATGAGTTTTTAAAACACGCTTGGGATTGGACTCACGAATATGGAGGTGTAATACTAGATCAACTTAAAAAATTAGGTTGCTCTTGTGATTGGGAACGAACAAAATTCACTATGGACGAAGACATGAGTGAAGCTGTGATAAAAGTATTTGTTGATTTGTATAACAAAGGACTTATTTATCGTGGTTACCGAATGGTGAATTGGGATCCTGAAGCAAAAACAACACTTTCAGACGAAGAGGTAATCTATGAAGAAAAACAAGGAAATCTTTACTACTTAAATTATAAAATAGAAGGAAGTGATGATACGTTAACTATTGCTACTACGCGTCCTGAAACCATTTTTGGAGACACAGCAATTTGTATTAATCCTAATGACGAACGTTTTACGCATTTAAAAGGTAAAAAGGCAATTGTGCCTTTATGTAATCGTGTGATTCCTATTATTGAAGATGATTATGTTGATGTTGAGTTTGGTACAGGTTGTTTAAAAGTTACACCAGCTCATGATGAGAATGATAAAATGCTTGGTGATAAACATAATTTAGAAGTTGTTGATATTTTTAATGAGGATGCTTCACTTAATAGTTTTGGGTTGCATTACGAAGGAAAAGATCGTTTTGTAGTAAGAAAAGAAATCACTAAAGAACTAGAAGAAAAAGGGTTTTTAATTAAAACCGAAACTCACATTAATAAAGTAGGAACTTCCGAAAGAACCAAAGCTGTTATCGAACCTCGATTAAGCGATCAATGGTTTTTAAAAATGGAAGAACTGGTAAAACCAGCAATAAAAGCTGTTTTAGAAACAGGAGATGTTAAGTTGTTTCCAAAGAAATTTGAAAATACTTATCGTCATTGGATGGAGAATATTCGTGATTGGAATATTTCTAGACAGTTATATTGGGGACATCAAATTCCTGCCTATTTCTATGGAGATGGAAAAGAAGACTTTGTGGTTGCTGAAACCATAGAAGATGCACTAGAGTTAGCTAAGACTAAAACTTCAAACTCCGAACTTCAGGTTTCAGATTTAACTCAAGACCAAGATGCTCTAGATACTTGGTTTTCATCCTGGTTATGGCCAATGAGTGTGTTTGATGGTGTTAGAAACCCAGATAACGAAGAGTTTAAATACTATTATCCAACAAACGACTTGGTAACAGGTCCTGATATTTTATTCTTTTGGGTAGCTCGTATGGTTATTGCAGGTTATGAATATACTGATGAAAGACCATTTGAAAACGTATACTTAACAGGATTGGTACGCGACAAGCAACGCCGTAAAATGAGTAAATCTTTAGGGAATTCTCCTGATGCTTTAAAGCTAATTGAAGAGTTTGGAGCAGATGGTGTTCGTGTAGGGTTGCTATTAAGTTCTGCTGCAGGAAATGACTTGTTGTTTGACGAAGCCTTATGTCAACAAGGTAAAGGGTTTGGCAATAAAGTATGGAGTGCATTTTACTTAACAACACTTTGGGAAGTATCTCAAGATATTGAGCAACCAAATTCAAGTAAAATAGCATTAGAATGGTATGAAGCCAAGTTTCAAAAGGCGTTAATTGAGATCGAAGATCATTTTAGTAAATACCGTTTGAGCGATGCTTTAATGAGTATTTACAAACTTATTTTTGATGATTTTTGTGGTTGGTTATTAGAAATAGTAAAACCAACTTATGGTCAACCAATAGATGCTGTAACCTATAACAAGTTAATCTCCATTTTTGAAGAGAACTTAAAAATTATGCATCCATTTATGCCATTTATAACTGAAGAAATTTGGCAAGCTATGGGAGAGCGTTCACCAGAAGAAGCTTTAATCGTAGCAAAATGGCCTGAGCAAAAATCAGTAAACGAAGTTTTAATTACCGAGTTTGATTTTGCTTCACAAGTAGTTTCAGGAATTCGTTCTGTAAGAAAAGATAAAAATATTGCGTTTAAAGATGCTATTGCATTTTCGGTTTTAAACAATGAGCAAATTCAACCAACATTTGATGAGGTAATTAAAAAGTTAGGAAACTTAGAAGAAGTCGCTTATGTTACTGAAGCTGTTGAAGGAGCTTTGACTTTTAGAGTAAAATCTAACGAGTATTTTATACCTATGTCTGGAGCTATTGATGTTGAAGCTGAAATTAAAAAGCTAACCGAAGAGTTAAACTATACTGAAGGGTTCTTAAAATCAGTACAGAAAAAACTATCAAATGAACGTTTTGTAAACAATGCACCAGAGCAGGTTGTAGCTTCTGAAAAGAAAAAAGAAGCTGATGCTTTAGCAAAAATTGAAACCTTAAAAGCAAGTTTAGCGAGTTTGAAATAAAGCATTGAAAACTATAGATAAAAGAAAAGGAACTGAATTTCAGTTCCTTTTTGTTTTATACTATAACTAATTGAAACTCTTCTTTTACTCATTATTGGTTTGGGAAACATGTTTTCAGCATTTATATTTACTAAAATTAATAAGGTTTATATAAAAAAATGAAATGCATTGTAATAGTAATAATATTTAGCTTTTTAAATTGCAAAGCACAAAGTCCAATAATAGCCTTAGAAACTTGGAAAGGAGAAGAACAAGCTAACGCTTATTATAAAGATATCAATAATGTTTTAGATACATTTGTAGGTACTTGGATATATACAAATGACAATACATCGTTTAAAATAGTTTTAAGAAAAAAACCAATGTATTTTAATAATGTATGTTATGAAGATATTATAGTAGGTGAATATCAATTTATAGAAAATGGTGTAGAGAAAGTAAATACATTAACTAATTTAAATGATACATCAATAGGAGCATATGATCACCACTTAGGAGGAAATCTTATATATAATGACTGTAAGTATTTACCTTCTGATGATTGTGTTGAAGGAGAAAAAAGATTAGATATTGGGTATGTTGATGCTTTAAAGCCATATACAGGTGCATTAGTATTACATAAAAGAGTTGTTAATGGGCAAGAAGCAATAAAGGCAACTATGACATTAAGTGGAGAAATGAGCATTAATCCTGATACAGATTTACCAAGACCATTACCAACAATACCTTTACTAGACGAGTTAGTTTTTATTAAACAATAAAGAACTTTTAAGACGATACATAAGGTTTTTACCACTCATTAATCTTGTTACTGTCTAGCTTTACAAAAATAAAAAGTAGTATGGTAAAGCCCCAAAGTCCAGAGCCTCCATAACTAAAAAAGGGTAGAGGAATACCAACTGTAGGTATTAAGCCCATTACCATTCCTGTATTAATTGTAAAATGCACAAAAAGGATGGATGCAACACAATAGCCATACACTCGGCTAAATTGGTTCTTTTGAGATTCGGCTAAGTACAGAACTCTAATAATTAATGCTACAAATAAAACAACAACCAATGCACTACCAGCAAAACCCCATTCTTCTCCAACTGTGCTAAAAATATAGTCGGTATGCTGTTCTGGTACAAACTTTCCTGTAGTTCTAGTGCCTTGTAAATATCCTTTTCCTGTTAGACCACCAGAGCTAATTGCTTTTTCAGATTCGTTGAGGTTGTACAAGATGGTTTGCTTCATCTGTTGTAGCTTTTCAGGATCTTTTTCTAAGCGTAACCAAAGGCTAATACGGTCTTTTTGGTGAGGTTTTAAGATGCTATCATAAAACGTACGAACTCCAAAAGCGAATCCAATGCATAAGACTAAAACAACAATGGGTTGCAAAAACGAAGCACGCTTTTTTCGTTTTAAAAAGTAAATGGTGAATATTAAAATAGCTGAGAGAATAGCTGTAAACAAGACACCAAACTTTAAGGATAGTACAGATAATAATAGTATTGCAATAGCAATAAGTAAGTAAATTTGTTGTAGGCCTTCTCTATAAAATACAAAGAAAAAAGAAGCATACACTATGGTGCTTCCTGCATCATTTTGTAATAAAATAAGAATTGCAGGGACAACTATTATAGCTACAGTTTTTAATTGGTCTTGAAGGGTTTTCATGTTGGTTTGCAAATCGCTAATGTATTTAGCAACTGCTAGTGATGTTGCAAATTTTGCAAACTCACTTGGTTGTAATGTCATGCCTCCAATGGCGTACCATGAGGTAGCACCATTAACGTTTTTTCCAAAAATGAATAAACCAATTAGGGAGAGTAATGAAATGAAATAGATGATGCTAGCAAACCGTTCATAAAATTTTGCTTCTATAGAAAGAATAATGACTATTAGCGCAAGAGTAAGCATGATAAACATAAGCTGTTTACCATAAGGTTGACTCATGTCAAAATAACTAGTGATTTCTCCTGTGTGTGATGCCGAAACTATGTTAAGCCACCCAAACCCAACAAGAATTAAAAACAACGCTATTGTTATCCAATCAAATTTAAAGCCTCTGTGTTCTCTCTGCATTTATCTTGGTTAGTTAGCAGTTTGTGTATTGATATTAATTTTTCTTTGTTTCTCCAACTCATACTCATTAACCGTCATAATTCTTGATTCGCCATTAATTTTAAATGGTTTTCCAGAATGAGGTTTTTCATATTCATGCTCTAAAGTGTGTTGAAGTATCCAGTTTTCCATATCTGTTCTGGTGATTTCTCCTTTAATGTATTTTTCAATCATTAAACTAGCAATTCTACCAGCAAAACGACTTCCCCAATACCCATTTTCAACAAAAACAGCAATGGCTATTTTAGGGTCGTCTTTGGGAGCAAAAGCGACAAAAATAGAGTGGTCAGTAAGTTGAGTTTTTACGCCATCTATTCTTGTGAAGTTTTCAGCAGTTCCTGTTTTTCCACAAATTTCAATACCAGGAACTTGTAGGTATTTTGCTGTTCCTTTATTGTAAACATCATACATACCTTGAATAACAGGTTCAAAATTTTGTTTGTCGATAGTGGTGTGATTAGGAGTTGTATACTTGCTGTCTATGGTGTCGTTTTCAATTTTTTTAATAATATGAGGTGTGTAATAATAACCTCTGTTTCCAATAGCAGCAACCATGTTAGCTAACTGAATTGGAGTAGCAAGCACTTCACCTTGCCCAATAGCATTTGAAAGTGTAAATGTGGTATACCATCTGTTTTTTCCATAGGCTCTATTATAGGTTTCAGCATCTGGGATTTTTCCTGGTTGTCCAACCCTTAGGTCATAACCCAGATAATTCCCTAGTCCAAAACTCTTAACATGATTACTCCAAATGTCCATTCCTTCAGCAGGAGTATCATACTTGTCCATAATACGACGATATACATTGGCAAAATAGGCATTACAAGACTCGTAAATTCCCAAGTTCATGTCAGCAGGACTTTTATGACCATGGCAACCCATTTTTCGGTTTCCATATCTATAACCATGCGCACACGTAAACTTATCGTTGGTTGTAACTACATTTTCTTGTAAACCTATTAAAGCATTAATTACTTTGAAAGGAGAACCTGGAGGATACATAGCTTGTAAACCTCTATCGTAAAGTGGTTGTGAAAGCGAATCGTTATAAAGTTTAGTGAAATTTTTAGAGCGGTTTCTACCTACTAACAAATTAGGGTTGTAGGTAGGTGATGAAATCATAGTTAGTATTTCTCCTGAGCTAGGTTCAATAGCAATAATACCACCTCTTTTGTTTTGCATTAAAAGCTCGCCATAGGCCTGTAATTCTGCATCAATTGTAATAGTAATATCTTTTCCTGGTTCAGGCAAAGTGTCATAAATACCCTCTTTATAAGGTCCTATATCTCTATTAAAACGGTCTTTTTGTATAAATTTAATGCCTTTAACGCCTCGTAAAGTTTCTTCGTAAGAAATCTCTATACCTTGTTTGCCAATTAAGTCTCCCATTTTATAATATGGTTGCCTTTGTATAATGGTATTGTTTACTTCTCCAATGTCTCCTAAAACATTTGCTCCAATACTGGTTTGGTAATCTCTAAGTGAACGTTTTTGAATGTAAAAGCCTTCAAATTTTCTCATTTTTTCCTGTAAC
Organism: Gaetbulibacter sp. PBL-D1; assembly: GCF_050509525.1. Classification (NCBI taxonomy): domain Bacteria; kingdom Pseudomonadati; phylum Bacteroidota; class Flavobacteriia; order Flavobacteriales; family Flavobacteriaceae; genus Gaetbulibacter; species Gaetbulibacter sp. PBL-D1. The sequence continues at coordinate 283,245 of NZ_JBNWKB010000001.1, read as the reverse complement.
AAGGCATAATCTTCTTTAGATAATTGTGCTACAAAAGGCGAAGGTAATCTAGGAGAATAGTGGTAAGCTTTATCATACTTTTTTTTGAAGTCTTCTTTTGTGATTTTTAAAAGATTACAAAATTCTAAAGTGTCTAAAGGCTCAACTTCTCTAGGAATAATCATTACATCATAAGAGGGTTGATTGGCAACTAAGAGTTTACCGTTTCTATCGTAAACATAACCACGTTTTGGGTAATCATATACTTTTCTAATGGCATTATCTTCATAAAGATTATAAGTACTTTGGTTGTAAACCTGTAAATAAAATAATCTTGCAATAAAAATAAGTCCAACAATAACAACTGTTGAAAGAAGTAAAAGTTTTCTCATCGACGTTTTTTGCTAAATAGAATTGTTGACATAAAACATAGTATTGTAGTAAAAATACTAGAGAATAACGTCTTTTGAAGTATTAAAATTATTTTAGAAATGTTAAAAACTTCAAGTGAAAATAGCACGAAATGATGAATAACAGTAAACAGTGAAATATATATCAATCGGTTTCCTAACTCAGTATTGCTAAATTTAATGCTTTGGTGTTCGTAAATCATTCCGAAGGAAAACTTAAGCAATACAGGTCTAATGTAAGCAATAGTAACTGCTGCAGCTGCATGAACACCACCAGAGTCAGAGAAAAAATCTACACATAAACCTAATAAAAAACCAAGAATAATAATAACGGTTCTATTGGTTCTTATCGGAAAAAGCATAATAAAAAGTATGTAAACATACGGATTTATATAGCCTAAAAAATTGATGTGATTACATACCAAAACCTGTACTAGTAATACAGTAATAAAAAGTAATGTAGTATTTACTGCAGAATTATTCATTTACTGGGTTTTGAAGTGTCTCTATTTCTTCTCTATCAAGATGTTCAATAATGTAAACATGCCCAACGTTAGTCATGTCGTTAAATAGTTTTACATTAATGGTATATGTGTCTCCACCAATGTCTAAAACAAAATCATTAACAGTTCCAATGGGAATTCCTTTAGGGAAAATAGTTGATTGCCCACCAGTAACAATAGTGTCGCCTTCGGCAACAGGTGCAAATTTTGAAACGTCTTTCAATTGTGCTAATTCAGGTGACTTTGTATCCCATCTTAAAGACCCAATATGGCTCGTTTTTTTAAGTTGAGCATTTATTCTACTATTTGTGTTTAAAATAGATTGTACTCTAGCGTAACTATTAGATGTGTTGTCAATAATACCAATAATACCTTTGGAAGTGATAACTCCAAAATCTTGTTGGATACCATCTTTTTTTCCTTTATTTATAGTAAGGTAGTTGTTGGTTGCTGAATAACTATTTTTATAAACAACTGCTGGAGTAAGTTTAAAGCGTTTGCTGTACATCGTACTGTCAGCATAAAACGATTTTAAAGTATCAGTTTCTCTATTGAATAAGATAGACTTTAGTCTGTTGTTTTCTTCAAGAAGTTTTTGGTTCTCGCTTTTTAAATCAAAATACTGACCAATGTTGTTTACTTGTTTGTAAACTCCACCAGTGAAAAAATTAGCAGAATTTATAAACTTACTTTTATGGTAAGAGTGCGATTGAATTGTTAAAGCCAACGATACACCAAACAACAACAAAAACAAAAGAAATGTTTTGTTTCTAATAACAAAGTTGATGATTTGTTGCATTATTAATTACTTATTTTATCAATACACTTTTGAATTTAGAAAGGTTTTTGAGTGTAATTCCTGTTCCTCTTACTACAGCTCTTAATGGATCTTCAGCAATATAAACAGGTAAGTCGGTTTTTTGAGATAAACGCTTGTCTAAACCTCTAAGCATTGAACCTCCACCTGCTAAATAAATTCCTGTATTGTAAATATCTGCAGCAAGCTCAGGAGGTGTTTGAGATAAGGTTTCCATTACAGAGTCTTCAATTCTTAAAATAGATTTATCTAAAGCTTTAGCAATTTCGCGATACGAAATATTCACTTGCTTAGGTTTACCTGTTAAGAGGTCTCTACCTTGAACACTCATGTCTTCTGGAGGTAATTCTAAATCTTCAGTTGCTGCGCCAATTTGAATTTTTATCTTTTCAGCAGTACGCTCTCCAACATAAAGGTTGTGTTGAGTACGCATGTAGTAAATAATGTCATTTGTAAATACATCACCAGCAACTTTAACTGATTTGTCGCAAACAATTCCACCAAGAGCAATAACAGCAATTTCTGTTGTTCCTCCACCTATATCCACAATCATGTTTCCTTTAGGTTGCATAATATCAATACCAATACCTATTGCAGCAGCCATTGGTTCGTGTATTAAGTAAACTTCTTTACCATTTACACGTTCACAAGATTCTTTTACAGCTCGCATTTCCACTTCAGTAATGCCAGAAGGAATACAAACAACCATACGCAAAGCAGGAGAAAACAATTTCTTTTTTAATGCAGGAATGTTCTTAATGAACATGCTTATCATTTGCTCAGAAGCATCAAAATCGGCAATTACACCATCTTTCAATGGTCTAATGGTTTTAATGTTTTCGTGAGTTTTTCCTTGCATCATGTTGGCTTCTTTACCAACTGCAATTATTTTTCCAGAAATTCTATCTCTTGCTACTATTGATGGACTATCCACAACTACTTTGTCATTATGGATAATAAGTGTGTTTGCTGTTCCTAAATCTATGGCTATTTCTTCTGTTAAGAAATCAAAAAATCCCATACGCTGTTGTTAGTTATGTGGGTTGATATTATTTAGTCTTTTAGACATTGTTGTAAATGTAATAAAATATACATTAATTATAGTATAACAAAATACGTTTAAAATGAATTAACAGATTTCAATTTTTTTAGAAAAAATGTTAATGTTTAAAATGACGTGTTCCTGTAAATACCATAGCAACATTGTTTTCATTACAATAGTCAACACTTAGTTGATCTTTTATAGAGCCTCCAGGTTGTATTACAGCAGTAATTCCAGCTTTATCAGCAATTTCTACACAATCTGGAAACGGAAAAAATGCATCACTAGCCATTACAGCACCTTGCAAATCAAAATTGAAAGATTGTGCTTTATGTATAGCTTGGTTTAAAGCGTCAACACGACTAGTTTGTCCTGTTCCACTTGCACATAATTGTTTGTTTTTTGCTAAAACGATTGTGTTAGATTTGGTATGCTTACAAATTTTTGAGGCAAATATTAAATCTTCTAACTCGTTTTGAGTTGGTTTATTGTTTGTGGCTTCAGATAAATGCGAAACAGCATCAGTAACGTTATCTCTTTCTTGAACCAAAACACCATTTAAACAACTTCTTACAGTAGTTTTTGGTAGTTCAATATCATTTAAAATTAAAAGAATCCTATTCTTTTTTCCTTTTAAAATTTCTAATGCTTCTGCAGAAAATGATGGTGCAATAACAACTTCACAAAATAAGTTGTGAATTTCTTCGGCTGTAGCTTTGTCAATTTCAGAGTTTGCAATTAAAATACCACCAAAAGCTGAAACAGGATCTCCTGCTAAAGCATCAACGTAAGCTTTGTGCAATGTTTCTCTTTGTGCTAAACCACAAGCGTTATTGTGTTTTAGTATAGCAAAAGTAGGTGCTTCTCCTTTAAACTCGTTCATTAAAGTAACAGCAGCATCAACATCTAAAAGGTTGTTGTAACTTAGTTCTTTACCATGTAATTTGGTGAACATTGCTTCAAAATCTCCAAAGAAAAATCCTTTTTGGTGAGGGTTTTCGCCATAACGCAACACTTGTCCTTTGGTTTCGCTTACTTTTAAAGCAGCAAGATCATGATTGCTATTGAAATAGTTAAAAATAGCCGAGTCGTAATGTGACGATACATTAAAGGCTTTTGCTGCAAAACGTTTTCTGTCTTCTTCAGATGTTTCACCGTTTTTAGCTTTTAAAAGTTCTAAAAATTCACTGTAATCTTCAACCGAAGACACGCAAACTACATCAGCATAGTTTTTGGCTGCAGCTCTAATTAATGAAATACCTCCAATGTCAATTTTTTCAATAATATCTTGATGTGCAGCACCTGAAGCTACAGTTTTTTCAAAAGGGTAAAGGTCAACAATAACCACATCTATTTGAGGGATGTCAAAATCTTTTAATTCGGCAACATCACTTTCATTATTTTGTCTGTTAAGAATACCTCCAAAAACTTTTGGGTGTAATGTTTTAACACGACCTCCTAAAATTGAAGGATAAGAGGTTACATCTTCAACAGGTACAACATTAATTCCTAAGTCTTTTATAAACTTTTCGGTACCTCCTGTTGAGTAAATAGTTACATTTTGTGCATTAAGTTCTTTAACGATTGGTTCTAATCCTTCTTTGCTAAAAACAGAGATTAAAGCAGATTTAATGGTTTTGTTGTTATTCATTGTATAGTTGTGTGTTTTTTTGATTTCCATTTTTTATGGAAATAACAATTTTAATGTTTTTTCAATATCAAGTATTAAAAAGTGTTGTTTGCGAGTGCAAAAGTACATATTCTTAAAGAGATTTTAAGGCTTGATAACGCAGATTATTTAAGTTTTTTGTAACAATAGATTGTTAAAAACGTCCTATCTTTAACTTTGATAAAATTTCGACCAATTCATGCTTGTTTATTTACGATTATTTAAGGAGAGTTTTACGTTTGCTATTAACGCATTACGAAACAATAAACTACGTACTTTTTTATCGCTATTAGGAGTAACAATTGGTATTTTTTCTATTATAGCTGTACTTGCAGCTGTTGATTCGCTTGATAGGAATATCAAAGAGCAGTTGAGCGGATTGGATAAAAACACCATGTATCTTACTAAGTATTCGTTTGGACCTACAAGTGTCCCAAGATGGCAACGTGATAATTTCCCTCAGGTAGAGCATGATGATTATGAGTTTATAGAAGGAAGTGTAGATGATATTGAGGCTATTGCCTATGTGATTTTTGGAGGCTCAGAAAATTTAAAGTACGAAGGAAAAACAGTTTCAGGAGTTAACGTTACACCTGTCTCTAACGGTATTTATGATATTGAAAATTTAAAAATTGAATCAGGTCGTTTTTATAACGAATCTGAATCAAATTCTGGAGCTCCTGTTATTGTGTTAGGAAGCTCAACTGCTACAAATTTATTTGATAATGATAACCCTATAGGTAAAACGATTAGGGCTTATGGACGAAAACTCAAAGTTATTGGCGTTTTAAAGAAAGTGGGAGGAGGAATTGGAGGTGATTCTCCAGATGAACGTGCCTATGTGCCTGCAAATTTTGTAAGACGTTTTAATAATGGAGGAGCAAATGGTTTACCAGGAGCTGTTGTAATTAAGCCTAAAAAAGATGTCGATTTTGATGCCTTTGAATCGGTTTTAAAACAAAAATATAGAGTTTACAGAGGTTTGAAAGCTGATGAGCCAGATAATTTCTTTATCAATAAATTGTCAGGTTTAACAGATGCTGTAGATAGTATTATTGGGTTTATGAATGGTGTAGGTTGGACCATTAGTGCGTTTTCATTATTAGTAGGTGGTTTTGGTATTGCTAATATTATGTTTGTGAGTGTTAAGGAACGCACCAACCTTATTGGAATTCAAAAATCATTGGGTGCCAAAAACAGGTTTATCTTATTCCAGTTTTTGTTTGAAGCTATAGTATTAGCCTTTATTGGTGGAATTGTAGGATTGATATTAGTATGGATAACAACAACAGTGTTGTCAAACTTTACAGGCGATTTTGAATTTGTGCTTTCAGCAGGAAACATGATGTTAGGATTTGCGTTGTCAACTGCAATAGGGTTGATTTCTGGTATTGTACCAGCAATTTCAGCTTCAAAACTTGATCCTGTGGAAGCGATTAGAACTGGAATGTAATTTATGCTAAAAAGTATTTTAATACGGTTTTTAGCTTATCCTTTTTGTGTGTTCATGATATGTATTGGTTTTCAAATGATTTTTGAAACACCTAATTATAAACATGAATTTCTTAAATCTAAAGCTATAATTTCAGGAGTTGGTTTAATTATTGTCGCTCTAGTTTACATTATTACTGATATAATTATTATTGTTAAAAAGAAATTTAAGCAATAATCTCAGCAACCTGTTTACAAACAAACTCTAAAAAGCGCTCGTCCGCTTCAGTAAAAGGATCTGGAGTATTAGAGTCGATATCTATTTGACCAATATTTTCACCATGAACAAAAATTGGGATTACAATTTCTGCTTTAACAGTAATACTGCAAGCAATGTAATTATCTTGAGCAGATACGTCTGGTACAACAAAATTTTGGTTACTCACAGCAACTTGTCCGCAAATACCTTTTCCAAAAGGAATAATAGTATGGTCAGTAGGTTCGCCTACATAAGGACCTAATTTTAATTCGTTTTTATCTCCATTTTTAAAATAGAATCCTACCCAGTTGTAATATGTGATATTAGCTTCTAGCAATTCACAAATTGCATAAAGTTTTTCATCTACAGTTGTACTCGAATTAGAAGTAATTTCGCTTACTTTAAGTTGTAATTGTTCAAACGTCATTTGTTCAAAAAGTTTTTGCAAAAGTATTTAAAAGGTGTAAATTCAAAAACTGAATTTATATAAATTTAACAGAATATATCAGTCGTTTACTTTTGAAAAACTTACTAAAAAAATACAAGTCTGTCATAAAGTTCATTCTCACGTTTTTAATAGTGTACTTGGTCTTGTCTTTATGCTATAAATTGTATTTAGATATGTCTAGTGGTTCAAAATACTATCCTGATTTTATAACCAATTTAGTAGCTAAACAAAGTAGTGAACTTGTTGGAGCTATGGGCTATGATGTACACTATTTAGCGCATGAAAATGAACCTTCGCTTAAACTTATACTCAATGGCAAGTACGTTGCTAGAGTAGTAGAGGGTTGTAATTCGGTAAGTGTGATTATATTGTTTGTGGCTTTTATGGTAGCTTTTGCAGGAAGATTAAAACCAACATTTTTTTACACTTTAGCAGGAGGTGTTCTTATTTATGCTGTTAATATTATTCGAATTGCAATTTTGTCAATTGGCTTGTATAATTATCCATGGCGAAGAGAAATTTTGCACACTGCTATTTTTCCTTTGATTATTTACGGAATGGTATTCATCCTTTGGATGTTTTGGGTTAATAGGTTTTCATCAATAAACAAAAAGCATGAATAACATTTTTAAAATTGTTTTGCTCATGGTTTTGTTTGGGCTTCTTGTATTGATAAGAGTGTTCGAAAATGAGTTGTTTTATGATCCATACTTGTTGTTTTTTAAAAACGACTATTTGTATATGGATTACCCAAGACGAGAAATATTAAAGTTAACGCTGTTTACAACCTTAAGGTATGTGCTAAATGGAGTCGTGTCCTTAGCTATTATATGTCTCTTTTTTAAAGATAAGTCTATCGTTAAGTTTTCGGTTATAGTTTATACTATAGCATACTTAATTTTGATTTTAATTTTCTTGTATTTTGTCATTAATCCTAGACAAGAAGATTATTATCTGTTTTTTAATTTTAGACGATTTTTAATCCAACCAGTCATTCTTTTGCTCTTAATACCAGCATTTTATTACTATAAACTTAATAGGTAGAAATGTTAATGCTTTTTTAAAATGCAATACAACTTCATTAATTTTTATAAATTTGTATTGTGATACAAAATGTTTTACATAAAACTTTTTCAGTTGCATTAGCACTTTTAGTGTTCTTTTCTACAGTTTCTTTTACTGTAGAGAAACATTTTTGTGGTGATGTGTTGGTAGATGTTTCTGTGTTTTCTGAATTACAAAAATGCGCTATGGAAGCCTTTGAAATTGAAATGGCTGAAAAAACACAAGTGCATTGTTGTAAAGATACAGTTGATTTAGTTAAAGGTCAAGACCATTTAACCATTAAAAAGTTTGAAGATTTAGATTTTGATCAGCAATTGTTTTTATCAACATTTGCGTATTCATACATTAATCTTTTTGAAGGATTGCCACAACAGGTTATCCCTCATAAATATTATTCTCCACCAAACTTGGTTGCCGACATACAAGTGCGCGATCAAGTCTTCCTAATTTGATTTTTTTGAACAATTTCCGTGAAAACGGATAGTAAACTTTTATTGTTCAATCAAAAAATCAAAAATAATGACACATACATACAGCGTTACAGGAATGACCTGTAACGGTTGTAAGGCAAAAGTTGAAAATGTCTTACAAGATTTAGACTATGTTGATGATGCTAAAGTAAATTTAGAATTAGGTGAAGTTGCAGTAACCATGTCTCAACATATAGCTACAAGTGTATTACAAAATGCACTACCAGAAAAATATAAGCTGTCTGAAAAGCAAGAGCGAAATGTGTTTGCTTCAACAGTACAGCAAGAAGAGCAAAAATCTGATTTACAGCAATTGTTTCCGTTGTTTTTAATATTTGGATACATCATTGCTGCATCAGTATTAATCAATTTCAAGTCGTGGAATTGGAGCGATTTCATGCTCGATTTCATGGGCTTATTCTATATCGTTTTTAGTTTTTTCAAACTACTGGATTTAAAAGGATTTCCTGAAAGTTTTAAAATGTACGACCCATTAGCTAAAGCAATTCCTGCTTATGGTTGGGTGTATCCTTTTATAGAAACAGTTTTGGGTATCATGTTTTTAATGCGTATTCAAATTCCGTTGGCATTAGTGATTACCTTAATTATTTTAGGAATTACTACCATAGGAGTAACCAAAACATTGCTGGATAAAAAAGCAATACAATGTGCATGTTTGGGTACAGCATTAAAACTACCTATGACCAAAGCAACCTTTATTGAAAACAGTATAATGATTGTTATGGCAGTGATTATGCTTGTTCAAATCTACAGTTAAATAAAATTTTAAAAATGAAAAAACTATTATATATAATCCTCTTGTTTCCGCTTATTGGGCTTTCTCAAGATACCCTTAACGGAACTATTCTAGAAGAGAATAAAGAAAACGAACCAATACCAGTTGTTGGAGCCAATGTATATTGGTTAGATACAACTATAGGAGCTGTTACTGATATCGATGGGAAATTTTCGATACCTTATAAAAGTGAATACACAAAGCTGGTTGTGAGTTATGTAGGCTATAAAACCGATACTATAACCGTTAGTTCAGCTAAGGCTATAACACATTGGTTGAAACCAACAAGTGAGTTGGACGAAATAACAGTAACCTCAAGAAAGCAAGCAACTTCAAAATCATATTTGCAAGCTACCAATACATTTACTGTAAGTAGCGATGAGTTGTTAAAAGCTGCTTGCTGTAATCTCTCTGAGAGTTTTGAAACTAATCCATCTATCGATGTTAATTTTGCCGATGCAGTTTCAGGAACACGTCAAATTAAAATGTTAGGTCTTACTAGTCCGTATATTTTAATAGCAACAGAAAACATACCAACAGTTCGAGGAGCTTCGCAAGCTTACGGATTAACCTTTACACCAGGAACTTGGGTTGAGAGTATTCAAATCACTAAAGGAATGGGAAGTGTGGTTAATGGATATGAAAGTATTGCAGGACAAATAAATGCTGAACTTCAAAAACCAACAAAAGACGATAAGCTATTTGTGAATTTTTACGGAGCAAGTAGCGAACGTATGGAATTGAATACACACTTTAATACTAAAGTAAGTGATAAGTGGAGTACAGGTTTGTATTTACATGGTAACACACATCAAAAAGAGCATGATGTAAATAATGATAACTTTTTAGATATGCCAAAGTATCATCAAATAAATGTGATGAATAGATGGCAATATACTGACACTGAAAAAGGGTTTGTTGGGTTTTTTAATTTCAGGTTTTTAACCGATGAAAAACAAACAGGTGAGCTAGATTTTAACCCAGACACTGATAAGTTGACTACCAACGCTTGGGGAAGTGAAATTGATACCAAACGATTTGATTTCTCAGGGAAATTAGGTTATGTAAACCCTGAAATTCCATGGCAAAGTGTTGGTGTGCAATTTGCGGTTAGCAACCATCAGCAAGATTCTTATTTTGGATTACGACAGTACGATATTGAGCATAATAGCATTTATTCAAGTGTTGTTTATAATTCAATTATTAGCGATTCGCGTCATAAAATTAAAACAGGACTTAGTTTTTCTTACGACCATTATGATGAGTTTGTTGAGAGTACCATTTATGAGCGTACAGATAACTCATTGGGAGCCTTTTTTGAATACAATTTTGACAATTTAGATAAGCTTAATCTTACAGCTGGATTGCGTGTTGATAATCATAACAAATTAGGCTTTTTTGTGACACCACGTTTTCATGTACGATACACGCCTTGGGAAAAATCTGCGTTTAGAGCCTCTTTTGGAAGAGGTAAACGTTCTGCTAATATTTTTGCTGAAAATCAAAGCTTATTTGCAACTTCAAGAGCCATTAATATTATTGGAGCTAATGGTGGAGAAATTTATGGTTTAGACCCAGAAATTGCATGGAATTATGGTGTGTCTTATCTGCAAGGGTTTAATCTCTTTGGAAGAAAAGCTGACGTAACCCTAGATTTTTACAGAACCGATTTTCAAAACCAAGTAGTTGTAGATTGGGAAAATCCGCAAGAAATAAGCTTCTATAATTTAGAAAATGATAGTTATGCTAATAGTTTTCAAACGGAATTAAATTACAATGCTTTTGAGCATTTTGATGTGCGATTAGCTTATAAGTATTATGACGTGAAGACTAAATATCAAACAGGTAAAGCTATAAGGCCTCTAACACCTCAACACAGGTTTTTTGCAAATGCTGGATATGAAACACATCCTAATGATGCAGGAGGGTTGTGGAAATTTGATGCAACCTTTAATTGGTTAGGCGAACAACGTTTTGCGTCAACAACTAGTAACCCTGTAGAATACCAATTACCTGAAAACTCTCCAACTGTAGCAACACTTAATGCACAAGTTACTAAGGTGTTTTCTCCAAAATTTGAAGTATATTTAGGAGGTGAGAATATTACCAATGTGCGTCAAGACAATCCTATATTAGGTGTAAACGATCCTTTTGGTTCGAACTTTGACAGTACATTTGTGTATGGTCCAATTTTTGGAAGTATGTATTACGCAGGATTACGATTTAGAATTAAATAAACTTTTAAAACAAAAATAAAATGAAGAAAATAGCAGTATTAATTACGTTTTTAATGGCAACAGTAACATTTGCACAAAATAAAAATGCCAAAGCTTCTCTTGAGGTTGATGGAGTATGTATGATGTGTAAAGATCGAATTGAAAAAGCATGCATAAAAACTAAAGGTGTAAAAAGTGCGATTTGGAATGTGGAAACACATGAGCTGAAATTGATTTACAATGAAGGGAAAACAAGCTTAGATGATATTAAAAAAAATATTGTTGCAGTAGGACATGATTTAAAAGACATGAAAGCTACTGATGAAGCTTATAACTCAGTACACCCTTGTTGTAAATATCGTGATGAAGATGTGAGAGATGACCACAAAGATGAAAAGGATCCTGAGCATAAAAAACACTAAAAAATAAAAAAAGCCTAAACATTTGTTTAGGCTTTTTTTTATTCACTCACTTAAGGTAAAATTTTCAATAGGCTATCACAGCTTTTAATGCCTTGTTCAGTAGCTCGTCTTTTAATCATTAAAGCTCCATTGACACTTTGTAAAATATTTTTAAACAATTTTTCATTATTATATCCAAATTGTCCTTTTTTCATAATGTCAAAATCTACATTCTCTATCATGTATTTTCCTAAATATTCTTTGTGGATTATATCTAGACGTTCGTAATCCTTGAGCATTATTTTGTAGTTGGAATAATGGTTTTCAATAGCTGTTTTTAAGTTGAAGTCATCAATGAGTTTAAAGTCGCCAGAGTTTATCATGGTTTGGTAGGTAACATCTTTAGGGAAAAAGTCTGTTGAGGTAAACACAGTGTATATTGTGCTTAATTTTGAGTGTTTTTCAGGATTGTCAGTGTTTATTAAAGGTAAAACAGTGTTTAAAGTTTCAATTTTTTTATCAATGGATTGAAATATTGATTTAAGATTTTTTTATCAATTTCAATGTCACTTTTAATATTTTCTAAATACTGTTGTTTTAATGCCTCGCTTTTTGAATTTTCAGAGCATTTATTCATGGTGAAAGCTATTGAAATACCTACTATAACTATTAGTATTTCGCCTAAGGCATACGTGAATTTCTTTTTCATTTTTTAATAGATTATCCTCTTAAAACTAATAAATATTTTTTAGTTAAATTTTTGCCAATAAAAATATCACGAATCTATTTTCTGCATATCTTTAGTATGTTCTTTTAAAAACAATAAAGTTATGGGACAAGACAAGTCAAAAGGAAAGTCTACACTGCCTAAACAAGCAGTAAAAAAGACTCCACAGGCTCCTGCTAAAAAGAAGTAGTCTGTTTTTGGGCTACAAACTCTGATAGCCCTTCAATTTAAAGATGATTAAAGCAAATAGCCACCTCAAAAAGGTGGCTTTTATATTTTGTTAATCAATTAAATTTATTTCTTTGATTTCAGAAAGTAGCTTGCCGTCTGAGCTAAAACCTTGTATCACGAAAATAGCTTTTTTAATATTAGTATTAAAAATTTTAAAATTAGCATTTCCTGATTGGTCAGTTTCAATGTTTGATTTCCAATCAATATTACTGTAGTTTATAAAGTCATTTTTTGATAACGCATAAAACTCAGGAACATAAAACTTTTTTTCTGTAGAAAAACCATTGTTTACAGTAAATTCATTTGCAATGGCTTTTTTAGTGTAATCTAACTTGTAACTCTGTTTTAAATATATTCTAATAATACCTGCACCACCTCTAGAACCATATCCATTTCCGTCAGGATCAATAAATATTTCGTCTACATGCTCTAGTGTCATGTTATATAATATATCATAATTTCTATCGTAGCTTGATCCGTCAATGATAAGTAAAGGTTCATTACTCGCCATAAAAGTTACAGGGTTACGATTTTTTATTTTTACAACTCCTGCACCTTGCAGTTGATCAACGACAAAGCCATGAGAATTAATTATATCAGTTACATATGAGTACATTCTTCTTAATTCATCGTCTACTTTAATTCCTTTACTATACCTATTAGCTATATATTCTTTGCGGTTTTGTAAGATTGTATCACTATTTTTTTTGTGTACATAAGTAAGGTTGATAGTGTCTAATTCTTGTCCTAGACTGCTTGCGTGTTCTAGAGAAAAACTATTTGTTATGGTTGTCTTGCATTTATTTATTAAAGGAAGTGTAGGTTGTTTTAGCAGCTTACGATTGTTGTCAGTAATATCAATGTAAGGCTTTAAATTATTAATTACTTTGTCTCCTTTTAAAACAGTAAAGTTTATAGATGCAGAGTCTTTTAAGTAAAAGTTGTTAAAAGAAAAACTGTTGTTGACTAGCGTTGTTGATTCATTAATTTGATTAGTGATTGAAAACATTTGAATGGTGTAAGGCACACTGGATTTTGGAGGATTTAATGAACCTTTTATTGAAAGTCCAGCATCAAAATTGTGAGTTATTTTTGGGGTTCCGGTTTTTATATTTTCCCATTTATACTTGCTCCAGCCTTGAGTTAATAAAAGCAAGTCTAGCTCATATGTTTTTAACCTGTTAATATCAGTAAAATAATAATTAGGATTTTGAATATAACCTTTCACATAAGGCTTTAATAAAAAAGAGCTTATTAAATTCTGGTTATTGGTTTGTGTTAGAGTATCGTCTGGTAAAATAGCAATACTTAAATTAGAAGCTATTGGTGTTTTAGTATGGGTAAATGTTTTGATTGATAAAGGGATAGAATCATTAGTTTTAGTATTTACAATAATATCTGAGTTTAAAATTAATGAGTCGTCGTAGTTAAAAATTAAGCGTTCAATTAATGGTTCAGATTTTTCGTTAAATAATGTAATTGTATTTATTCCTGATACTAGATTTTTTTTGTTTACAGGAATAACATTGCTTGTTTTTAAATCGTCAACTTTTAAATCAATAACCACTACTTTGTTGTTTTGATTTATCACTAAGTAGTAAGTTAGTCCTGTATTGTTTTTAAGTGTTACGTCGTTTGTTTTTAGGGTTATATAGGTTAACTCTTGATTTGTATAATTATTAACCGAAATAGCAAACCCCTCTTCACCATCAATTACTATTTCCTTAGAATAGTCTATACCATTAACTGTATATTTAGCTGTGTATTTTTCGTTTTTCTCTGGTAATAAATCAAACTTACCTAAACCAAAAATGTTACTTTTAAAGTTGGTTATCGGTTCATTTTTAGAATTGACTATTGAGCCATCTATTTCTAATCCTCTAGCGTTACAATCAGTGATTTTGAAACCAAAAGTGTTTGTAACGCCTATAATGCTATAACCGCCTTCAGGTAAAAACTGTAAATCATGTTTAAGTTTTTCGGTTGTAGAATCTTTAGTTGCACTTGTGTTTAAATCAGAATTTGGGTTGAGGATATGTATAGGCATAGAGACGTAAGCTTCGTCTTCTTTAAAATTATTCATCCAGTTTGTATAAGCAACTATATAATAGGTGTCACCTGCAATTAAATTGTTGGTGTCTAGGCTTCCTGTGAAATAACCGTTTTGGGCAAAAAATAATTTGTTTGTTATCTCCTTACCGTTTGAGTCTAGTAACGATATGTAAACATTTGTTGTGTTTATAAAAGGAACTCCATTTTTTTTATCGTAGACATAACCTTTGAACCAAATAGGTTCGTTACTTATAAAGATGTTTTTGTTAATATGTAAATGAATAGTTTCTCTTTCAGTATTAAAATATGAAGTATATGCTTGCTCTATTTTTGACTTTTCATTAGTTTGTGATGCTATGTTTTTTGAGAAAAATAGAGCAATCATTATAGTTAAAACAAGTGTGTTTTTCATATTTTAGGTTGGGCTTAGTCTAATAGTAATTCTTTAGTTTCAGAAATCAAATTTCCATTAATTGAAAAACCTTCGATGATTAAAAGTAGCTTTTTTATTGACGTATTTTTTATGTTAAATTCAACTGAACCTTTTTCGTTTGTTGTAAGTTTTGGTTTCCAATCAATAGCTCCATATGACATAAAGTTACTAGGCGAGTTCAAATAAAAAAGTGGTATATAAAATTCTTTTTCAGGAGAAAATCCTCCAGTTGTTATTAGTGTGTTAGCATACCTTTTAAAATCTCCTTTAGCTCCAACTCCATAACTTTTCTTTAAAAATATACTTATTACTCCTGCACCTCCTCTTACTCCATATCCAAGACCAGATTTATTAAAATATATTTCATCAACTTGATTTAAAGGCATGTTATACAGTATGTCATAATCTGTTCCCATATTGGCACCATCAATTATTAATAAAGGGCTAGAACCAGCTTTAATAGAAATAGGACGCTTATTTATAATAATAACTTTTCCTTGCGCTTGGTAAGACATAAAACCATTTGCGTCTATAATATCAGATACGAAAGAATACATTCTTTCTTGGATAGAATCAATTTTTACACCTATACTATAAGCATCTCCAATATAGGCTTTTTTGTTCTTAAGATGCGCTTTTTTATCAACTATTTTCGTGTGTAAGTTTATAGTATCTAGTAATTCGCCTTCAAACTCCATGTCATTGTAGCTGTTAACAGTATCTATTGGTAAAGTTTCAAAAACACAAGTATTAGGAATAGAAAATAATTGATTTAGTGAAGTTTTTCCTGAGCTTATTACTCTTGCATACAACTTTGGGTCGGTTATTTTTTTTCCGTTTTTAAGCACATTGAAATGTACTTTAGAAGAATCTGCTATGAAATAATTCTCAAAGTTAAATTGTTTATTATTGTCTATATATTTAGTTTCGTTAATGTTGTTAACTAGAGAAAACATATGAACTTGGTAATTAGAGTCTTCGTCTATTGGTTCATTAAGTGTTCCTGTAATTGAAACCCCTTTATCAAAAGGAATAATTAATTCTTGTTCGCCATTTTTGATATCTTCCCAACTATATTTACTCCAGCCTTGGGTTAATAATACTAAATCTAGGTGCAAAGCTTTTATTCGATCAAAATTATTGAAGTAATATTCTGAGTTTTCAAAAGAACCATTTATGTAAGGGTCAATTAATAAGTTGCTTATTATACTTTTATTGGTGTTTATTGCTTTGGTTTCAAGCGGTAAAACAGAAACACTTAGGCTAGTAGAAGTAGCGATTTTCTTGTTGTCTTTTAGGTTGATTTTTATTCCAATTGAATCTGAAGAGCTTGATGTCTTTTCAACTGTAGCTCTCATAAAATCCTTGTTTTTAGGATTAAATATCATGCGTTCCAAAAGTGGATTTAATTCATCATCAAATAAAGTAATAGTGTTTACTCCGTAAGGAAGAGTTTTTGATGAAATAGGTATAGTGTATTCAGTTTTTAAAACTGAAGTGTTTAATTCAGTAATTGAACTTTTGTTGTTTTGGTGTATAGCTAAATAATACGTTTTATTAGCTTCCAATGCTTGTGTTGCTTTATTTGTTTTAAGTGTTATGTAAACCATATTAGTATTGATATGGTTGTTAACAGAAAAAGAGTATCCTAAAGCTTCACTTTGAGGTAAAGGGGTTTTATAATTCTTGCCATTAATGTTATAAATAGCGTTGTAGGTTTCGCCTTTTTTCATCAATAAATCAAACTTACCCATTCCAAATGTGTTACTTTTAAAAGGCATTATGGTCTTGTCGTTTGAATCAGTTATTATACCTTCAATTTCAAGGCTTTCTCCACTACAATTAATAATTTTAAAACCTATTGAATTGGTGACATCTACTATGCAATGTCCACCTTCAGGCAAGAACTGTAAATCATAGTCTAATATTTTATTATTAGTGGTTTCTTGATTGGAATGTTGATTTAAAATTTGAATAGGACTAGAGGTGAAAGATTCATCCTCTTTAAAGTTTTTCATCCAGTTAGTATACGCCTTAAAAAAATAATAACCTGTTGCTAAACTTGTATCTACATCAAAACTGCTAGTAAACATTCCATTTTCACAATAAAATAGTTTGGTTTCTATTTCTTTACCGTTTTTATCGTAAAGTGTTACATATACATTTGAAGTTGTAATATAAGGAATACCATTTTTTTTGTCGTACACATAACCTTTGAACCATATTGGTTCGTTTGTTAAAAAAGTATGCTTGTTAAAGTGTAAGTAAATAGTTTCTCGTTCTGCATTAAAATATTTAGCGTAGGCATTTTCGGTAGTTTCTTTTAGATTGGGTTTTTGACTTAATACTTTGGTTGTGTTTAAAATAAAAATGATTAAAATTAGTAAAGAAGATAAATGTTTGGTGGTAAGATTTAAGCGATGAGAATAATTGTTTTTCATAATTATAAGTTTTAGAGTGAATAGCGATTAAGAGATTCAGTCACAATATTTATGCCAAAAAAAAGCCTCAAGATTGTCTTGAGGCTTTTTTAGTTTTTAAAAAACTTTGTTTTACATCATACCTGGCATTCCGCCTCCTCCCATTGGAGGCATTGCAGGAGCGTCTTCTTTAATATCAACTAAAGCGCATTCAGTAGTTAAAATCATACCAGAAACTGAAGCTGCATTTTCTAAAGCAATACGTGTTACTTTTTTAGGGTCAATGATTCCAGCTTTAAGCATATCTACGTAAGTTTCAGTTTTAGCATCAAAACCAAAATCTTTTTTACCTTCCATTACTTTAGAGATTACAACACTACCTTCACCACCAGCATTTTCTACTATGGTTCTTAAAGGTGCTTCAATAGCTTTGTTTACAATTTGTACACCTGTAGTTTCATCAAGGTTTTCTGTAGTAAGTTTTTCTAAAACCGATTTAGCTCTTACTAAAGCAACTCCACCACCAGCAACAATACCTTCTTCAACAGCAGCTCTTGTAGCATGTAAAGCATCGTCAACTCTGTCTTTCTTTTCCTTCATTTCAACCTCACTTGCAGCACCAACGTATAATACAGCAACACCACCAGCAAGTTTAGCTAAACGCTCTTGAAGTTTTTCTTTGTCATAATCGCTAGTTGTAGTTTCAATTTGTGCTTTAATTTGATTTACTCTAGCTTTAATATCAGCAGATTTACCAGAACCGTTAACTATTGTTGTATTGTCTTTGTCAATCATAACTGACTCAGCAGTACCTAACATGCTTAAATCGGCATTTTCTAAAGAGAATCCTCTTTCTTCAGAAATCACAACACCACCAGTTAAGATCGCAATATCTTCTAGCATTGCTTTACGTCTGTCACCAAAACCAGGAGCTTTTACAGCAGCAATTTTAAGTCCACCACGTAGTTTGTTTACAACCAAAGTAGCTAAAGCTTGTCCTTCAACATCTTCAGCAACGATTAATAATGGACGACCAGATTGAGCAACTGGTTCTAATATTGGAAGGATTTCCTGTAAGTTAGAAATCTTTTTGTCAAATAATAAAATGTATGGGTTTTCTAAATCAGCAATCATTTTATCGCTATCAGTTACAAAGTAAGGCGATAGGTAACCTCTGTCAAACTGCATACCTTCAACAACGTCAACATAAGTATCAGTTCCTTTAGCTTCTTCAACAGTAATTACACCTTCTTTTCCAACTTTAGAAAATGCTTGAGAAATTAACTCACCAATAGTGTCATCGTTATTTGCAGAGATAGACGCTACTTGCTTAATCATTTCAGATGAGTTTCCTACTTTTTTAGCTTGCTTTTCTAGGTTAGCAGTAATGGCTTCAACAGCTTTGTCAATACCACGTTTTAAATCCATTGGATTAGCACCAGCAGCAACGTTTTTTAAGCCTTCTTTTACAATAGCTTGAGCTAAAACTGTTGCAGTAGTTGTCCCATCTCCAGCTAAATCGTTGGTTTTACTAGCTACTTCTTTTACCATTTGTGCTCCCATGTTTTCAAGCTCGTCTTCAAGCTCTACTTCTTTAGCTACAGAAACACCATCTTTAGTGACTTGAGGAGCGCCAAAGCTTCTACCAATAATTACATTTCTACCTTTTGGTCCTAAAGTTACTTTTACTGCATTTGCCAATGCGTCCACGCCACGTTTTAATCCGTCGCGTGCTTCAATATCAAATTTTATATCTTTTGCCATTTTATTTGGTTTTTAAATGATGATTAAACAATTGCGAAAATGTCACTCTCGCGCATAATTAAATAGTCTTTGCCTTCAAGTTTTAGTTCAGTGCCAGAGTACTTCCCATAAAGTACTGTGTCACCAACTTTTACTGTCATTGCTTCGTCTTTTGTGCCTTTACCAACAGCGACAACTTTACCCTTTTGAGGTTTTTCTTTGGCGTTGTCTGGAATAATGATTCCTGAAGCTGTTTTGGTTTCAGCCTCTACAGGTTCTACTAGAACTCTGTCTGCTAAAGGTTTAATGTTTAATGCCATTTTTATATTTCTTTTTTTGGTTATTAAAATGTGTTTAACGCTTAAGCGTTATGCTAAAAATGTGCCAATACATTGTAACTGACATTTTTTCATTTTAGGGCAAAAAAAAATGCCAACATAAAGTTGGCATTCTTAAATTGTATAATCAGAAATTACTGAACTGAATCTCCTACTGTTGCAGTATCATCAGCAGTTTCTGTACTGGTTGGTAATGCGTCTTGAGTTGTAGTTGTAGCTTCGTCTTGGTCTAATGCTTTAGATTCAGAACCATTAGCTCCTCCAATTGCAAAGTTTGACAAAAGGATTAATAACAATAATACTGTTGCTAATGTCCAAGTACTTTTGTCCAAAAAGTCGGTTGTCTTTTTAACACCTCCTAATTGTTGAGTACCTCCACCACCAAATGAAGATGATAAACCACCACCTTTTGGATTTTGCACCATGATTACTACTATTAATAAAAATGCTACAATAACTATAAGAACTAAAAATATTGTAAACTGTGTCATTATTTATTGATTATTTTCTTGTAATTTTTTTACTGCTTTAATTTGGTCTGCAAAGAAACCACTTTTTTCTGGATATTTCAAACTTAATATTTTATAAGATTGAATTGCCTTATCATAGTTTTTTTGTTCTAGATAAATTCTAGCTAAAGTCTCGGTCATTAAACCATCATTTTGCTCTGGTTTAGGTTGCGCTAAATTTTGTTGAGGTTTGGTATCTTTTACAGGTACAATCTTAGGATTTTCACTTAAAAACTTATCTATAAGTTCAAACTTTTTATCAATGGTAGATTCTTGTGCTTCCTCTTGAGTGTCGTTTGTTTCGTCTACTTCTATTGAGGATTCTCGCTCGATAGGTTTAAAACTAGTAATCTTTAACCACTCTGTAAACGAGTGTGTTTCAGCCTTGTTAAACTCTAATGGTTTCCCAATGTTTAGTTGCTCTTTTGGAGAAGGTTCAATATTGTCAGTATCAATATCTATGATTGGAATTTTTGGAGCATCGTTAATGTCGGAAATAAATTGTTCAACATTTTTTGCGATGAATTTTTCCTCAAATAAATTTGGATCCAAAACACCTTCAGTATCTTTTATATGTTGTTTAAGTGCGTCGTCAATAGTTACACTTTTATTTACTGAAATATCGTCGGCATCTTTAACTTCAATAGTTTTTAAATGCTCATAGTTTTGCTTTATAATCTGAGATATTTCATTTTGGTTAAACGCATCACTGGTAATATAATCGAATAGAATACTTCTGTCAGTAGTGTAGGCTGCAGTAGTTTTTAATTCAAGATTGTATTTAAAGCTTTGTTTGTTTTTTAAGGCTTTGAGGTATAGTGCTCTTGCTGGTTGAAAATAAGGATACTCTTCAATAACCGAAGTAATGCCGCTAATTTGATCTGTAGTGATGTTTTGCGGGTTTTGAAGTAAATATGTAAAATCTTGCAACTGCATTAGTAATTTACCATTTTGCTAAAGTAGCATTAAAAATATCTTGTGTAAGACGTTCAAAAATCTCTTCATGTGCAGTGTCTTTTTGACTGCCTATAAGTTGCGCATCACCATCATAATCATAGAAAAATGAAAAACGCTGTTCAAAATCTTCTTCAGGAGCATCTTTATCAAAAAAACGAACATTAACACTTATAGTAAGTCTGTTTTGAGCTGCAGTATTGTTGGCAGTGGCTGTAGTTGGAGAAATTCTATATTCAGTAATTTCACCTTCATAAATTAAATCTCCACCAGAGTTTACCAAGCTAAGACTCGTTTGGTTTTGAATAAGGTCTTGTAACGCTTGCGTAAAATCTCTATCTAAACCAGGTTCAATAAGTGCTGAGTTATTTTGGAAGTAATTAACTTGAAAGGTTTCGGCTTTTAAATCCTGCACACCAGTAAACGAATACTTAACCTTACATCCTGTGATTAAAACAGAAATACATATTAATAGACTATATTTTAATGCTTTCATTTACAAATCGTATTGCTTAATTTTTCTATAAAGCGTGCGTTCACTTATTCCAAGTTCGGCAGCTGCTAATTTACGTTTTCCGTTGTGACGTTCAAGCGATTTTTTAATTAATTCCAATTCCTTGTCATGAAGCGATAAGGTTTCTTCTTCTTCAATTTCTTCAGCAAAGTGGTATTTGTCTTGCACGTCTTCAATATTGCTTATCTCTTCAACTGAATCAATAGTTTTTTCAGGAATTGATAATACTTCTAAATCTTCAATTGTTGAATCGTCATCTTCATCGTTGTTGCCATAGATTTTTTGTATCAAACCTTGATTGTCTTTTTGAACGTCAGAGCCATTACCATGTTTCATCAACTCCATAGTGAGCTTTTTTAAATCGTTTAAATCGCTCTTCATGTCAAACAACACCTTGTACAAAATTTCACGTTCGTTACTAAAATCACTTTCTGATTTTGAATTGTTAATCACAGCAGGAAGGTTGCTGCCAGCATCAGGAAGATAATGACGTAACGCTTCTGCATTAATAGTTCTATTTTGTTCTAAAACTGATGTTTGTTCAGCAACGTTACGAAGTTGCCTAATATTACCATTCCATCTGTATTTTAGTAAAAGATTAACAGCATCATCTGTTAACTTTACTGTTGGCATCTTGTATTTAAGTGCAAAATCGCTTGCAAATTTTCTAAACAATAAATGAATATCTTCTTTGCGTTCGCGAAGCGGTGGAATATTGATTTCTATTGTGCTTAAACGATAATAAAGGTCTTCTCTAAATTTTTCTTTTTTGATGGCTTCAAACATATTAACGTTTGTTGCAGCTACAATGCGTACATTGGTTTTTTGTACTTTGCTGCTTCCTACTTTAATAAATTCGCCATTTTCAAGTACACGAAGTAACCTTACTTGAGTGGTTAAAGGAAGTTCTCCAACTTCATCAAGAAAAATAGTACCACCATCGGCAACTTCAAAATACCCAGAGCGTGTTTGTGTTGCTCCTGTAAAAGCTCCTTTTTCATGACCAAATAGTTCACTGTCAATGGTGCCTTCGGGAATTGCACCACAGTTTACTGCAATGTATTTTCCGTGTTTGCGATGTGATAATTGATGTATAATTTTTGGAATACTTTCCTTACCAACACCACTTTCTCCTGTAACTAATACCGAAATATCAGTAGGAGAAACCTGTATGGCTTTTTCTATGGCACGATTGAGTTTTGGGTCGTTGCCAATAATGCCAAAACGTTGTTTTATAGCTTGAACTGATTCCATGTTATATTATAGTTTGTCAGGTCGAGTGTAGTCGAGACCTAATAAAGACCTCTCGACTGCGCTCGAGGCGACATGTGTTTAATTATTATTTGAATATCCAACAGCTTCACCAATAAGTGTAGCAGTTGTACAATCGGTGATTTTTACATTTACAAAATCACCAATTTTATAATGTTCTTTTGGGAACACAGCAACAGTATTGTGTTGTGTTCTTCCAGACCAATGGTTAGAAGACTTTTTAGAGTCTTTTTCAATAAGGACTTCAACAATTTTATTGGTTTCTTGTTGTGTTCTGTATAAACTGTGTCTTTGCTGTAAGGCTACAATTTCGGCTAATCTTCTTTTTTTAACTGGTTCAGGAACGTCATCTTCCATTTTTCGTTCCGCTAGTGTTCCTGGTCGTTCAGAATAGGCAAACATGTATCCAAATGAATATTTTACATGCTCCATTAAAGTTAGCGTGTCTTGATGATCTTGTTCAGTTTCAGTTGGGAAACCAACAATCATATCGTGACTTATTGTGCAATCAGGAATAATGCGCTTGATGTTGTCAATAAGTTCTATGTACTCTTCGCGAGTATGTTGACGATTCATTTCCTTTAATATTCTGTCGCTTCCACTTTGTACAGGTAAATGTATGTAGTTGCATATGTTGTCATATTTTGCCATAGACTCAACCACATCCAAAGTCATATCCTGCGGATTTGAAGTGGAAAAACGAATACGCATTTTAGGTTGCGCTTGGGCACAAAGCTCTAGCAGTTTAGCAAAATTTACAGCAGTGGCTTTTTGCATATCAGTAGCTTTTTCAAAATCTTTTTTGAGTCCGCCACCATACCATAAATAACTATCAACGTTTTGACCTAGAAGTGTAATTTCTTTAAATCCTCTGTTCCAAAGATCGTTAACTTCTTCAATAATACTTTGAGGGTCTCTACTGCGCTCACGACCACGAGTAAAAGGTACTACACAAAATGTACACATATTATCGCAACCACGCGTAATCGATACAAAAGCGGTAACACCATTTGTATTTAAACGCACAGGAGAAATGTCTCCATAAGTTTCTTCTTTTGAAAGAATAACATTTATAGCATCTCTGCCTTCATCTACTTCAGCAAGTAGATTGGGTAAGTCTTTGTAAGCATCAGGACCTACAACAAGGTCAACTATTTTTTCTTCCTCAAGGAATTTGCTCTTTAAGCGTTCTGCCATACAACCTAAAACACCAACTTTCATTTTAGGGTTTACACTTCGTTTTACAGCATTATATTTTTCAAGACGTTTTCTTACGGTTTGCTCAGCTTTGTCTCTAATGGAGCAAGTGTTTACCAAAACCAAATCGGCATCTTCAAGGCTTTGAGTAGTATTAAATCCTTCATTTTGTAAAATTGAAGCAACAATTTCACTATCGCTAAAGTTCATGGCACAACCATAACTTTCAATAAAAAGCTTACGTGTGTTTCCGTCTTTAGTTTCTAAAATAAGGCGTTCACCTTGTTTGTTTTCGTCTATTATCTTTTCCATATTCTATACTGAAAATTTCTATCAGTCAATAAGTGTGCAAAGATACAATTAATTTGCAATTTATGACAAAGTGACAGTGTGTATTCTGTTTTTGCTAAAGATGAATTTTAGTGTACTTTTACAATAAATCAACTATAAAAAATTATGACATTCACAGAACTACAATTAAAAATCCAAAACGCTAAAGATTTAGATTTTGGTGATATTTTCAACAGAAGTATTGAGCTTTTTAAAAAGGTCTGGGTGCAAGGACTTGTCATGACCATTCTTACTATGGCTTTAATGATTCCGTTTTACATTATAATGTATTTGCCTTTAATAGCTATGGGTTTGTTTGATCCTCAAGCGCTAGAGTCTGGAGAACCTAATTTTGCTCTTATGATTCCATTTTATTTAATGATGCTAGTTTTCTCGTTTTTTGCAATGGTAATTGGGTTTGCGTTAAAAGCAGCATTCTTAAGAATTTGTAAAATGAAAGACCTTGATGAAGTTGGTAAAGAGGATTATTTCTACTTTTTGAAAAAACCATATTTAGGTAAAGTGTTTTCATTGTCCCTCATCTCTTTCGGAATTACGTTTGCAGCTACACTTTTATGCGTTTTACCGTTATTTTATGTTATGGTGCCTGTTACATTAATGAACGTAATATTTGCATTTAATCCGCACCTTTCACCTTCCGAAATTACTAAAGCTGCATTTAATTTAGGAAACAAAAAATGGCTCATTACTTTTGGACTTATTTTAGTTTCTGGTATGTTGGCTCAAGTAGTAGGTATTCTAATGTGCTTTATTGGTGTATTAGTTACAGCATCATTTACAGTGTTGCCATTGTATTACATTTATAAAGATTCAGTGGGACTAGATGAAAAAGAGATAGATAGAATAGGTGAGGGTCAGCAGTTTTAACAAAAACTCACGCAACCTTTTTATGGATTTTGCATCTACTTGTAAACTAATCAATCTATGAAAAATCTTTTATGCCTCTTGTTGGTGTTTGTGCTTTGGTCGTGCAATGATGACGACATTCAGTACGAAACAGTAAACGTTGCTATTCCGCAAGTAATGAGTAAAGCAGAATTTAGAAACTCAGTTGAAATATTACCTTCTCAAACCATTGATGAAGCTGGTAAAATTTATGTGTACCAAGATTATATTTTTGTTAATGATGAGTTTAAAGGTGTGCATATTATAGATAATAGTAATCCTGCTTCTCCTCAACAAATATCTTCAATTAAGATACCAGGAAATGTAGATATTTCAATTAAAGATAATTATTTGTTTGCCGATAGTTCTATTGATTTGTTAGTGTTTGATATTTCAAATATTAACAACATCCAAATGGTTGAGCGTTTAGAGGATGTGTTTTCATATTATAATTACCAAATTCCTGTAGGAACCGATGTTGCTGAGTTTGGAGATTATAACCCAGAAAACGATGTTATTGTTGGTTGGGAACTTGTTCAGCAACAACGCGAAGTAATAAATGATGATGCAGTGTTAGAGACTTTTAATGGAGGAGCATCTGGTGATGTTGGTACAGGAGGTTCGTTGGCGCGTTTTCAAATTGTAGATAATTATTTGTACACGGTAGGAGTGTCTGAAATGTCTATTTTTAATATTGAAAACCTCGCACAACCTAATCTGGTGACTACACAATATTCTGGTTGGAATATTGAAACAATGTTTCATGCTGATGGCTATTTGTATTTAGGAGGAAGTAACGGAATGTATATTTATAGTTTAGAAAATGCAGCTAATCCAAGTTATGTGTCAGAGTTTATACATTGGGAAGGGTGTGATCCTGTTGTGGTTGATGGAGACTATGCTTATTTAACACTTAGAGGAGGTAATGAGTGTGGTCAACAAGAAAGTGTTCTGGAGGTTATCGATATAAGTGATAAAGCTTATCCAACTCTTGTGGCTGCATATTTTTTAGATAATCCTTATGGGTTAGGTTTTAAAGGAAATAGTCTTTACGTGTGCGATGGTACTTCAGGTTTGAAAGTATATGACAAAACTGATCCAATACAGCTACAATTATCACAAACATTTATTGACCTGCAAGCAAAAGACGTAGTGCCTATGGATGATGTACTCATCATGATAGGTGATAATATTGTGTATCAATATGAGTATGGTGAAGGAACTTTACAGCAAATTAGTGTGCTAGACTTAAACTAAATACAGTGTAGTTATGATTTTAAAAAAGTACATGTCGTTTGTTTTTCTACTGTTGCTTTTAGGGTGTAATTCCGATGATGACAATGGTTCAAATAATGAATGTGGAGACCAAATGATTTTTGATGAAGAATTATTTAATCAAGAGTCGTCATCTAGTTTTTCTATTCAAAATGCCGAAATAGATGGTGATTGTTTGATGGTTACCTTATCAGCTAGCGGATGTGATGGAACTTCTTGGGAAGCAGACTTAGTTACTGATGGTTTGGAAACAACATCTGTTCCTCCTAGTAGGTCGATACGTGTTGATTTTACCAATATTGAAGTCTGTACAGCTGTTATCACTAGAACATTTCAGTTTTATTTAGGAAGCAACAATAATGAGACTGCAATATATTGGCTTGAAGATTGGGATGGAGGTGCTCTGATTCATAACGAATAGCATTAAAAAAGATATAAAAAAAGCCTGAATGTTTTCAGGCTTTTTTTATTGAAAGAATGAAAAATTAGGTGCATAAAATTTTTTTGACATACATTTGTAGCCTTAAAAAATGATTTATGGCGAAGAATCTAGTAATTGTTGAGTCACCTGCAAAGGCTAAAACTATCGAAAAATTTTTAGGTAAGGATTTTAAAGTTGAATCTAGCTTTGGTCACATTGCCGACTTGCCTTCAAAAGAACTTGGAGTAGATGTTGATGGAGATTTTAAGCCTAAATATCAGGTGTCTAGAGACAAGCGAGATGTCGTAAAAAAACTAAAAGAGCTAGCAGCAAAAGCCGAAACGGTTTGGTTAGCAAGTGATGAGGATCGCGAAGGAGAAGCTATTGCGTGGCATTTAGCTGAAACGTTAAAACTAGACAAATCAAAGACCAAACGAATCGTTTTTCATGAAATTACCAAGACAGCAATTCAACGTGCAATAGAAAACCCAAGAGGTATTGATTACGATTTAGTTGATGCGCAACAAGCACGTCGTGTATTAGATAGAATTGTAGGTTACGAATTATCTCCAGTACTATGGCGAAAAGTTAAAGGTGGTTTATCTGCTGGTCGTGTGCAGTCAGTTTCAGTAAGACTTATTGTAGAGCGTGAACGCGAAATTCAAGAGTTTTCACCTGAAGCATCTTATAGGATTGATGCAGAGTTCACTAACGAAGACGGTCAAGCTTTTAAAGCAAAATTACCTAAGAACTTTTCTAGCAAAGAAGAAGCGTATAAGTTTTTAGAGCAGAATATTTCAGCAGACTTTAAAGTTGCTAACCTCGAAAAAAAGCCTGCTAAAAAATCACCAGCAGCACCATTTACAACATCAACCTTACAACAAGAAGCTGCTAGAAAATTAGGGTTTTCAGTAAGTAGAACCATGTCAAATGCACAACGTTTGTATGAAGCTGGATTGATAACCTATATGAGAACTGATAGTGTTAACTTATCAGACGAGGCGAGAAAAGGTGCCGAGGCCGAAATTAAAAATGCTTATGGCTCTAGCTATAGTAAGCCTAGAAATTATAAAGGTAAAGCTAAAGGAGCTCAAGAAGCGCATGAGGCTATTAGACCAACCGATTTTTCTGCACATTCTGTTAATGCAGATAGAGACCAAGCAAGACTATACGATTTAATTTGGAAACGTGCCATTGCTTCTCAAATGAGTGAAGCACAATTAGAACGTACCAATGTAAAAATAAGTGCTTCAACGCACAATGAGACCTTTACAGCTAATGGAGAGGTAATCACTTTTGATGGGTTCTTAAAGGTTTACCTTGAAGGTACTGATGATGAAGATGCAGAGCAAGACGGAATGTTGCCAGCAATGAAAGTAAACGAGACCTTGCTTAATAATTACATTACAGCTACTGAGCGTTATACAAGACCACCTGCTAGATATACTGAAGCATCTTTGGTAAAGAAATTAGAAGAGTTAGGTATTGGTCGTCCATCTACATATGCGCCAACAATTTCAACAATTCAAAACAGAAATTATGTTGAAAAAGGAACTGTGGATGGTGTTGCAAGAGACTATTCTCAATTAACCATGCAACAAGGTGCAATAAAAGATAAGAAACTTACAGAAAAAGTAGGTTCAGATAAAGGTAAACTAGTGCCTACTGATATAGGAATGATTGTAACGGATTTCTTGGTGAATCATTTCGAATATATCTTAGACTATAACTTTACAGCAAAAGTTGAAGAAGATTTTGATGATATTGCTGAAGGTAAAGTAGATTGGTCTAAAATGATGAAAGACTTTTATAAAGATTTTCATCCGCAAGTTGAGGATGTTCAAGAAAATGCCGATAGAGAATCTGGTGAACGTGTTTTAGGAACCGATCCAAAAACAGGTAAGCAAGTGAGTGTGCGTTTAGGTAAGTTTGGACCTATGGTACAAATAGGAACAGTTGATGACGAAGAAAAACCTCAGTTTGCGAGTTTAACACCAGACCAACAATTAAATACTATAACTTATGAAGAAGCAATGGATTTATTTAAGCTTCCAAAAAGTTTAGGAACTTATGAAGGAGAAGAGGTTGAAGTTAACAACGGACGCTTTGGACCTTATGTTAAGTTTGGTAAAAAGTTTGTGTCATTACCTGCAGGTGTTGATCCTCTAAGTGTAGAAATGGATGACGCTATTGTTTTAATAAAAGAAAAACAAAAAGCCGATGCTCCTATATATATGTATAAGGAGTTGCCAGTTCAAAAAGGTAAAGGACGTTTTGGACCATTTATAAAGTGGAACAACATGTTTATCAACGTAAACAAGAAGTATGATTGGGATAATCTTTCCGATTCTGATATTATTGAGTTAATAGAGGACAAAATTCAAAAAGAAAAGGATAAATTAGTGCACTCTTGGGAAAGTGAAGGTATACGAGTTGAAAAAGCACGTTGGGGAAGACACAATGTTATAAAAGGTAAAACTAAAGTTGAGCTTCAAAAAACTGTTGACGTAACTGATATGACTTTAGAAGAAGCTAAAGAAATTTTAGAAAAAGCTGCTCCTAAGAAAAAAGCCACAAAGAAAAAGACAACCACAAAAAAGAAATAATACATGAACTTTAATTTTCTTTCTCCTGTTTCCGATACTGTTTTAGCTCATAACGAGTTGCTGTCTCAACAAGCACTAGGAAGAAAAATAAAAGTTCACTCTGCTCAAAAAGGAATTCCAGATTTAGAGGATGTCAAAATTGCTATCATTGGTGTATTAGAAAATCGTAATGATGTCAATTACATTGGTGACATGGTTGATTTTACCAATGTAAGAAAAGCACTCTATGCACTTTTCCCTGGAAACTGGAATACCAAACTTGCCGATTTAGGCGATATTCATCAAGGAGATTCAGTAGAAGATACCTACTTTGCTCTTAAAACAATAATCACTGTTTTACTTGAAAAAAAGATAATACCTGTAATATTAGGAGGAAGTCAAGATTTAACCTATGCTAATTATCGCGCTTACGATAATGTTATACCAATGGTTAATATTGTAAATGTAGATAGTAATTTTGATTTAGGCGATTCAACACAACCAATAAAGAATAATAGTTATTTAGGTAAGATTATACTAGAGCAACCATTTAACCTCTTTAATTATTCTACAATAGGATATCAAACCTATTTCAATCCGCAAGAAGAAATTGATTTAATGGATAAGCTTTATTTTGAAGCGTATCGTTTAGGAGAGGTGTCTAATAATATAAGTTTAGTAGAGCCAGTAATGAGAGATGCTCATTTAGTGAGTGTCGATTTAAAATCTGTAAAAGCATCTGAAGTTGGAGAAAAGCAAAAGTACTCACCAAATGGACTTGACGGAAAGGAAGTTTGTGCTATTTCAAGGTATGCTGGTATAAGTAATAAAGTATCTTCATTTGGGATTTATGAATATAAACTTTCAAGAGAAGATGAAGTCACTGCAATGTTAGTTGCACAAATAATTTGGTATTTCGTCGAGGGCGTAAATTGTCGAGTAAAAGACGACGATTTTAAAGATGACAATAACTATCAAAAATTCAATGTGTTAGTAGAAGATGAAGATCTTATTTTTTATAGGAGTATAAAAACTGGACGTTGGTGGATAGAAATACCTTTTTTGCCAAATGTTAATAATAAATTAAAAAAGCATACGTTATTACCATGCACGCATGAAGATTATGTAGAGGCAAGCCATGGAAAAATACCTGAAAGATGGTATAAGGCGTATAAAAAGAATAGTTTTTAGTATATTTACTTTTTTAATCCTAAAAGTCAATTTCATCGATGAAATGCATGCTTTTCAGGATGAAGTGCAAAAAAAAATAAAAAAAAATTGTTTTTTTGAAAATATATGGATATGTTTACTGCCTCAAAATTGGGAAAACAAATTTTTTTTAAAAATTTAACATTTAATAACCGAACAATTTTAAACTAATTTAACCTCGAGTTTCTATGAATATGAAGAAGTTTGCTTTATTAACCGCTGTGTTAGCTCTATTAGTTAGTTGTGGCTCTGGAGACAGAGGAGAACTAGTTGGAGTTAAAGGAAAGAAATGGCATCCTGAAAAGCCCTATGGAATGACGCTTGTTCCAGGTGGAGCATTTATTATGGGTAAATCAGATGATGACCTAGCTGGTGTGCAAGATGCACCAACAAGAACTGCTACAGTTAGAGCGTTCTACATGGACGAAACTGAAATCACTAACAGTGAGTATCGTCAGTTTGTTAATTGGGTAAGAGACTCAATTATTAGAACTAACCTTGCAATTATTGCAGATGATTTTGGATTAACACCTGACGATGGTGGTACTGGCGAATTTGCCTTTAAAGATGCCGATACTACAAACATGAGTGTTTATGAAAAATACATGATTGATAATTATAGTGGACTTGGGCCAACTGGTTATGAAGGAAGAAAATTAAATCATGATGTAGATTTGATTTTTGATACTTCTGAATATCCAGATGAGTACTATGCTGAGGTTATGGATACAATGTATTTACCAATTGAGGAATCTTACAATGGACAACGTACTTGGGATGTGAAAAAATTCAAGTTCCAGTATACTTATATGGACATTAAAAAAGCAGCTAAAAACAAAAACCTAAGACGTAAAGATGTATTAATTACTGAAGAGGTTGAGGTGTATCCTGATACTACTGCTTGGATTAGAGACTTCGCTTACTCTTATAATGAGCCAATGCATAACGATTATTTTTGGCATGATGCTTACGGAGATTATCCTGTAGTAGGAGTGTCATGGAAACAAGCAAATGCTTTCTGTCAGTGGAGAACATTAAATAAAAATGGTTACCAAAAGAGTAAAGGTAAAGCTTTTGTGAATTCATTCAGACTGCCTTCAGAAGCAGAATGGGAATATGCTGCAAGAGGTGGATTGCAAGGAGCAACTTTCCCTTGGGGTGGACCATATACTAAAAATGACAGAGGTTGTTTTATGGCAAACTTTAAGCCTTTAAGAGGAGATTATGCTGCTGACCAAGCTTTATATACTGTAGAAGCTGATGCATATGAGCCAAACGACTACAACTTATACAATATGGCAGGTAATGTGTCAGAATGGGTGTACGGTTCTTATGATCCAGGTTCTTATGAATACTCTTCAACAATTAACCCTAATGTAAACGATCCTGATAATGAGCGTAAAGTAGTACGTGGTGGATCATGGAAAGATGTTGCATATTTCTTACAAGTAAGCTCAAGAGATTATGAATATGCTGATTCTGCAAGAAGTTACATAGGATTTAGAACAGTACAAGATTACATGGGTACTGAAGTAACAAACAACGCAAGAAATTAAAAACAACAACAACTTAAATTAACAATTAATACTAACCTACTTAGGTAATATTTAACTTAAACTAAAAACACAAAAATTATGGCACAATCAAAAGCAAGTAAGAGGTTCATGAACATGGCTTACGGACTAGGAGCATCAGTAGTAATCATTGGAGCACTATTCAAAATTATTCACTTCGAAATTGGATTTTTAACTGGTAATGTTATGTTAGCAATCGGTCTTATTACTGAGGCAATTATATTCGCATTATCTGCATTCGAACCAGTAGACGATGAATTAGACTGGTCTTTAGTATACCCAGAATTGGCTGGAGGAGCTTCTTCAAACAAAAAGAAAAAAGCTGAAGAGCCAAAAGACGCTGAAGGTTTATTGTCTAAGAAATTAGATAACTTATTAAAAGAAGCTAAAATTGATGGTGAGCTTATGACTAGCTTAGGTGAAAGCATCAAAAACTTCGAAGGTGCTGCTAAAAGCATTAGCCCAACTGTAGATTCAATTGCTGCTACTAAAAAGTATGGAGAAGAATTATCTCTTGCTGCTGCACAAATGGAATCATTAAACAGCCTTTATAAAGTACAATTAGAAAGCGTTAACCGTCAAGCTGCTATTAACGAAGAAGCTGTTGAAAACGCAACTAAACTTAAAGAGCAAATGCAATCTTTAGCATCTAACCTTTCTTCATTAAATGGAGTATATGGTGGAATGCTATCTGCTATGAACAAAAACTAAATTAGTTTTTAATTTTCGCAATTAATTAAAACAATTAACAACAAAAAACTAATTTAAAATGGCAGGAGGAAAATTATCTGCAAGGCAGAAAATGATTAACTTGATGTATTTGATCTTCATTGCGATGCTAGCATTGAATATGTCAAAAGAAGTGCTATCGGCATTTGGATTAATGAACGAAAAGCTAACCGAGTCTAACGAAGCTGCTACTGAACGTAACGCTGCATTTATGGAAGGTTTAGCTGCTAAAGTAGACGAGCAACCAGCTAAGTATAGACCTTTAAAGGCTGACGCTGATCAAATAGACAAATTAGCGACCGATTTTAATAGTTATTTAGATGATTTAAAAGCTCAAATGACTGCTAAGGTTGAAGACCCTAAAGATTATGAAGTAATGGATAAAGGAGATTTCCTTGATAACCATTTCTTTAAAGGAGATAAACTAAAGCCTGAAGGAGAAGAATTTTTAAATCAAATAGCTAAGTTTAGAGATGGAGTGTCTAATATTTTAGCAGGTAACCCAGAGTTAGCAAGTATGGCTGATGATGTAAAGAAGAAATTTGCTACAGAGCCTGTAAAAAATAGAGATGGAAACACTATTGATTGGTTAGATTACCACTATAAAGGATTCCCTTTAGTTGCTTCTTTAACTAAAATGACTCAATTACAAGCTGATATTAAAACTACTGAGTCTGAAGTATTATCTTCAATGCTGGCGGGTGAACAAGTAAAACAGCTTTCAATGAGAAACTATCAAGCAATTGTTATTCCTGAAAAAACTGCTTTCTTCAGTGGCGAAAATTTTAAAGGAAAAGTAGTTCTAGGTCGTTTTGACAATACAATGAACTTTGATAAAATTGTTGTTAACGGTAGTGAAATTGAGAACACACAAGCTGGTCAAGTTGTCCTTGACTTTCCTGCAGGTGCTGTAGGTGAGCGTGAAATCAATGGTACTTTGGAGTTTAAGGAAGGTGATTCTATCGTTCCAATTCCAATCAAGAGTACTTACGCTGTAGTACCTAAACCAAACTCTGCTACAATATCTGCTGATAAAATGAATGTAGTATATAGAGGTGTTAATAACCCTATGACTATTTCTTTTGCTGGTATTTCAGATAACAATGTATCTGCAAGTGGACCAGGTTTATCAAAAGGTTCTGGAGTAGGAAAATATAACATGGTACCTACAAGTGGTAAAGAGGTAACAATTAATGTTACAGGTACTTTACCAGATGGATCTAAAGTTAGTGATAGAGCTACATTTAGAATTAAAGATATCCCTAAACCTGTAGGTGTTTTAGCTGGTCAAGACGGATCATTTAGTTTACCAAGAAACAACGTTGAAATAGGTAGAGTTGAAGCAAAACTATTAGACTTTGATTTTGACTTACCACTTAACGTAACAGGATTTAAATTTAAAGTTCCAGGTCAACCATCGGTTACTGTACAAGGTAACAGATTGAATAGTGCTGCTAAAAACGCATTACGTAAAGCTAAGCGTGGTGACACTGTTCAAATTTTTGAGATTAGATCAACAAGTTCTGGTCCTAAAATCAAACCAGCAGCTCCTATATTAATAGAGCTATCTAACTAATCTGTTTTATACAGACTACTTATGTAATAATGGTTAAATTAAAAATTAAAAAAATGAATAATAAATTCTTATTGTCAATTGTACTAATAGTAGGTTTTACTCTTAATACATTTTCTCAGGCAAACATCTTAAATGCTAAGAAACCTGAAGAAATTGGAGTGAAGACAGAGGCTCAGTTAGCATTGGATAACGATAAGCCATTGGAATATGGATATGTTGATGACAGAGACATACTATTTTCTAAAATGACTTGGGAAAAAATTGTTCTTGATGAAAGAGCTAACTTTCCACTGTACTATCCAGTAGATACTAATAATATTGGAAGTGAAAGACGTTCTTTATATCATGTGTTAATCAAAGCGGTTAGAGACGGAAAAATCAAGAATATCTATGATGATTCTTATTTCACTGCTAAAAGAACACTTAAAGATTTAGCTGATATTACAACAAAAGTAGATACTTTAGGTATTGGATACGACCAATTCAACGCTGAAGGATTCGTGGATCCTGAATATATTACTACAACTAGAATTGAAGCTTACGATATTAAAGCGTATTTAATTAAAGGTCTGTGGTATTTTGACAAGAGACAAGGTGAGTTAAAGTACAGGTTACTTGGTATTGCTCCAGCAGCACCAGACGTAAACTTTATTAACTCAAATGACGAAGCTAATAAAGTGCCTAATGCTTTGTTTTGGGTATTTTATCCTGAAGCAAGAGAGGTTCTGCATGAAGCAAAATCATTCAATAACAAAAATAGTGCAATGCCAATATCTTTTGACCACTTGTTAAACTCAAGACGTTTTAACGGTTACATGTACAAAGAAGAAAATGTATATGGAGATAGAGAGGTTAAAGAATATGTTGCAGATAACGCATTAATGCAGTTATTAGAATCTGATCGTATCAAAGAAAAGATTAGAAACTTTGAACAAGATATGTGGTCTTACTAAGTATAGACTTCTACATAAAACAAAAAGCTCGCTTATTAAGTGAGCTTTTTGTTTTTTAATAATTACCCTTCGCCTTACCTTTGTCACTCTTTAATTGTACATGGAAGTAGATTATATAATAGTAGGTTGCGGACTAGCAGGAATTGCCTTTTGCGAGCAGTTACGACAGAACAACAAATCTTTTGTGGTATTTGATAATTCATCTCAGCACTCATCAACTGTTGCAGCAGGATTATATAACCCAGTTATTTTAAAACGATTTACTGAAGTTTGGAGAGCTCAAGAACAATTAGATATTGCTTTGCCTTATTATAAAAGCCTTGAAAGTTTGTTAAGCAAGAAACTGGATTATAAATCGTCTATTTACAGAAGGTTTTCATCAATAGAAGAGCAAAACGAATGGTTCTCAGCTGCTGATAAACCAGCCTTAGAGCCTTATTTATCTACAAAGATTGTGAAGAATACCAATGTATCGATTGATGCTCCTTTTGGTTTTGGAGAAGTCTTACATACAGGTAGAATTGATACTAATGTGCTTATTGATTCGTATAGATTATTCCTTGAAGATAATAATAGACTATACAAAGAGTTGTTTAAATATGAAGATCTAATCATAGATAGGCAAGAGATAAAGTACAATACTATTAGTGCATCACATATTGTGTTTTCTGAAGGCTTTGGGATTTTAAAAAATCCGTATTTTAAAAACCTTCCACTTAGTGGAACTAAAGGTGAGATACTAACCATTAAAGCACCAGACTTAAAGCTAGACTACATCTTAAAGTCATCAGCTTTTTTAGTGCCTTTGGGAGACGATTTATATTCTGTTGGAGCGACTTATAATTGGGATGATAAAACAAACTCAACAACTATTGAAGCAAAAGAAGAACTAGTTAGTAAGCTGAAAAAGTTTATGACTTGCAGTTTTGAAGTTGTCAATCAAGTAGCAGGAATAAGACCAACGGTAAAAGATAGAAGACCTTTGGTAGGTTCGCATAATAATTACAACAACGTTTTTGTATTAAATGGACTAGGAACTAGAGGTGTTATGATTGCTCCTTATGTTGCACAGCAACTCTTTAACCATATTGAGCGCAACGAAAATTTAGATAGCGAAATAAATATTTCAAGATTTTTAATTTGAACAAATATGTTCTCAAATAGATATATCAGTTTCGTTCAGCTTTGTCATTCCGCACTTGATGCAGAATCTACTTTTTAGATAGATAGTTTTTTGAGTTACTTCTTAGCTAAAGTCTTATCATAATGCATAAAAAGATTAATCCATATATTTCTGGATAATCGCATTATTATTGGTCCAAAAGCAACCAAAGTTCCAATTATAGCTATAAAAGCAACTTTTAAGCTAGTGTTTAAAAATAAGTAACTAATAACAAAAGCAGCAACAGCAAATGCAATACCTACAGCATAACTCACATACATTGAACCATAAAAAAACGAAGGCTCAATTCTGTATTTTGTGTTACAATTAGAACATCTCTCATTTATCTTTAGAGTATCACCTAAAACATAAGGGTTTTTTGTAGTATACATAGATTCTTCATGACATTTAGGGCATGCGCCTGTGAAAATGCTATATAATTTGCTTCCTTTTTTTATCATGATTAAAAGTTTATTTTTGCGTTTTGTATCTCTATACAAAAATACTCTTTAATCATTAATTCTTTGTAACAATAGTAGCAAATGCTCAATATTCATAATCTATCCATTTCTTTTCAAGGCGAATATCTATTCGAAGAGATCACCTTTAAATTAGGCTCTGGAGATAGAGTAGGATTGATTGGAAAAAACGGAGCAGGAAAATCCACAATGCTTAAAATTCTTTCTGGAGAAATGGAAGCCGATTCAGGTCAAATGGCAGCAGATAAAAACTTAAGTATTGGGTTTTTAAAACAAGATATCGATTTTGTTTTTGGAAGAACAGTTTTAGAAGAGTCTTACCAAGCTTTTGAAGAGATTAAATCGCTAGAAGCTAAAATGGAAGACATCAATACGCAATTAGCTGAACGTACAGACTATGAAAGTGAAGGGTATAACCAGCTAATGATTGATCTTAACGATGTGCAACATCAATATGAGATTATTGGAGGTTATAATTATCAAGGTGAAACCGAAAAAATACTACAAGGTTTAGGGTTTAAACGCGAAGACTTTGGTAAACTAACCGATACATTTTCTGGAGGATGGAGAATGCGTATTGAACTCGCTAAGCTATTACTTCAAAACAACGATATATTATTACTAGATGAGCCTACAAACCATTTAGATATCGAATCTATTATTTGGCTAGAAGGATTTTTGAAAAGTTATAATGGAGCAGTGGTTATTGTGTCTCACGACAAAATGTTTTTAGACAATGTAACCAACAGAACTATTGAAATTTCATTAGGAAGAATTTACGATTACCCTAAACCGTATTCAAAGTTTTTGGTATTACGTAAAGAAATCAAAGACCAGCAGCTAGCAGCTCAAAAAAATCAAGAAAAGCAAATTCAACAAACTGAGAAGTTAATTGAAAAATTTAGAGCCAAAGCATCAAAAGCTTCTATGGCACAATCGCTTATAAAAAAGCTGGATAGAATTGATAGGATTGAGGTCGATGAAGATGATAACAGCGTAATGACACTTAATTTTCCGGTTTCCATTACTCCAGGAAAAGTAGTTGTTGAAGCCGAAGGCGTTTCAAAACATTATGGAGACTTACAAGTATTGAATAATATTGACCTTACTATTGAGCGCGATTCTAAAACTGCATTCGTTGGTCAAAATGGTCAAGGAAAATCTACACTAGCAAAAATTATTGTTAATGAAATAAAGCATCAAGGACATCTAAAACTTGGACACAATGTGCAAATAGGATATTTTGCCCAAAACCAAGCAGAATATTTAGATGGTAACAAAACTGTGCATGACACCATGATTGATGCTGCTAACGAAACTAACCGAACTAAAGTAAGAGATATTTTAGGTGCTTTTTTATTTAGAGGAGAAGAAGTTGATAAGTATGTGCGTGTGCTTTCAGGAGGTGAACGTAACCGTTTGGCAATGGCAAAATTAATGCTTCAGCCGTTTAACGTTTTGGTAATGGATGAGCCTACAAACCATCTCGATATTAAATCCAAAAACGTGTTGAAGGAAGCGCTAAAACGTTTTGAAGGGACTTTAATTTTGGTGTCTCACGATAGAGATTTTCTTCAAGGTTTAGTAGATAAAGTTTATGAGTTCAAAGACCAGAAAATTAAAGAATATTTAGGTGATATAGACTATTACTTAGAGCAACGAAATGTTGAAAGTCTTAGGGAAATAGAAAAAAGAGACGTTGTTAAAGAAGCTCCTAAAGAAGCAAATAACAAACAATCCTACCAAGATCAAAAGAAACTAAAATCTTTAAATAATAAACTAAGTAATACAGAGTCTAAAATCAACTCACTTGAAAAAGAAATAAAAAACATTGATGTTGAGCTCGCTACCAATTATGATGAAGTCGTTTCAGACCCTAGTTTTTTTGACACCTATCAAGCTAAAAAAGACCAATTAGAAACATTGATGTTAGAATGGGAAACTATTCAGGAGGAAATTGATGGTATGACCTCATAGAGAGTGTTCTTTTTAAGTTTTTTTTAACGGCTTACCACAAGCAAATAAATATTTTTGTAGGTATTACCATCAAAAATCATTTAATGAGAAAACTAATACTCTCAGCTATTGGGCTAGTTATTATTTTGTTAGCTGTTTTAGGAGCCTATTTAATCATTGAAAATAGCAATAAGCCAAAACCTAGAATAGAAAAAGTAGTAAAGACTGTTTTTGCTGAAACAGTAACAAATACAACAGTTCCAATAACCATACCTGCAAATGGAACTTTGGTGGCAAAACATAAATTAGAACTATATTCTGAAGTACAAGGTGTTTTTCAAAGTAGTGCTCACGATTTTAAACCAGGACAACCATACCGAAAAGGCGAATCCTTAATTAGAATAAATAGTAGCGAGTATTATGCTTCAGTACAATCAGCAAAAAGTGATTTATATAACTTGATAACTTCTATAATGCCAGATTTAAGACTGGATTACCCTGAAGTTTTCCCAGCCTGGGAAGCATATCTTAAAAATTTTGATATTAGCAAAAGTGTTGCACCTTTACCTGAGTCAACTAATGAAAAAGCCAATTATTTTATCACAGGAAGAGGTATTGTGTCGTCTTACTACAATATTAAGAACCTAGAACAACGACTTTCAAAGTATAGTATTTATGCACCTTTTAATGGCATTTTAACCGAAGCTTTAGTAACTAAAGGTACTTTGGTGCGTTCTGGTCAAAAATTAGGAGAATATATTGATACTTCGGTTTATGAGTTAGAATTGGCAATTAGTAAAACCTTTAGTGATTTACTTCAAATAGGAGAAAAAGTAGAGCTAAACACACTAGAAGGTAACCAAACTTATACAGGCAATGTAACAAGAGTTAACGGTAGAATTGACCAAGCTACTCAAACCATAAAAGTGTTTGTAGAAGTAAAAGGCGACAACTTAAAAGAAGGTATGTTTCTTGAAGCCAATTTGGAGGCTAAAGACGAACCAAATGCGATTAAAATTTCAAGAAAGCTACTAGTTGATGAATCTGAAATATTCATTATTAAAGACAGTATTTTAGATTTAATACAAGTTAAGCCAGTTTATTTTTCACCAAAAGAAGTTGTGATAAAAGGTGTTCCTGACGGAACAAAAATTTTGTCTAAATCAGTACCTGGAGCTTATGCTGGTATGCTAGTAAAAGTTAACCAAGAATCGACTTCACAACAAACCAATAACTGATTATGAGAAAAATAATTAGCTATTTCATAAAGTATGAAGTTGCAGTAAATATAATTATTATTGCGTTTCTCATCTTTGGGGTTTTAGGCGTTTTTCAATTAAAATCATCCTTTTTTCCGTTACAAGAATCTGAAACCATTTCCATAAATATTACTTATCCTGGAGCAGCACCTCAAGAGATTGAAGAAGGTATTGTTTTAAAAGTTGAAGACAACCTTAAAGGATTAGTAGGTGTTGAGCGAGTAACTTCTACCTCAAGAGAAAATGGAGGGAGTATTACCGTTGAAATTGAAAGTGATGAGGATATAGACGATATGCTCGCCGAAGTAAAAAATGCAGTTGATAGAGTGCCGAATTTCCCAACAGGAATGGAACCTTTAGTGGTTGCAAAACAAGAACGTATTAGACAAACCATTGATTTTGCCATTAGTGGAGATAATATTGAACTCGCTTCATTAAAACAAATAGGACGACAAATAGAAAACGATTTGAGAGCTATGGATGGGATTTCTCAAATCAGTATTTCTGGTTATCCTGAAGAAGAAATAGAAATTGCAGTACGAGAAAATGACCTTTTAGCGTATAACTTAACCTTTTCTGAGGTTGCAAATGCAGTCGCTCAAGCTAATATTTTATCTACTGGTGGAAATATAAAAACCGATAGTGAAGATTACTTAATTAGAGCAAACAATAGGTCTTATTATGGTAATGAGTTAAACCACTTGTCTGTTAGAGCAAGAGAAGATGGTACTGTAGTACGATTGCAAGATGTGGCAACTATAAAAGACCGTTTTTCTGAAACACCAAACGCATCCTATTTTAATGGTAATGTTGCAGTAAATGTTGAAATTACAAATACAAATAGCGAAGACCTTCTTTCTGCTGCAGAAAAAGTAAACGCGTACATTGAGGAATTTAATCAAAAGCATTCAGGAGTTAAAATAGATGTGGTTAGCGACTCTTCAATACGGTTAAACCAAAGAACACAATTACTTTTAGAAAATGGTGCAGTAGGTATCTTGTTAGTGTTATTCTTTTTATCACTATTTCTTAATACGCGTTTAGCATTCTGGGTGGCGTTAGGTTTACCTGTAGCCTTTTTAGGAATGTTCATTTTTGCTCCTTTGTTTAATGTTACCATTAATGTATTGTCTTTGTTTGGAATGATAATAGTTATTGGTATTCTGGTAGATGATGGTATTGTAATTTCTGAAAATATCTACCAGCATTTTGAAAAAGGAAAACCAAGAATACAAGCTGCAATAGATGGTACTATGGAAGTTGTACCTCCTATTTTATCAGCGATTCTTACAACCGTTTTAGCCTTTTCAACGTTTCTGTTTTTAGATGGTCGTATAGGTGCGTTTTTTAGCGAAGTTTCGGTTATTGTAATGTTGACCTTAGTTGTGTCGTTGGTTGAAGCATTAATTATTCTTCCTGCTCATATTGCACATTCTAAAGCGCTTACACATCTATCCGAAGAAGAAAAGGCAAAGAAAAAAGGAATAGCAAAACTGTTTTTAAAACTTAGGAAGTTTAATGAGCTAGGAGATAAATTCATGGTGTATCTTAGAGATACGTTATACACTCCAGCATTACGATTTGCTTTAAACCAACGCTTTATAACATTTGCAATACTCTTAGCTATGATGATTCTTACCATAGGATCTTTTCAAGCAGGTGTTATTAGAAGTGCGTTTTTCCCAAGTATTGCAAGTGATAGAGTGAGTATAGATTTATTAATGCCTGAAGGTACGAACCCAAAAATCACAGATTCAATAATAACTATGGTTGAAACTGCTGCTTGGGAAGTTAACGAGGATTACACCCAAAGACAATCTGGTAATAAGCAAGTGGTTCAAAATATTATTAAACGTGTTGGTCCAGGAAATAACAAAGCAAGTTTAAGTGTTAACTTATTACCAGGTGAAGAACGTGATTTTGGTTCACCTGAAATTACAAATTCTATTAGAGAAGCTGTTGGAGAAGTGTATGGAGTGGAGCGTTTAACTTTTGGTTCGGGAGGAAACTTTGGAGGTAATCCTGTGTCTATTTCTTTATTAGGAAATAATACCGAAGAGCTTAAATTGGCTAAAGATGAATTGAGGCTAGCCTTAGAAAATAACCCACTTTTGACTGATATTTCTGATACTGACCCAGAAGGAATAAAGGAAATTAATATTGAACTTAAAGAATCGGCTTATGCACTTGGTTTGAATTTAAGAGAGGTGATGAGTCAAGTGAGAGCAGGTTTTTTTGGTTTGCAAGCACAACGTTTTCAACGTGGTCAAGATGAAATTCGTGTTTGGGTAAGATATGATAGGGTTAATAGAGAGTCAATTAATGACCTTGATGAAATGCGTATCGTTACACCTTTAGGTCAACGAGTTCCATTTGGAGAAATAGCAACTTATGAAATTAAAAGAGGCGACGAGAGTATTAGTCACCTTGACGGAAGAAGAGAAATTCAGGTTAATGCAGACTTGAAAGATATTAAAGGAAGTCCAACCGAGATTTTACAAGACATAAGAACCAATGTTATGTCAGAGCTGATGTCTAAATATCCTACCATTAGTGCATCTTACGAAGGGCAAAACAGAGAGAAGAACAAACTCACCAATTCAGCAAGAATAGTAGTGCCAGTTGTTATATTCTTAATATATGTAGTTATTGCGTTTACATTTAGAAGTTATAGTCAACCATTATTATTGATACTTATGATTCCGTTTAGTTTCATAGCAGTAGCTTGGGGACATTGGTTTCATGATTTTCCAATTAATATTTTGTCAGCTTTAGGAATTATTGCACTAGTTGGAATTATGGTAAATGATGGATTGGTACTCATAGGTAAATTCAATTCCTTTTTAAAAGAAGGTATGAAATTTGACGATGCACTTTTTGAGGCAGGTAAAGCCCGATTTAGAGCTATATTCTTAACCTCATTAACTACAATTGCAGGTATTGCACCTTTACTTTTAGAAAAGAGTAGGCAAGCGCAATTTTTAAAGCCAATGGCAATTTCAATAGCCTATGGTATTGGTATCGCTACAGTTTTAACATTGTTAATTTTACCACTTTTAATTTCAGTGACGAATAGCGCAAAAAAGAATTCTAAATGGTTGGCAACAGGTAAAAATGTTACTAAAGAAGAAGTAGAACGTGCTATAAAAGAACAAAATATTGAAGATGAACATTAAGTATTCTATATCTGTAATTTTTATTTTAATAGCGAGTTTAGTCAGCGCTCAAGATGTACTCACTACACAAGAAGCAATTGAAATTGCTTTGGAGAATAACTATGGTATTAAAATAGCGAATAAAAATGTTGAAATTGCCGAAAATAATACCAATGTTTTAAATACTGGATACTTGCCAACAGTAACAGCAAGTGGAGGAGCAACATATAATATTGATAATACAGAAGCAGAGTTTTCTGATGGAAGTGTTACAACTTTAGAAGGTGCCGAAAGTTCGCGTTACAATGCGTCAATTAACCTAAATTATACATTATTTGATGGATTAGGAAGACGATATAACTACAAAAGATTAAAGGAAGAAGAGCAATTATCAGAACTACAAGCAAGAGAAACAATTGAAAATACAATACTGCAATTACTCTCAGTATATTACAATGTAGCTCAATTGTCTGAAAATACTTCGGCTTTAGAACAAACCTTAAACATCTCAAAAGATAGGTTAAAAAGAGCGCAATATCAGTTTGATTATGGTCAAAGCACAAAACTTGGTGTATTGAACGCTCAAGTTGATATTAATAACGACAGTATTAATTACATTAACGCTAATCAGCAATTAAAAAACTCTAAACGCGATTTAAATGTTGTGATGGGTAATGTTATGAATTCTCAGTTTGAAGCAGATACTTTGGTAACGTTTAAACTTCAGCTTAATAAAGACCAATTGTTAGAACAAATGAAATCTAACAACGTTACATTGTTACAATTAGAAAAAAACATTTTAATAAGCGAATACGATATAAAGTTTAATAAGGCTGCATATTTACCAACCTTAGGATTAGTAGGTTCTTATGGATGGAATAAAAACAATAACAATGCTGCATCATTCTTAGCTGTATCAACTAATACAGGTTTGTCTGGTGGATTAAATTTAAGTTGGAATTTATTTGATGGAGGAAGCGCAATAACCAGAGTTAAAAATGCTAAAATAAATTTAGAAACTCAGCAGTTACAAAAAGATCAAATTATAATTGATATCGAACGAAACTTCAATAATGCTTGGGACGATTACCAAAACAAGTTAACGATATATAGGGTTCAGGAAGAAAATATAATCACCTCTAAAAATAATTTCGACCGTACTCAGGAAAAATTTAAACTCGGTCAAGTAACTTCAATAGAGTTT
The DNA here is from genome assembly GCF_050509525.1 of Gaetbulibacter sp. PBL-D1. Lineage (NCBI taxonomy): Bacteria > Pseudomonadati > Bacteroidota > Flavobacteriia > Flavobacteriales > Flavobacteriaceae > Gaetbulibacter > Gaetbulibacter sp. PBL-D1. Next base: position 238,576 of record NZ_JBNWKB010000001.1, on the reverse strand, counting down.
AGACAGGCTCAATTAAATTTGCTTAATGCTGAACTTAGTAAAAACCAAGCAAAATATGATGCTAAATTAGCTGAACTTACTCTTCTTCAAATCAGTGGTGAATTGTTGAATGTTCAATTTTAAAAGCGTAGTAAATGGAAGAGCATTTTTTTCAATGTCCTTACTGTTGGGAAGAAATTTCCATGCTTGTTGATACTTCACAAAGTAATCAAAACTACATCGAAGATTGTGAGGTTTGTTGCAACCCTATTAGGTTGAATATCAGTGTAAAAAACAATCAAATTTCTGGTTTTGAAGCAAATAATATAGAATAGTAGTGTTTTGTTAGTTTTCTGAAAATCAATTATTTGAAGTTTTTTGGTGTTGCGGATTTGTGCATTTCATCGAAAATAATTGGTGATTCAACGACTTATATCTATATTCGTTATGTAAATGTGCTCCCTCAACAAAATCTACTATTATGAAAACCATAAAAACTACATTGTTATTCTGTCTAGTAACAGTTTTTTCATTTGCTAGTATTTCCACCAAAGAAAAAGATGCTTTAAAAGCATTATATAACTCTACAGGAGGTCAATCTTGGACTAAAACTTGGGATTTAAACGCGCCAGTATCTAATTGGCATGGAGTTGTTATTAGAAATGATAAAGTTGTTGAATTGAATTTAGAGTTCAATAACTTAACAGGAAATTTACCATTTGAATTTGGTGATTTAGTTAATCTTGAAAAAATTAACTTTTTCAGAAATAACATCACAGGTAGCATTCCTTCTTCAATAGGAAAATTAAAATCCTTAAGATATTTAAACATAGCTTTCAATAAGCTTAATGGAGAGTTGCCAAATACAATTACTGATTTAACATCATTAGTTTCATTACAGTTGTACATGAATAGTATTGAAGGAACAATACCTTCTCAAATTGGTAACTTAACAAGATTAAGAACATTAGAATTATATAACAACAATTTAAAAGGTTCAATTCCAGCTTCTATTGAAAAGTTGACTAACCTGAGAGAATTTTTAGTTAGCAGTAATAACTTAACAGGAAAGCTTCCTTCAAGCATTTCTAATCTTAAAAAACTTAAAGTATTAAGCGTTTTTGATAATAACTTATTTGGAATAGTGCCTTCTTCAATTGGTGACTTAACTAATTTAGAAGAGTTAGTACTTGCTGATAATGCCTTTTATGGTGATTTACCATCTGAATTAGCAAGCTTAACAAATCTAAAAGTGTTATTATTAGGAAATAATGCATTTAAAGGAGACTTAGCATCTTTACAAGATAAGTTTCCAAATATTAGAAACTTTGATGCTCAAAATAATAACTCTAAAGGAAGCATTGCAACTTTAGATACTGAAGATTAAATTTTTAAAGTATTTTAATTAGTTATTTCTCCCAACAGATTTTTCTGTTGGGAGTTTTATTTTGAATAAAGTTTTGTAATCAAAAAAAACGTATTATATTTGCAGTCCAATATCGCGGGATAGAGCAGTAGGTAGCTCGTCGGGCTCATAACCCGAAGGTCACTGGTTCGAGTCCAGTTCCCGCTACAACAAGCCAAATACGAAAGTGTTTGGCTTTTTAATTTTATGAAAAGTCTGAGAATACCAATTATAAACTATATTTTAGTTACTTTTATAAATTAGAGGCATTGAGCATAGTTTTTTACCCTTTATAACTAACTAATATTTAACGTAACATTATTATGATTGGAATTTTATCCTTTGTTGGATTTACTGCGCTTGTGGCTATAATTTCCTATTATGCAACGCGTAAAACTGATGAAAAATCTTCCGATGGATACTTTTTAGGAGGACGAAGTCTAACTGCAGGAGTTATTGCAGGATCTTTATTATTGACTAATTTATCAACCGAACAAATTGTTGGTCTTAATGGTAGCGCATATACTGATGGTTTATCAGTAATGGCATGGGAAACCTTAGCTGCTATTGCTATGATTGTAACTGCTATTTTCTTGTTGCCAAGATACCTTAAAAGTGGACTAACAACAATTCCTCAGTTTTTAGCTAATAGATTTGACGTCTCTACTAAAACTATAACATCAGCTTTGTTTTTGACGGGTTATGTTGTGGTATTGCTACCTGTAATTTTGTACTCTGGTTCTGTAGCAATCAGCGGAATGTTTGATGTGCCAACACTATTAAACGTTTCAGATTCTTCAGCTTTGGTAATTTGTATTTGGGGAATTGGAATAATTGGATCTATTTATGCAGTTTTTGGAGGCTTAAAAGCTGTTGTAGTATCAGATTCAATTAACGCAATAGGTTTATTGATAGGAGGAATATTGATACCAGTTTTCGGATTAATGGCAATTGGTGATGGTTCGGTTTTTGGAGGTTTAGAAACACTTATGTCTGCAAACCCAGAACGTTTTGATTCTACAGGTAACCCAGGTCAAGAGGTTCCTTTTTCAACCATTTTTACAGGAATGATGTTAGTTCAGTTATTTTATTGGGGAACCAACCAACAAATCATACAAAGAGCACTTGGGGCTAAAAACTTAGCTGAAGGACAAAAAGGATTAGTGCTTGCTTCATTTATAAAAATTTTAGGACCATTAATTTTAGTGCTTCCAGGTATGATTGCCTATTACTATTTTGAAGGAGGACTTGCTTCTAGTGATTTAGCGTATCCTGAATTAGTACGAGCTGTATTACCTAAATATCTTGTTGGATTTTTCGCAGCAGTGTTGTTTGGTGCTATTTTAAGTTCTTTTAATAGTGTATTGAATAGTTCGGTAACATTGTTTGGTATTGATATTTACAAACAACATATCAATAAAAATGCCGATGAATCTACAGTTGTAAAATATGGTAAAATCTTTGGTATATGCTTAGCATTGGCAGCAATGTTTATTGCTCCTATGATAGAAAATGCAGGAAGCTTATTTAAGTATTTACAAGAAATTAATGGTATTTACAGTATTCCAATTCTTACAATTATTGTTGTTGGGTATTTAACCAAAAGAGTACCAGCCATTGCTGCTAAAATTGGTATTATTTCAGGATCAATAATGTATATTGTTAGTCAGTTCATCATTGGTCCAAATAAAGTAGAAAAAGCATTAGAAGCTGCAAAAGCTTCAGGTGTTACAGATCCTGCTGCATTAAAGCTGGTAGAAGCCGAAGCATATCCACACTTTTTGCACATTATGGCTATCTTGTTTGTAGCTAACATTATAATAATGCTTGTGATTGGATATTTCTTCCCAAGAAAAGAAGCTTATGTGCAAGAGTATACTGAGCAAGTTGATATTACACCATGGAAACATGTAAAGCTTGTAGGCGGATTGATTACACTTATAGTAGTTGCTATTTACGTCTATTTTTCAAAGTAAAATAAACCTCAATTAACTTAAAAAACCTTTCAAATAGCTTGAAAGGTTTTTTTATAATATTAAGCTGTATCTTTGCCAACAAGAATTAATGAAAATGCATAAAGCTGGATTTGTAAATATTATAGGAAACCCTAACGTTGGTAAGTCAACACTTATGAATGCGTTTATAGGTGAAAAATTATCAATAATAACTTCTAAGGCGCAAACTACTCGTCATAGAATATTAGGTATTGTAAATGGAGACGACTTTCAGGTAGTTTTAAGTGATACACCAGGAATTATAAAACCAGCATATGAGCTTCAAGAATCCATGATGGATTTTGTAAAATCTGCTTTTGATGATGCCGATGTATTAATCTACATGGTTGAAATAGGAGAAAAGGAATTGAAAGATGAAGCCTTTTTCAATAAAATCACCAATTCTAAAATTCCTGTTTTATTATTATTGAATAAAATAGATACTTCTGACCAACAACAGCTAGAAGAGCAAGTTCAATCTTGGGCAATAAAAGTGCCAAATGCTGAAATTTTTCCTATTTCCGCATTAGAAGGATTTCAAGTAAAAGAAGTGTTTAACAGAATTATAGAGTTGCTTCCTGAGTCGCCACCTTTTTATCCAAAAGATCAGCTTACCGATAAACCTGAACGCTTTTTTGTTAATGAAACCATTCGCGAAAAAATACTTCTACACTATAAGAAAGAAATTCCTTATGCTGTAGAAATTGATACCGAAGAGTTTTTTGAAGAAGAAAATATCATTAGAATGCGTTCGGTAATTATGGTAGAGCGCGATACTCAAAAAGGTATTATCATTGGACATAAAGGCTCTGCTTTAAAACGCGTAGGTATTGAGGCTAGAAAAGATTTAGAAAAATTCTTTGGAAAACAAATTCATTTAGAATTATACGTAAAAGTCAATAAAAATTGGCGTACAAATACAAATCAATTAAAGCGTTTTGGGTATAACCAAAAGTAAAACACTTTTTTATCTTAAAATACTGCAAACTAATATTATCTTTGCAGGCGCAAAAAATAATCATAATGAGCAACATAGTAGCTATTGTAGGAAGACCAAATGTAGGAAAATCAACCTTCTTTAATCGTTTAATACAACGTAGAGAAGCCATTGTTGATGCTGTTAGTGGAGTTACCAGAGACCGTCATTATGGAAAAAGTGATTGGAACGGTAAAGAGTTCTCTCTTATCGATACAGGTGGTTATGTTATTGGTAGTGATGATGTTTTTGAAGCCGAAATTGATAAACAAGTAGAACTTGCTATAGATGAAGCTGATGCTATTATTTTTATGGTTGATGTAGAAACTGGTGTAACAGGAATGGACGAGGACGTTGCTAAACTTCTTCGTAAAGTTGAAAAACCAGTGTTTTTAGCTGTTAATAAAGTTGACAATGCTAAGCGTGCTGAAGATGCAGTAGAGTTTTATGCATTAGGTCTTGGAGAGTACTATACTATTGCAAGTATTAATGGAAGTGGAACAGGAGATTTGTTAGATGCTCTAGTTGAAGCCTTACCTGAAAAAGAAGAAGTAGAAGAAGAAGAGTTACCACGTTTTGCAGTTGTAGGTCGTCCCAATGCAGGAAAATCTTCTTTTATCAATGCCTTGATAGGTGAAGATAGATATATAGTTACTGATATTGCTGGTACTACAAGAGATTCCATTGATACAAAATATAATCGTTTTGGTTTTGAGTTCAATTTAGTAGACACCGCAGGAATTCGTAAAAAATCTAAAGTAAAAGAAAACCTTGAGTTTTATTCAGTAATGCGAAGCGTTAGAGCTATTGAACATTGTGATGTGTGCTTATTGGTTTTAGATGCTACAAGAGGGTTTGATGGTCAAGTACAAAACATTTTTTGGCTAGCCGAACGTAACCGTAAAGGCATTGTTATTTTGGTAAACAAATGGGATTTGGTTGAAAAGGATAATAAAACAACCAGAGAGTTTGAAAAAATGATAAGACGAGAAACTGAACCTTTTGTTGATGTGCCAATTGTGTTTATTTCGGTATTGAACAAGCAACGTATTTTTAAAGCTATTGAAACAGCTGTTGAAGTTTATAAAAACAGAACAAAGCGTATAAAAACTAGTGTGCTTAATGAAGTATTATTACCAATTATAGACCATAATCCACCACCAGCATATAAAGGTAAGTATGTAAAAATCAAATACATTATGCAATTGCCAACACCACAACCGCAATTTGCATTTTTCTGTAATTTACCTCAATATGTAAAAGAACCTTATAAGCGCTTTTTAGAAAATAAACTTAGGGAACATTTTGATTTTCATGGAGTTCCTGTAAGCGTTTATATGCGTAAGAAATAGCTGCTATTTTATTAATTCCGTTTTTGTAATTTACAAAGTTAGAGGTTTTTTGAAGTGAATTTTATCTATTCAGTAGAGTCAAATAGTGAATAGCAAAAATTAATCTGATATTTTCATTTTCAAAATCATTTAGTTGAATGTTTTTAGCAAACCCAAATGCTAATGCAGGTGTAATGTCACTTGTAGACTCTATAATATTTGTGTATTCTTTTATGAAATCAAATTGTTCTCCAATTAATTTTAAATACTTAAGATAGTTACTTTGAGATGCTAAATTGTATTTTAATTTATCTGAATTAGAACTTTTATATGACCACCAAATTTTATCAAAAACATTATACTTTATAACAGATTTTCCTAAAGAATCAATTTTAGAATTAGAAGGAATTGTATTGTTTTTTAATACATACTTAGAGAATTCAGAATAAGCATTTTTAATAGGAGATGTATTGTACTCTTCAATTAAGATAGAGTCAAAATCATGAAGTAATAGATTTAATTCTTGAAATTCAATTTTGGAGAATAATCCATTAGTATTTTTTAATTTTTGTTCTTCATTGCAGCTAAAAAGAGCCATAATTATTAAAAATACAATCGTCTTTTTCATAACTACCAACTTCCTGAGGCTCCACCACCTCCAAATCCGCCTCCACCGAAGCCACCACTAAAACCACCTCCACCAAAGCTTCCACCACCTGAACTTCCGCCAAAAATACCTCCACCAGAACTTCTCCCGTAGCTACCTCGTCCCATATTACTCAATATAATGGCTTCTAAAATATCTCTACTATCTAAGTCTTTACCTTTGCCACCACTATTTCCGCCACCTTTTCCACGACGATTACTAGAAATTGCTATTAAGAGCACAATAAACATCACAAACAAGACCACAAAAACACCAATAGGAAAACTATAGTCTTCTTTAGTAGATTCGGCTTTAAATTCACCATTTAATACTTCAAAAATTGCATCTGTTCCTTTGTCTAGTCCACTGTAAAAATCCCCTTTTTTAAATTCAGGAATCATGACTCTGTTTATAATACGTTCGGCTAAAATATCAGTAAGTCGATATTCCATACCGTAACCTGTATTAATATCTATTTGACGGTCGTCTTTAGCGAGTAAGATTAAAATTCCGTTATCCTCTTTAGCTTGTCCAATTCCCCATTTGTGCCCCCAATTTGCACCAACTAGGGTAATGTCGTCTCCATTTAATGTACTAATAATGGCAACTACTATTTGAGATGAAGTAGAATCGGCATATTTTATCAGTTTTTGCTCTAAATGGTCTTTTTGAGAGTTAGATAACAATCCAATATAGTCATAAACACTAGTTTGATTACTACCTGTAGGTTTTTCTGGGATTTTAAATTGAGCAAATGAAAATTGAGTAGCAAAAAAGCACACAATCACACAACTTAATATGTAAACTCTATTGCGCATTAAATTTTTGAGATTTCATTTGGGAGTTCGTCAGTATCAAAATGATTCCAAGGAAAATGATGCTGTAATTGCTCACCAGCACTTAAAATGCCATAGATTAATCCGTCCTTATAACGACCAGATTTAAAATGAGATTGGATAGTGTTTTTTGTGCTTTCCCAAAAGTCATTAGCCACAACATTATTAATACCTTTATCTCCATAAATAGCAAACGACTTATCTTCTACAGCAACATAAATTAAAACACCATTTTGCAATTTGGTGTTGTCCATTTTTAAATAATGAAACACTTCCATAGCACGTGCTTCGGCATTTCCATTATCGGATTTTTCTAAATGAACACGAATTTCACCTGAAGTTAAACGTTCAGCTTCACGTATGGCTTTAATAACCTCTTGTTCTTCGGTTTGTGAAAGAAAATTTTCAACGGTAGACATTAATTGTCAGATTTGTAGTCGTTTATGTCAATACCTTTTTCAGCGCCTTCGTCAGATTCAAAACGTTCTTTTTTCTCAAATCCAAAAAAGCCTGCGTACAGGTTGTTAGGAAACTGTCTTACTAAGTTATTGTAAGGTGTAATGGTTTCATTAAAACGGTCGCGCTCTACTTTAATTCGTTTTTCAACACGATCAAGACTGTTCATCAATTCCTTGTAGTTTTCATTAGCTTTTAAGTCTGGATAGCGCTCAAAAACAGCTAGTAACCTAGATAAAGCTGAGGTCATAGTGCTTTGCACTTCTTTAAACTGGGTGAGTTGCTCAGGAGTAATATTTGATGGGTCAATTTGTATGCTTGTGGCTTTAGAACGCGCATCAGTAACTATTTTAAAAGTTTCTTGCTCATATTCGGCATAGCGTTCAGCAACTTTCATTAGGTTAGGTATGAGGTCGCTTCTTAGTTGGTAAGCGCTTTCTACCTTGGACCATTGTTCGCCAATGTTTTCGTCAAGGCTTATAGCTTCGTTGTAAAAACCTTTTCCTTTAGTGTACAAACCTATTGCGATTATTGCAACAATAATCCATGGTAACCATTTTTTCATGATAAGAGAGTTTTAAAGTTGTGATTTAATTTTGATTAGTTGCGCCTTTATAGCTTCTAATTTACTAATTATTTCAAAATTACTTAGCGATTTTTTCTTTTCTTCTTTAAGATGAGTTTTTGCACCTTCAAGAGTAAATCCTCGTTCTTTTACCAAGTGGTAAATAAACTTTAGGTTTTTAATATCTTCTGGTGTGAATTTACGGTTGCCTTTTGCGTTTTTTTTAGGCTTTAGAATATCAAACTCTTTTTCCCAAAAACGAATCAATGATGCATTGACATCAAAAGCTTTTGCAACTTCGCCAATGCTATAGTATCGTTTTTCTGGGAGTTCTATATGCATAAAATTAATCTAAAGATTGGTTTTCCAATGAAGCTTTTTCTAGTAAGTCAGAGAATTCTTCAGCAGATAAATTTCCGTAATAAAAGTTAATAGGGTTGATGCGTTCACCATCCTTAAAAATCTCATAGTGTAAATGTGGAGCTTCCGAACGTCCTGTACTACCAACAAAACCTATTAAATCACCACGTTTAACCTTTTGGTTAGCACGTACATTGTAGTTGTATAAGTGCGCATAAAGGCTAACATATCCGTAACCATGGTCTATTCTAATATGTTTACCATAACCAGTAGCTCTGTTGTCTGCTCTGGTAACAACACCATCTCCAGAAGCGTAAACAGGAGTTCCGCGAGGAGCTGTAAAATCCATACCAAAATGAAATTTTCTCACTTTAGTAAAAGGGTCAGTTCTATAACCATAACCTGATGCCATACGAGTTAATTCGGCATTATTAACGGGTTGAATGGCAGGTATTGAAGCTAAAAACTTTTCTTTGTCTTTAGCTAAAGTTGCTATTTCGTCTAATGAACGTGATTGTACAACAATTTGCTTTTGAAGAATGTCCATTCTTCGGTGGCTTTCAATAATTAATTTAGAGTTGTCAAATCCTTCTAAGTCTTTGTAACGGTTAATACCACCAAAACCAGCTTTTCGTTGTTCTTCAGGAATAGGGTTTGCTTCAAAATACAGTCGATAAATAGCATTGTCGCGCTCTTCAATATTGGCAAGTACATCTTGAGTTTCATCCATTTTTTTATTGAGCAACTGAAATTGTAACTGCATATTAGAAAGCTCACGTTTTAAAGCCTTTTCTTTTGGAGATTCAATATATTGACTTGCGATAAACACAAATAAAAAACCAAACAAGGCAGAAGCTAATAAAAACAGTGAAATGTACTTAAATGTTCGTCTTTTCTTTCGTTCTATTTTTCTATACGAAAGTGTTTCAGAATCATAATAATATTTTACCTTACTCATTTCTTTATTTATACTATTTTTGCAATTGATAAAATCATTTCAATCAAATGAATTTTATTTGCAAACGACCAAAGATAAAAATTGTTTCGCAATTAATATAATTTTAACAAGAACGAGAATTAAACATACATGAAGTCTCAAGAGATACGCTCAAAATTTCTAAAGTTTTTTGAAGATAAAAAACATACTATTGTACCATCTGCACCAATGGTGTTAAAAGATGATCCAACTTTAATGTTTGTCAACTCTGGAATGGCACCTTTTAAAGAATATTTTTTAGGTAATGCCACACCAAAAAGCAATAGAATTGCTGATACTCAAAAATGCTTGCGTGTTTCTGGAAAACACAACGATTTAGAAGAAGTTGGTTATGATACTTATCACCACACATTGTTTGAAATGTTGGGTAACTGGAGTTTTGGTGATTACTTTAAAAAAGAAGCGATTGCTTGGGCTTGGGAATTATTGACAGAGGTTTATAAAATAGACAAAGACATTTTATATGTAACCGTTTTTGAAGGTGACGAAGAAGATGGTACACCATTAGATACTGAAGCTTACGATATTTGGAAACAGTATATTGCAGAAGACCGAATTTTAAAAGGCAATAAAAAAGATAATTTCTGGGAAATGGGAGATCAAGGTCCTTGTGGTCCTTGTAGTGAGATTCATGTTGATATTCGTTCTGCCGAAGAAAAAGCGAAGGTTTCTGGTAAGGATTTGGTGAATATGGATCATCCGCAAGTGGTGGAGATATGGAACCTGGTTTTTATGCAATACAATCGAAAAGCTAATGGTTCTCTAGAAAATTTACCAAACAAACATATAGATACAGGAATGGGCTTTGAGCGTTTGTGTATGGTATTACAAAATGTGCAAAGTAACTATGATACTGATGTTTTTACACCGATAATTCGTGAAATTGAAACCATTACTGATAAAGATTACGGTAAAAACGATAAGATAGATGTTGCTATTAGAGTTATCTCTGATCACGTTCGTGCAGTTGCGTTTTCTATTGCAGACGGACAATTACCAAGTAATACAGGAGCTGGTTATGTTATCAGAAGAATTTTACGTCGTGCTATTCGTTACGGATTTACGTTTTTAGACCAAAAAGAGCCGTTTATTTACCGTTTGGTGGATGTGCTTATCAAAAAAATGGGAGAAGCTTTCCCTGAATTAAAAGAACAAAGACAACTAATAGAAAATGTTATAAAAGAAGAAGAAGCTTCTTTCTTAAGAACATTAGATCAAGGGTTATTATTGCTTGATAGAATTATAACACATTCTAACACCAAAGAAATTTCAGGAAATAAAGTTTTCGAGCTTAAAGATACTTATGGTTTTCCAGAAGATTTAACCGATTTAATTCTTCGTGAAAACGGATTTACCTATAATCACGAAGAGTTTGATAAAAAACTAAAAGAGCAACAAGAACGTGGTAAGCAAGCTTCTCAATTAAAATCAGACGATTGGACAATTGTTCTTGAAGATAATGAGCAAGAGTTTATTGGTTATGATGTTACTGAAGCTAATGTTAAGCTTACCAAATACCGAAAAGTAACTTCAAAAAAGGATGGTGAAATGTACCAGCTGGTGTTTAATTTAACACCGTTTTATGCTGAAGGTGGTGGGCAAGTTGGCGATAAAGGCTATCTAGAAGATGCTTCTGGTGATGTTGTATATATTGTTGATACCAAAAAAGAAAACAATGTTATTATTCACTTTGCAAAGAGTCTTCCTAAAAATGTACAAGGCACTTTTAAAGCAACTGTAGATGCAAAACAACGTTACAGAACGGAATGTAATCATACTGCAACACACTTATTACATCAGGCATTACGTGAGATTTTAGGAACGCATGTTGAGCAAAAAGGAAGTGCGGTACACAGTAAGTATTTACGTTTTGACTTTTCACACTTTTCTAAACTAACCGTTGATGAGTTGCGTGATGTAGAAAACTTTGTAAATGCCAGAATTGAAGGCAAATTACCATTGCAAGAACAACGCAATATTCCAATGCAACAAGCTATTGACGAAGGTGCAATGGCGTTATTTGGGGAAAAATATGGAGACACTGTACGTACTATAAAATTCGGTAAGTCTATCGAGCTTTGTGGTGGAACTCACGTAAAAAACACTGCAGATATTTGGCATTTTAAAATTGTATCTGAAGGCGCAGTTGCTGCTGGAATTCGTCGTATTGAAGCTATCACAAACGATGCTGTAAAAGATTTCTATTTTGAAAACAATCGTGCGTATTTTGAAATGAAAGATTTACTTAACAATGCTAAAGAGCCAGTAAAAGCATTACAGAATCTTCAAGAGGAAAATACAAACCTAAAAAAGCAAATAGAGCAGCTTTTAAAAGATAAAGCTAAAAACTTAAAAGGTGAGCTTAAAAATGAGTTAACCGAAGTTAATGGCATCACATTTCTAGCAAAACAAGTTGATTTAGATGCAGCAGGAATAAAAGATTTATGCTTTGAGTTAGGAAGTCAATATGATAACCTATTCCTACTTTTTGGTGCTGAAAACGATGGTAAGGCATTATTGTCTTGTTATATCTCAAAAGAATTGGTTGCAGAAAAAAGCTTGAATGCTGGACAAATTGTTAGAGAATTAGGGAAACACATCCAAGGTGGTGGAGGCGGACAACCGTTTTTTGCAACTGCAGGAGGAAAAAATCCTAGTGGTATAAAAGACGCTTTGGTAGCAGTGAAAAGTTATATCGCATAAATTATCATTCTGTTTTTAAGCAGAATTCATTATGAAACTACAAACCCAAATACCGTTACAATCAGAGCTGCATAATCAAATAGATTATCATTCTAAAATAGCGCTGTTTGGGTCTTGTTTTGTTGAGAATATAGGAGAGAAGTTTAACTATTTTAAGCTTCAGAATTTTCAAAATCCATTTGGTATTTTATTTCATCCGATAGCCATTGAACGTTTGGTTGCTAATGCGATTAATTCTAAAACGTACACCGAAGAAGATATCTTTTTTCATAACGAACAATGGCATTGTTATGAAGCGCATTCCAAGTTAAGTAGTGATAATAAAGATGATTTATTGTATGCTTTGAACAATGCTGTTCAGTCAACAAATCAGCAAATACACCAAGCAACACATGTTATTGTTACATTAGGAACTGCTTGGGTTTATAGACATACAACATCAGGTGTTGTTGTTGCCAATTGCCATAAAGTACCACAAAAACAATTTACAAAAGAGCTGCTAACGGTTGATGAAATTTCAGAATCATTACAAGCTATAGTTGCTTTAATAAAAAGCGTTAATTCTAAAGCGTCTATAATTTTTACAGTATCTCCTGTGCGACATATTAAAGATGGTTTTGTTGAGAACACGCAAAGCAAAGCGCATTTAGTTGCAGCTATTCATCAAGTTGTTGAACCAAGAAAGCAACAGTATTATTTCCCTTCGTATGAAATTATGCTGGACGAACTTCGCGACTATCGTTTTTATAAAGCCGATATGTTACATCCAAATGATGTAGCAGTAAATTACATTTGGGAAAAATTTAAACAGGTTTGGATTTCAGAAAAGGCTCATAAAACATTAAACGAGGTTGATGTGATACAAAAAGGACTTCAACACAGACCGTTTAATCCAAACTCTAATAGCCATAAGGCATTTCTTCAATCATTAAAAGACAAGCAAAACCAGTTGCAGCAGTCTTTTTCGCATATCGTATTTTAAAAATACGACATATTACGTATTTCTTTCAGTTTCTTAAAGTTGCATTTTTGAATCAGTTATTAATTAAAAATATTCAACAATGAAAGATTTAAGAAAATTTATGTTATTAATCATGGTAACAGCCATGGTAGGATTAACTTCATGTTCAAGTGATGACGATGGAGGAAGTGGTGGTTCTGCAAGCCCTGGGACTTTAACTGCAAAAATAGATGGTGCAACTATGACATCTGTGGAAATAGCGACTTTTGCAACGTTAAACAGTGGAACTCTGCAAATTCAAGGGAATACAGGTGGCACTTCAAGTAAGGCTATAGTTTTAACTATTATTGGTTATGACGGTGTTGGTACTTATCCATTAGGTGGAGGAGCTAACATTTTTAATGTAGCTGCTTACCAAGAAACAAATGTTGATCTTAATGATCCTACAAATCCTGAGATTATTATATGGCAAGCACCTTACGATGATATGCAAGTTGGTGAAATCAATATATCTGAAGTAACGGAAACTAACATTAAAGGAACTTTTAGTTTTAGTGCTAAAAATAGTACAGACGATTCTATTAAAGATGTAACAGAGGGTTCATTTAACATAGACTTTTAATCATGAAAACGCTATTAATTCAATTTAAGAGCTTAGTATTGGTTGCACTATTAGTTAGTGCAACCTTTGCTAATGCGCAAAAAGCAGAAGCGCCAAGTCAAAGTTATGACTTAGGAGCTAAGATTAATGAAATGACATTGACTATTGGAGGCGTATTGGTAGTGGCAACAAATGATGGTTTAGTAGGCATAAAACCAACAGAAAGCCAACCAGTTTTTACCTTTAATAATTTTGGAAAGCTAAAACCAGAAGAGACTAATTTTATTCCAGGTTCACCATATATAGTCGTATCTCAAGGAGCGACTTCGGGTTTTGCAGGATTGTCTAAAACCAAAAGAGCAGTGATAGATTATGTTCAAGGTAAAGTGATTTTCAATTCAGATGATGATAGCTGGAATCAAATTTATACTTGTAATGTTATGTTGCCACAAAACAAATTAGTAGTTAGTGGTATTCAGAAAATAGGCGATAAGTTTGAAAAAATGACTCCTAAAGTAGCAGTATACGATCTTAACACTTCTAAACTAGACTATAGTTTCTTTTTAGATAAACCAGGTAGAGTAGGAATTGCAAAAGACTTTAGCGTTACAGGAACGCCTTTGCTTTTAAAGAACTCTTTAATTATACCAACAGCTCAAGGACTTATTGCTAAATCGCATTCAGGGGAAGATTTATGGCAAACTAAAATAAAAGGTGTTAACTGGATGGTTGCCGATGAAACTGAAAAAGAAATTTATGGTTTTGAAACTACAACAAATGGAAAAAACACCAGAATCCATAAAATTGGAAGTAATGGAGCTGAACTTTGGGAAGACGATAGAAAAGTAAAAGGTATTGTTACAAACTTTGAAATTCTACCTCAAGGTTTAGCTGTAGTTAGTGATGTTGCAGGAGGCACAGGAGCTTTAGGTGCAAAATCAGAATCAAAAATAACCATGTTTAGTGCAGCTACTGGAGAAGATCTATGGGATAAAGCACCAAAAACAAAAGGATACGTTCAGCATTTTTACATAATGGAAGATGGTATTTTATTCGGAATAGAATCAGGAGGTATCAATAAAATTTCATTTGACGGCAAACCCCTTTTCAAAAAGCCTCTTAAAACAGGAGAAAATATTATGGTAATGGCACACACACCACAAGGGTTACTATATATTACAGGTGAAGACGCTAATATTGTGAATTTAGAAACAGGAGAAGAGGTTTGGGGTAAGCCGTTAAAATATAAAAGAGCAGCTTCAGTAGCATCAACCTTTGATGCTAAAAATGACAGATATTTAATTGCTGCTGATGGAAAAATTATGGCTGTTGATGCAAATTCAGGTGAAGTTAGTGATCTTGCTAAATGCGATTTTGAAGAAAAAGAAGATCCTAATCATATGGAAATAAGAGATACTGGTATCTTTTTGTCATCAAGTCAAAATATGACCTCTTTAGCATTTGACGGAAATGAAAATTATCACACTTACCATAAATCACCAGGAAGAAGCACCTTTGGTAAAATTGTAGGAGGTATTACAGCAGTAGCATCTACAGCAATGACAGTTTCTATGAGTATGAAAGCTGGTGCTAATAGAAGTGCTTTTGGTAGTGTAAATGACCTTGATAGCTATAACGATTATGGTAAAGAAGCTAAAAGAGCTGCCGATATGTTTGCTGGAATAGCAGGAGCCTCTTTTGATTATTTATCTACTAGATTTAAATCAACTGCAGCCACCGAAAATGCACAGTTTATTTTAACTAAATTAGATAATGGTGTTGGGTTAGTTAAAGTAAATAAAGACACTGGTAATACAGATAAAGAAATTGTTTTAAACGACAAAAAGCCTGAGTATGAGGTAGATGAATTTGGAGGGTTTCTTTTCTATAAAGCCAATGATAAAACGATTTATGCTTACAATCTTAATAATTAAATCTTGTTGTTGAGATTTCCTGATTGAGCGTAATTTTTGTAGGATTACGCTTAATCTTTTTTAATTGCTTCTTATCGAAAAAAAAGATGATGAACTTCAATATGTTATATATTCGTAATGCTATTAATCAATTTTTTAAAAAGGCGTCAGTTATATTATCTGGTAAGGACAGGTATTTTCTGATGCTTTTTTTATTGCCAAAAATGAGGATACTTTTAGTTACACTTCTATTTATATTTCAGTCATCTTATACCTATTCGCAAAACTTAGATAGCTTACTTACGGCTGCTAAAGAAATAAAGAATGATTCAGTAAGAATCAGGACGTTTAATAAGATTGGATTCAGTTATATATTCAACGATTCTGATAAAGCACTTCAAGTCATTACCGAAGGGAAAACGCAAGCCAAAGAGAGTGGGTTTAATTTTGGTTTAGCCGAATTAACAAATACACATGGTATCTATATGGATGTCACTGGTAAGTCCGATTCAGCTAAATACTACTTCACTAAAGCGTTGGATTTAAGTCATGAACACAACTTCAAAAATATTGAAGTCATGTGCATTAATAATTTAGGAATGTTTCATTGGAACAGAAGCGAATATGATGACGCATTGAGGTTCTTTTTTGATGCTTTAAGAATGAATGATGCCATTGGCGATGAAAAACAAAGTCATACGTATCTTAACAATATAGGTCTTATATATCAAGAAATGAATCTTAATGAAAAGGCATTGAGTTATCATGAAAAGGCGTTAAAAATTCGAGAAGAGCATAACTTAGAGAATGACCAGATTACGTCATTAAATAACATTGGCATCAACCTAAAAGATTTAGGACGCATTGATGAAGCTATAATGACATATAAAAAAGGGTTAGTAATAGCTAAACGCACTAATAACCTTATAGAGTATTACAGGTTGTTAGATAACCTTGCAAATGCCTATAATGAAAATAATAACTATGATTTGGCTATCAAAACCTATTTACAAGCTTTGGATAAGCCTGAAGGTTTTGAGTCTGATGAAGCGTCTGAATTATCAACATACTCCAATTTAACAGCGTTGTATAACGAAATTAATGAACCACAAACCGCTTTGGGTTATGCTGAAAAAGGATTTAAACTGATTCAGAAATATCCTCAAATAAAAGCCAATTCAGGAGATCTTAACTTAAATACAGCAGAGAGTTATTACATGCTTCGAAATTTTAAAAAAGCAAGAGAGCACACTCATAAATTTAGAATTTTAAAAGACTCTATTTTTTCTGAAAAGAATGCGCAAGCTATTGCTGATCTTGAAGTGAAATATGACACCGAAAAAAAGGAAAAAGAAATACTGATACAACGTGCTGAACTTGCGGAACATAAATTAACTATTCAAAAGCAAAACTATCAACTTTATGGAGTGGTTTGCTTAGCAGTAGTTTTAGGACTGATAGGCTACTTATTTTTCAATCAGCAAAAACTTAAAAACAAGCAGCTAAAAAAAGAAAATGAACTCAAAGATGCGTTGATAAAAATTGAAACTCAAAATAAGCTTCAAGAACAACGCTTGAGAATTTCAAGAGATTTGCATGATAATATTGGTGCGCAGCTTACCTTTATAATTTCTTCTATAGACAATCTTAAGTATGGTTTTGATATTAAAGATGAAACCCTAAACAAACGACTAGAAAGCATTAGCAATTTCACCTCAGAAACCATCTATGAGTTGCGCGATACTATTTGGGCAATGAATAAGGAAGAGATAACAATTGAAGACCTTATTTTACGAATTACAAACTACAAAGATAAAGCAAGATTTGCGTCGCAGGAAATAGAGTTCAATATTAATGTTTCTAATAAAGTTGATATTGAAAAGTCGTTTTCTTCGGTAACAGGAATAGGAATTCATAGAGTCGTTCAAGAAGCTGTACATAATGCCATAAAACATGCTAAGGCAACTAAAATTGAAATTAGTATAGACAAACCTAAGAACTACAAACTATCAATAATTGATAACGGAAAAGGTTTTAATCTCAACACTATCGAAAAAGGAAACGGTTTAACAAACATGAAAAAACGTGTTAATGATTTAGGAGGTGAGTTTTCAATTGATTCTAAATTAAATGAAGGCACAAAAATATCACTTACGTTCCCAAATTAATTTCTAACTTTAAACAAATCAACCAACTACTTTTTAATATGAAAACATTTTGGCTGACAGTTTTTGGTATTCTTTATTTCTCTATTGGTTTTTCTCAAAACAATGTAGTAGTACTTAATGACTCAGCAATGGATATGTATAAAACCAATCCTCAAAAATCAATTGAGTTATTGGAAAAAGCATTGTCAATTTCTGAAAAAAATAAAATAGCTAACAACATTGCACTAAGCAAAAATAATTTAGGAATTGTAAAACGAGATTTGGGACTATTTACTGAAGCTAAATTACTGTCAACCGCTGCTTTGGAAACATCAACAGATTCTATAATCATTGCTTCAGCTTATAATAACGTTGGTGCGTGTAATCGTAATTTAGGATTGTATGAAGATGCTTTAGCGGCTTACGTTGAAGCGCTTAAAATCTACGATGCTAAAAGCATGGATTCGCATAGAGCAACTGTAACAAACAATATAGGAACAGTATATAGCTATCTTGGAATGAACCAACAAGCTATTGAAAACCATCTTAAAGCCAAAGATATTTTTGAGGCTGAAGACAATAAAAAAGGAATGTCTGAAGTCTACAATAGTATTGCCATTATTTATGCTAATGATGGTGACTTGCTAAAATCACTTGATTATTTTAAAGCCTCCTTAAAGCTTGAAGAAGACCTGAACAGTCAAAAAGGAATTGCGGAATCCACCAACAATGTTGGTGCAGTGTATTATTATTTAGAAGAAATAGACTCTGCTTTATTGTATTTTAATAAATCTGTAAAGGCAGAGCGTGCTATAGGCAACCAAACAGGGATTGGTGCCACTTACAATAATATTGCTGATGTGCTGATTGAAAACAATCGTTTGGAAGAAGCTAAAGTGTATCTAGATAGTGGTTACTATTATACCAGAAAAGCAAAATCGGCTACAGATATAGAAACAGCGTTACACAACTATTCTCAATATTACGAAGCTAAAAACCAACCTCAAAAAGCCTTAGAGTACTACAAAAGTTTCACTTTGTTTAGAGACAGTATTTTAAATATTGAAACCAATGGTAAGGTTGCAGAACTGGAAATTCAATATCAAACTGAAAAGAAAGAAAAAGAAATCTTGTCGCAACGTGCTGATTTAGCCGAAAAAGAACTCGATTTAAGTAAAAAGAACAACTACATTTTAGGTTTAGTGGCATTAGCAGTTGTACTCTCGCTTTTGGGTTACTTAGTGTATAGTCAACAAAAGATAAAAAACCGACAGTTGCTTCGCGAAAATCAGCTTAAAGATGCTTTGGCAAAAATTGAAACTCAAAGTAAACTTCAAGACCAAAGACTAAGAATTTCAAGAGATTTACATGATAACATTGGAGCGCAATTAACGTTTATTATTTCATCTTTAGACAATTTAAAATATGGATTTAAACTCCCAGAAAAGTTAGGCGATAAGCTTAAAAGTATAAGCACATTCACCTCATCAACCATTTATGAGT
The DNA here is from genome assembly GCF_050509525.1 of Gaetbulibacter sp. PBL-D1. Taxonomy (NCBI): domain Bacteria; kingdom Pseudomonadati; phylum Bacteroidota; class Flavobacteriia; order Flavobacteriales; family Flavobacteriaceae; genus Gaetbulibacter; species Gaetbulibacter sp. PBL-D1. The sequence goes on along the minus strand of NZ_JBNWKB010000001.1, from coordinate 219,203 downwards.
TACGCGATACTATTTGGGCAATGAATAAAAATGAAATATCTATTGAAGACTTACAATCTAGGATTTCAAATTTTATTGATAAAGCGCATATTGCTTCAGAAGGTATTGAATTCAATTTCAAAAAAGGAGAACAGATTAATGATGACTTACAGTTTACTTCTGTTGAAGGGATGAATATTTATCGTATCATTCAAGAGTCAGTTAATAATGCTATAAAATATGCTGAAGCGACTAAAATAACGGTTGAGGTAAATCAGGTTAATGATAAACTTTTAGTTCAAGTTTCTGATAACGGAAAAGGGTTTGATGCTTTAAAAGTTGAACTTGGTAATGGACTCAATAATATGAAAAAACGCGCTTATGAAATTGATGGAGAGTTGACAGTAACCTCTGCAGAAGGTAACGGAACAATAGTTAAGTTACAAATGTAATTAATATACGTCATGTATCGTATAGGTGAAATTCAATACGTTTACTATTTTTATAAAAAATTCCAACCAATGAACATTAAAATAGCCATAGTTGACGACAACAAATTTTTAATAAATGCAGTAAAAGAAAAGCTGTCTTTTTTTGAGGACTTGAGTTTTAAATTTTCAGCAATGAATGGTTCTGATTTATTGTCTAAATTGGAACACAATCACAATCTTGATTTAATCCTTATGGATATTGAAATGCCAGTGCTTAATGGTATTGAAACTACTGAAATAGTCAAGCAAAAATATCCTCATATAAAAATCATTATGCTTACTGTTTTTGATAATGATGAAAACATTTTTAATGCCATAAAAGCAGGAGCTGATGGCTATTTGCTTAAAGAAATTAATGCCAAAGATTTACATAGTGGTATTCTTGAAACTTTAAATGGAGGCGCAGCCATGAATCCTTCAATAGCATTAAAAACCTTGAAATTACTTCGAAATCCTATGAGTATTGAAAACGAAAAGGATAAAGAAGATATTAAACTTACTGCAAGAGAGACTGAAGTGTTAGAGCACTTGAGCAAAGGATTAAATTACGTGCAAATTGCTGAAAACTTAATTCTTTCAACAGGTACTGTAAGAAAGCATATTGAAAATATTTACAAAAAGCTACAAGTGCATAATAAACTTGAAGCGGTACAAAAAGCAAAGAAAAATAACCTTATTTAATGTTTACACTATCAGGAACTAAAACAGTGTAATCACCATTATTGCGAATAACATCCCTAACAATTGAAGACGAAATAAACGATGTTTTTGCAGCAGTAAGCAAGAAAACAGTTTCAATTTTAGAAAGTTTACGGTTGGTATGTGCTATTGCTTTTTCAAACTCAAAATCAGCAGGATTACGTAAACCACGTAAAATAAATTGAGCATCAATCTTTTTACAGAATTCTATAGTTAAACCTTCATAAGTTACTACAGACACTTTAGGTTCATCTTTAAACGCATTTTCAATAAAGGCTTTACGTTCTTCAAGAGAAAACATATAGTTTTTATCAGCATTAATACCAATAGCTACAACTACTTCATCAAAAAGCTTTACACCACGTTTAATAATATCGTAATGTCCTAAAGTAATTGGGTCAAAAGACCCTGGAAAGATTGCGCGTTTCATAATTCAAATATACTAATCTATTTTCTAATCTACCTTTTTCCACTCGGCTTCAAAGTAATTAACATATTGCTGGAATGGTGAGTTGTCACCCATATATTTTTTAGCTGTAGCTAACCATTTGTCATACTTGGGTTTATTTTTTTGATTTAAAAAAATAGCACACATGTTTATAGCCATTTCAGCTTTTATTGAATTGTCTTTAGCTGATTCTATACCTTCGGAATAAATTTTTTCTGCTTCATCGAATTTGTTCAAATTCATAAAAGCAAATCCTAACTCTTTATATAAAAGTTGGTCTTTGTTTTTTTTAATTGCACTTTCTAAAACAGTTACAGCCTTTTCATATTGACCTGTTGCGTTATAAGCAAAAGCAAGTTCAAAAGCTAAACCAGAATAATCAGGATCAATCTTATATGCTTTAAGTAAAGGTTCAAGAGCTTCTTTACTTGCTCCTACATGATTGTAATGGTATCCAATATCTTTTAAATATTCTAATGAGCTTTCATCTGATTTGTAAATCTTTAACCACTCAGGAGTTTTTGGTAGGTTCAATTGTTTTATTTGGTTTTCAGTTAACTCAGCAACTAGCTTTGTGTTAGGTTCTAATCTATAAGTCATTAATGTAGTTTCAGGTTTGCCATCTGAAGCAATTAATTTTTGACCATCAATTTTAAATGTGTTTTCAAACCTAAATGAAAATCCAGCCATTTGGTCAATATAAATAAATCCAAATGAGTATAGTGAGTCTTTTTCAGATTTCGGAAAAGCAACCCATTTATCAACTGCTTGATAGTATTTTTTATCAAAATTGAGTGTTAATACTTCACTTTGAGAAATTCCTAAAAATGGAATTAATAAAAAGAAAATTGATAGACGAGTTATTGTTTTCATGACTTGTGTTTTAGTTGATTATTTCAAAGCCTCTTCAATAGCATTTTCAAAAAGAGCGCTTAAGCTTATTCCTGCTGTTGCAGCTTGCTGAGGTAATATGCTGGCTTTAGTTAAACCAGGTACTGTGTTAACTTCTAAAAGATGAGGTTCTCCATCTTTAAAAATATATTCGCTTCGGCTAAACCCTTTTAGCTTCAAAATGGTATACACCTGTTTAGCAACAGTGTTTACCTTTTCTTCTTGTGTTTTGCTTAATCTTGCAGGAGTTATTTCTTGCGATTCACCCAAATATTTTGCTTTGTAATCAAAAAAATCATTGTTGCTCACAATTTCGGTAATAGGTAAAACGGTTACTTCTCCTTTGTAAGTAATCACACCAACCGAAACTTCAGTACCATCTAAAAACGACTCAATAATCACTTCGTCATCTTCTTTAAAAGCGACATCAAGAGCGTTTTTTATATCTTCTTTGTTATAGACTTTAGTGATTCCAAAACTACTACCAGCTTTATTAGCTTTTACAAAACAAGGTAAACCAACTTTGTTGACAATGTCATTTTCGTTAACTGCATCTCCTTGGTTGAGGTAATAGGAGGTTGCGGTTTTAATTCCGTAAGGTTTTAAGGTGCTTAAACAGTCACGTTTGTTAAATGTTAATGCGGCTTGATACATACCACAACTAGTATGCGGAATGTTTAACAGCTCAAGATACCCTTGCATGTAGCCATCTTCACCAGGAGTGCCATGAATAGCATTGAATACACAATCAAAAGTTATTTTCTTGTCTTCAAGAGTAATCGAAAAGTCATTTCTGTCAATAGGAAATTCTACATCATTGTCATTAACATAAACCCATTTGTGCTTAAAAATATGTATTCTGTAAGCGTTGTATTTTGAAGTGTCTAGAGTTTCATAAACCACTTGACCGCTTTTTAAGGATATTTCATACTCGCTAGAATATCCTCCCATTATAATGGCAATATTTTTTTTCATATAAAGTCCTGTGTTCACAGGAATTGCTGTTAATTAATAATCACTCGATAATCCGAAACAAACAATAAAACGTAACTAATAATAGTTAAGCTAAAATAGCACATTAAAGCAAAAGAAAAAACCTTTGAGTTTTTATATATTTGTCATAATCTAATTTCCATTTATGAGTTTAGTAAAGTTTCTTACCAGTAAAGCATTTTTAAAACAAATTGCACTGGCTATCGTTGCTCTTGTAGTATTATCGTTTTTAATATTACAATGGCTGAAAAGTTACACCAACCATGGTGAGTTTGTAGAAGTGCCAGATTTAAAAGGTAAGACTTTAGAAACCGTTCAAATAGAATTAGGTGATAATGACTTGCAAATGGAAATTCAGGATTCGGCTAACTACAATCCTAATTATCCTAAATATTCAGTTATTGAGCAATATCCTTTAGCAGGAACTCAGGTTAAAGAAAACCGAAAAATCTATCTTATTTTAAATCCATCAGGTTATCGTAAGGTTGCAGTCCCAAATATTGTAAGACGTACGTTTAGACAAGCCAAACCAACTCTAGAAGCATTAGGGTTTGAAGTAGGAAAAATCACTTATGTTGACGACCTTGGTAAAGATGAGGTGATTGCTGTAAAATATCAAGGAGAAACTCTTAAAGCTGGAGATTTATTACCACTAACCACAAAAATTGATTTGGTTTTAGGTAATGGTAACCGATCAAACTAAACATGGCAGATCACGATACTTCAATAGACGACAATGATGATGAGTTGTACGAACATTATTCGTTTACCGCTGAAAAAGGTCAGCAACCACTTCGTATAGATAAATATTTAATGAATTTTATTGAAAACGCAACACGCAATAAAATTCAAACTGCTGCAAAAAACGGAAGTATTTACGTTAATGATACTCCTGTAAAGCAAAATTACAAGGTAAAACCATTTGATAAAATTAGAGTGCTTTTTGAGCATCCTCCTTATGAGTATTTGTTAACGCCTGAGAATATTCCGTTGGATATTGTTTATGAAGACGACGAGCTTTTGGTAGTTAATAAACCTGCAGGAATGGTTGTGCATCCTGGTCATGGTAACTATTCAGGGACTTTAATAAACGCTTTAACCTTTCATTTTGATAACTTACCAAACAATTCTAGTAATCGTCCTGGATTAGTGCATCGTATCGATAAAGATACTAGCGGACTTCTAGTGGTTGCAAAAACTGAAGAGGCTATGACGCATTTGTCTAAGCAGTTTTTTGATAAAACCAGTGAGCGCGAATATGTGGCTTTGGTTTGGGGAAATGTTGAAGAAGATTCAGGTACTGTAGAAGGCAATATTGGTCGTCATCCAAAAAATAGATTGCAAAATACCGTTTTTGAAGGTGACGATGCCGATAAAGGCAAGCCAGCAGTAACCCATTACAAAGTAATTGAGCGTTTAGGTTATGTAACTTTAGTGTCTTGTAAGTTAGAAACTGGACGTACGCACCAAATTCGAGTACACATGAAGCACATTGGGCATACACTGTTTAATGACGAACGTTATGGTGGTGAAAAAATACTAAAAGGAACAACCTTCAATAAGTACAAGCAGTTTGTTGAAAACTGTTTTAAAGTATTGCCACGACAAGCGCTACATGCTAAAACACTTGGGTTTGAGCATCCTAAAACTGGAGAGTTTTTACGTTTTAATACCGAAATTCCTGAAGACATGCAGCAGTGTGTTGAAAAATGGCGTAACTACTCCAAGCATCAAGAATTATAATAACCAATAATTTAGCACAGTATGACTTTTAAAAGTTTGGTTCCAATGCTTTATACTGAGCAAATTGAAGAAACCATTTCGTTTTACACTACGCATTTAGGGTTTACTTGTGGTGAAAAAAATGACGATTGGAATTGGGCTTCCATACATAGAGATGAAGTTGAGTTTATGTTGGCAAAACCCAATGCACATATTTCCTTTACTAAACCACAGTTTACGGGTTCATTTTATATAAAAGTAGATGATGTAGATGCGCTTTGGCATCAACTTAAGGATAAAGTAACCCTTTGCTATCCAATAGAAAATTTTGAATGGAATATGCGAGAGTTTGCCATCTATGATAACAATGGCTATGTCATTCAGATAGGAGAGGAGTTATCATAATTTTTCTCAATAGTTTTATTGAAAAGAATAAAACCTAAAGTTGATTTTATAGCTAGGTAATTGTAACTTTGAAAAAGAACTATTGTTTAACTTTTAAAGAGATTCCTGCTTTCGCAGGAAATGATTATGAAACTCGTTTTATCACCAGCAAAATCTTTAGATTACGAAAGTAAACTTCCCACAACAAAAACTACTGAAGCTTGTTTTTTAAACGAAGCTGAACGCCTCAATAAATTGCTTAAAAAGAAGTCGGCTAAAAGTTTGTCAAAGCTTATGAATATCTCTGATAATCTTGGGCAATTAAACTACGAGCGTAATCAAGACTGGAGCTTGCCATTTACCAAAGATAATGCAAGACAAGCTGTGTATGCTTTTAGTGGTGATGTGTATAGAGGCTTAGACGCTTATACTATTGAAAGTAGTAAGTTAGATACTTTAGAAGACACAGTTCGCATTATTTCTGGACTCTATGGTGTTTTAAAACCATTGGATTTAATTCAACCTTACCGTTTAGAAATGGGAACTAAATTTCCAGTAGGAAAAAACAAAAACTTATACGAGTTCTGGAAAAAGAAAGTTACTCAAGCACTCAATGACGAGCTGCAAGACGATGAGGTGTTCTTAAATTTAGCGAGTAACGAGTATTTTAAAGCTATTGACACCAAAGCATTAAAGGTTCCTGTAATTACTGCCAGTTTTAAGGATTTAAAAAATGGCGAATACAAAACCATCATGACCTTTGCTAAACTTGCCAGAGGTTATATGACACGATATATTGTAGATACCAATGCCAAAACCATTGACGACCTTAAAGGATTTAACTATGAAGGTTATGGCTTTAGCGAAAGCATGTCTACTAAAAACGAATTGGTATTTATAAGATAATCAGGCCTTAGCTTTTTTGTCAATATTTATTTTTTGCTCAGTAGTTGGACGTTTTTTTATTTTTTGGCGTCTAACACCTGAAGACCCTCTGTGTATTTTTCCGCGTCGTGTTTTTTTATCACCTTTTCCCATGTTTATTATTATTGGTTACTACAGTAAAATACAAATTTTTTATACTTTAGTCAAGCAATCGATAATCCTCTCAATTCTATATGGTTTACTATTTAATATTGGCTATTCAATTTTTTTGTGTGTATCACGTTTTCAAACATAAAAATGAATATTACTGGGTGTTTCTTATCATTTTTGTTCCAGTAATAGGTTGTGCAGTTTATTTAATTAGTAATGTTTATAATAAAAGAGATGCCGAAAAAGTAGCTAGTGATATTACGTCTATTATCAACCCAACAAAAAAAGTTAGGGATTTAGAAAGCAAACTTCAATTTTCTGATACTTATCAAAATAGATTAAATTTAGCTGATGCTTATTTTGAAATATCTGATTACTCAAATGCTAGTCTACATTATGAACAGTTGCTTGAAGATAAATCGCAAAGCAACATATTTGTAAAAAAGAAGCTGTTAGAAAGTTATTACTACGCACAAGAGTATGAAAAAGCAATTGAGATTGCTGAAACAATAAAAGACCACCAAGAGTTTGTTAATACCATTTCGCAATTTACTTACGGATTATGCCTTGAAAAGCTTAACAGAATTGATGAAGCTGAAACCAATATGAAAGTAATAAACCAGCGTTATTCCCATTACAACGAGCGCTTGGTATTGGCTGAATTTTTATTGAGTCAACAAAAAAATGATGCTGCTTACGATATTTTAAATGATATTAACGCAGAGTCACAACATATGACCAAACCTAACCGAAGAATTTACAGGGCAACCATAAATAAAGTTAAGGACTATTTAAGCAAAGCATAGTTGTTTTTTCATAAACATCCATACCAACCTTTTATTCAAAATGACACTACAAAGTTAATTGTAGGCACATTACCACCACCAAGATTTTCAACAGGTGAGTTGCTAGAAAAAGATGTAGACTTTTGTTATGGCAGCTATTACAATAGCTTGTGGTTGTTTATTGATAAAATCCATAATTTGAATTTACGATACGACAATTCACAAGAGGCTATTGAAGAACGTAAACGCTTTTTAATACAGCATAAAATAGGTGTTTGTGATATTGTTGAAAGTGCAGAACGAAAGAAGATTGATGCTTCCGATTTGGGAATGACTAACATTGTGTTGCGAGATCTTATTGGTTACATTAAGCAATACCCAACTATTGATACCTTACTGTTTACAGGTGGGAACAGTAAAAATGGACCAGAATATTTTTTTAGAAAACACATTAAAGACTATAATATTAAGTTGAAAGTGGTGTCTAACGAAGTTCCAAGAATACACGAGTTTGTTATTCCGATAGAAGGGAAGAAACCTACTGAAGCTACTCGAAAAATAAAAACCGTATCCTTGACTTCTGGGTCAGGAGCAGCAAATATTTCGATAAGTAGATTGCCATTGTATAAACAGTTAAAAGCTAAAAATCCTGATTTTAATACTTTTGATTTTAGGGTTATGCAGTATAGTGAGTTTTTTTAGGGAGTCTTTTTTAACTTGGGTTTTACAAGTCTAATTATACTTGGTATGATTGCTAAAATTGCACTTAATCCAATTATTAAGTCATAATTAATTCCGTTCCAATGTATTCTTACAATTCCATTATCGCAAGCAGTACATTCAATAACTTTTAAATTGGCATTAATTGCTGAAATCACGAAAAGAGATATTCCAAAAATTAATAGTAAGATAACTGTATTTTTAATAACCTGTTTTAGTTTAAGATTTAGGTTAGAAAACAAAAATAGCATTAAAGTAAAACTAAGTATATATTTAAATATACCTCCAATTGAAAAGTAAATATTTTTCCCTCTAAATTGAATTTTGTTTGAAGTAGTAAATTTGAAAATATCTTGAATTGTTTCTCTAAAAAATGATTCAAAATAAACTCCTATGCTTATTCCGATAATGTAAGCTAAAACTCCTAATAGTACTTTTTTTATCAATTTAAATGAGCATTATTTTAAATATTCTATCAATACATCTAGTTCGTCTTCAGTATAATTAAATTTATGTATTGTTCCATTGTTTCCCCACATTTCTTTTAATTCTAAAGCATACTTGTCTTTTGCTTTTAGCAAAGAGTCTTGCTTGGTTAAATATAATTTTAAATAACTAATTCCAACATGTTCTACTACTCCATCAAGCATGTTATCTTTCATTCCTTTAAGAACATGACATTTTCTGCAATCCTCCATGAATATAGATTCGCCTAGTTTAAACTCAGGTGAAGTTTGTTTTATTTTAACCACTGCTTGTTTATCATCATTAATTATGGAATCAAATTCAGTAATTCCATTCTTTTTAATTACAAAAATGAAAACACCAATAGATAAAGCTAAAACGACACATGATGCAGTTATAATTTTAAGTATTAGTTTTCTGGGATTGTTCATTTATTATAATTCAATCAGCATTTATATATTCATAAAGTCCAATTAATTCTGTTTGAGTTATTGAGTTGGCCCAAAAGCTTCTGTGATAATCAACTCCTAATTCTCTTATTTTAGAACTATCAATTTTTTGTTTGTTTAAGGTCATCCAATTCCAGAGTAAAGTAGAGTCTGTTTTTGCTAATGCAGGTCCAGTCATATTTCTGTTTAGTTTATGGCAAGCTGCACAATTTGCATTAAAAATTTGTTTTCCAATTTGCGCATTTTCAGTTAATTTTAGTGAAACAGTTCCACAAATTAATTGAGGTGTTTTAGTTCCGCAACCAGCAGTTTTTGGTATGCTAAAACTGTATAAGAAAAAAGAAATTACAATTGTTAACATCAAAAGTCCACTTGAAATTTTCAAAATTTGATTGATCAAATCTTTCATGGAATTTGATTTAAATTATAGTTGTTTAAAGTTACGAAAAACTATTTGTTTTAGCTTGAATTTACTGTGATTTAATTGTCTTTAGAGATTCTTTTTCTAATCAGTAAAAAAGTCATAATTAAAATAATACTTACTCCAATAACTAATAAGCCATACTTGAATAACCCTGTAATAAAAAAGGTTGCAAACCCTTTGTAGCGACCTCTTTTAGAATACTCAACAAGTTCAGGTATTAGGTCAGAGTTCTCTAATAAGAAATAGCAAATCATACATATTATACCAATTATGTAATGCCTTACTATTTTAAAGTTTCTCTTGTTCATTAGTTTGTAGAATATAAATACTGTCTTGTTTTAATTAAAGGTTGTAATTAAGATTAATATAGAAGTTTAGAGACAGCTACAGCTAGTTATACATGTTGTTGTATTAGTGTTTTCAGGTTATTTAAAATTTCAATTTCAGAGGTTTCCAAAAGTTTTGTTGGTAAATAAATCCCTTGTTTTGAGTTTGTTTTCAGTACAAAATATGTTTTTCTTTCCTGAACTGTTTTTAATTTCGAGTAATCCAATTCAGATTTACTTTTTTCTGACTGTATAATTATTTTTTTAGGTTGAATTTTGTATTCGAGGTCAAAATTTTTAAACCAAGCATCTTGTGTAAGGACTAGAATTAAAGGCTTTAACAAATAGTAAATTCCGAAAAATATCATAAATCCAGAGTAACCAATTCCAGATTTTGTAATCCCGTTGAAATATAGATTTAGGCCCATTATTAAAATCAATGGTCCACCAAGAATTCTTAAGATTGAGAAAAATACTCCATATCCGAAATAATATTCGTTTAGGAATATTTTTATTTTTTCTACTAGTGATATTTTAATCTTTTGCAAGGTGTTATTGTTCATTAATTAAGTCACGAAGAACACATGCGTTCTCATAATCTTCATTGACAACTGCTAATTCAAGTAGATTGTGTAGTTCAACTTTGTCATTCGGCAGATTATGAAATACAAGAGTCATTTTTGTTCCAGGATTGTAGTCAGACATAGTTACTTTAATCTCATTTTCTGAATAACCTTTAATTCCGATTTGTTTAGTGTCTAGTCGAAAAATTTTATTTGAATAAGATATGTGCCAATCCACAGATTCTTGCCCAAAAGAATCCAAGAATTTTTTACATTCAGAACATTTATTTGCGTGATGAAGAAAATTAAATTTATTCATTTCAATAATGACATAAGGCTTTTCTTCATAATCTCTTGGGGTGAATTGAATCCAATCAGCACTTTCGTCAATTAGAATTTCTGAATTTAGTGTTTTGTTAAAAATCTTTATCATGAAAATGTTTTACTTCAAATTAATGCCAACTAGTTTATAATAGCTAAATATATAAAAACCTATTATTTATATCTTAAATAATAGGTTATATCTAGTTGTTTTTTGTGGGTATATAACCAAGTTACTTTACAGTGAAGTTTTAAATAGTATATCTTATTGCTAATTATTTTGTTTTAATTTCATTTTAGCAATTCTAACCAAATGCTGTTTAATAGGGTTTTTCATATTAGCCATACAATAGTCAAAAAGACTTTTGTTGGTATTTATTAAAGTTTCATAAGCAATAAAATTATCTACATAGTAGATTTCTTCTAAAACAGCTAAAAATTTAGGAAATAGTTTGGTGCCTTCAGGATAGTGATTTTTTAACACTACACCCAAATCGGTAATGTGTTGTGCAGCAGCACTAGGGTCAACACTGTAGGCTTCAAGATAGCCTTGGGCAAAAGAGGTTAACCCATAGTTGCTATAGTCTTTTTTAGGGTAAGTTATTTTTGTTGTATTGGTTTTACTGGTGTCGTTAGTAGTGTTGCTAGCAGTTGTAGTACTTGTTGTATTGGAGGTGGTTGGTGTGCTATTGGTAGTAGTAGTGCTTTTTAGTACATCGGTAGAAGGGTTAAACAAACGCGCTTTGTAAACATGCTTTTCTAGAGCCTTATCATACTCTGGAAATACATAGGTTGTAGCACCATCTACCGAAACCACTAAGTTAAGCGATGTGGTGTTACCTAAAGTGCCAACCATAGCGTATTTACCACGTACATACTCGCCATTTTCAAAAAGGTATACGTTCTTTTTATCTTCTGCTGGCATATACCACAAATCGTTAATCGCTGTACCAGGAACAGCGACTACTTTTTCGTTGGTAACCGTAGGCATATTTAAAAAAGCATAGGCCTTATTTGCGGTTTTATTTGTGCCTATAAAAGCACCAAGGCCTTTAATATAGTTTATAAAGTTCCAGTCTTTTAATTCGCCTTCGTCACCTCGTTCTAGAGCTTTTACTTTAAGACCGTTAAACAAGAGTACATTTTCGGCACCTGTACTTAGTATTTCTACCGGAATTTTCTGATCTTTTTTGTATGTGCCTAGATAGGCATTGCGAGCAATGTAATAGGTTTTTGAAAGGGGATCGTAAAACACAAAATCATTTATGAATCTTGAAAACAGCATTTTCTTAAACTCTTTTCCATTAATAAAAACTATCGGAACAAGACGTGCATTGGCAACAGCTCCGTTGGTAAGGTCTGTCATTTGTACCGTTAGAGCTTGTAAACCCTTTTCATATTCGTTATGGTAAATAATGCTTCTGGTAGATGGAGGTGCTACTTTACCGTCAAATTTATTTCGAAGCGGTTGTTTTGTTTCGGCATCTAGTATCGTGCGAACTATCCAATTACCTTGCGCATCATACTCATACGTATATATAGTGGCAGGAAATCCTTGGGTGTGTGCATATACTTCGAGGCCATTTTTGTAGCGTATTTCTCGTACTACAATTTCTCCATCTTTGTGTGTGCGTATTTCGTTTACGGTACACTTAGTGCCATCTTGTGTATAGGAGTATGTTATAGTACTAATATTATTTTTAGGATTGGTATACGTGGTTTTTACGACTCTGTTTTTTGAGTCGTACTCAAAGACTCGGTAGGGACTGTTATCTTGTTTTTCTTCAAGTAGTTTGCCTTTGTTATCATATACATATTGATAGGTGCTATATCTATCTTTAAAGTAAACAACCCTCCCTTGGTTATCACGACGTATTTCAAATTCAGCATTATAAGGAAACCATTGCCCATCTTTGGTGTAGTAATCTGATATGCTTTCTTGAAAAACAGCACCTTTTAAGTTTTGATATTGCAAACTGCTTCCTCTAGGTATAGGGTTTTTAGGCGCATGAATCCAGTCAACATGTTGGGCAAAACCTGAATAGGTAGTTAATGTAATGACTAAAAGTAGTAATGATAGTTTGGTGTTGAAATTTTTCATCTAGCTGTAAGTTACAGCTACAATGTTATTTCAAAATGAACTATAAAAAAATACGTCAACTGTCGTATTTTTGTTTTGCTTACTACTGTATTTCACTAATCAAAGCTTATAAATAGTACGTGTTGTAAATGTTGTAAGTAGGATTATAACGTTTTTTTGTAGAACTAATGTTGGTGTTTGGGAACTCTAATGAATTTTATCATTAAGGGTTCCTTTATCTCAAGAAGGTTATTATTCAATTTAGTTGAATGCTAATAGGAAACCAATTGATATAAGTAAGAGCGAAGTGAATTTATTATTAATCTAAAAGTCCGCTATGAAGATGGTCTCCATCCTTAGCATTAGGCTTTACAACTTTTCGATTTCCTAAAAAAATTGACTTTACAGTTTCTATCCCATCCATATCTAAAACTTTAGAGGTGTCTTTTTCCTTTTGGTTTTCTTTATTGTTGTTTTTCATTGTCTGGTTTTTAGTTGTTTGGTAGCGGTTTTTGCTGTGTGAGTACATTCGCCTTTAAACATAAATTTAGCAAAAACACGTTGAATTTTGATGGAAATTTTATGAGCAAAAAATATTGTATTTGTTATTTAACATCATTATTAATTTCTATCCAATATCCATTTGGGTCTTTAAAGTAAATCTGTTTGATTCCATCTTTTCGTACATAAATTGTATTCGGATTGTCTTTCCAATCAAAAAATTCAATATTTAATCTTTTTAGATTAGTAATTAAGGCGTCTAAATTAGATGTAGATAATGCTAAATGTACAGCTTTATTTATTTTTATTTCTGAATTTGGACGAGGAATAAGATGAAGCTGTTTGCCTTCATTTAATGATAGCCATCTCGTTTCAGAATTAGAAGCCGTATTTTCAATTTCTTTAAGTTGAAGCACGTTTTGGTAAAACTGAACAGACTCGTCTACATCTTTTACTGAAAGCGCTATATGATTAAATGAAAAGGTGTGTGTCATTATCTTATTAATTCTTCATTAAGTTGTTAGTAAATGTTTATTACAGATAATTGAAGAATAGTTCAACAAAAACACCAAGGACAACACTTAATATTGCAGTCAAATTAGATAAACGTTTTAATTTGAATGTATTTGCAAAAGCTAGCCATAAACATAACAGAGCGCAAATCGATAAAATTATTGTTCCGTATAAAGGAACTATGCTGTTGAAAAGACCTATTAGATTAAAAAGAGGATCTAACAAAGCAGTAAATCCAAAAAGAGCTAGCGAGAAATTCGTCTTTTTATGTCCTATAAATAAGTAATAACTTGCAATTAAAAGTTCAACACTAATAGCCAAAGGACCAAATTGGTTATAGTATTCTTTTTTAAAATATGCCTCAAACCCTTGAGGAAATTCAATCTTTAATATAAAGGCAACACTTAAAATAACTCCAACAATCAAAAGTAATAATGCAATAATTTTTCTTTTTTTCATAAGGTCTTTCTAAATGTTTTACAACGGTTTTGGCTATGATAGTTATGTAATTTAGCAAATAAAAATGAATGGAAAATCAGAAACAATGAACTATAACGTTGTTACCCAGTGTTTTTTATCATTTCGTTTATTCTTTTTTCTGCTTCATTTTTTGTAATTCCATTATAATAATCTGTAACAAATGGATGGTCAAAATCCTGATGAGGAAAAATTTCAGGTCTGTTATTTCCAGTTTTGGTCATTACATCACAAGGAATTGACATTGTATCTCCATATTCGGGAATATTACTGCATAACCAACCAAAATATCCAGTTTCGTGGTTTTTATTGTCAAAATTGGATTTATAGTCTGAATAATTTTTTTCACTCAAAGAAACCCAAAGTCCATAGTCCAAGTTTTCACAATTATCATTGACTTTTTGAATCAGCGTAACTCTAATAAATCGGTCAATTTGGTCTTCGTAATGAATTTCACAAAAGTCAGAATCCAATTTTCCAAGTTCAGTTTTTTCTTTATCTGATAAAATGTCGTAGTTCGCAGGTGATTTAAAAGTCAAAGCAGGCCATTCCAAATGGACTTTTCCACATTTAGAGCATTTAAATTCTGTTGTTTTATTTTTCTTTCTTTTCCAGAACATTTAGTGTTATTTAAGCATCAAATTCCACATAATGTATTAACCGATCGCATTTTTTTTCAAGAGTAGGATATTGTGATGATACATCTTCCAAAAATTCTTTAATTAAGAATGCTTCCATGAAATATTCGAACCCAGGACATTTCTTTTCTGTGACTTCAAAAGTTTTCCATTCTAACTCTTCTTCAGTTAAATTCAGGATGGTAACTTCTGAATTGGGAAGAAACTGACCACCAATTCTGTTAACATAAAGTACAGATTCTTCATCAATTTTATCAATATTTTGTAAATACTCTATTAGTTTCATCAAATGTTGGGTAACTTGTTGGCTACAGTTTTTTTAATATTTATGATAATACTTTCTCATTATTATCTCATAGTTTCTTTCAGCTCCAAGTTCTTTTGCTTTTAGAAAGTCTTTGTGAGCTAATTCCTTTTTTCCTTTTTTTAAATATATAAATCCTCTGGTCAAATATGTTCCAGCAAAGTCAGCTTTTAATTCCTCCGTTTTGTTCAGAAATGGCATTGCTTTTCTAAATTGAGCGAACTTAAAATAAGATAAACCTGTGTTGTATTGTACTTTCCACTGATTTGGGTAGACTTTTGAAATTTTTCTAAATAGTAATAAGGCTTTAAGATGATTTTTATTTCTCAAGTAGCTGTATGCTAAATTAGCTTTAATAGCATTTTCTTGGTCAGTATCTTTTAATGCAATTTTAAAATCCTTAATCGCATCTTTGTGTTTTTCGAGTGATGCATTTGCAAGTCCTCTGATAATATGAATTTCAGTAAATTCTTCATTATTGCGTTTAAGGAACTCATTACATAAATCCAACGATTTTTGATATTTGTTAGTATAAAATTGGTTGATGGCAGAAATAAAAAGACTGATTTTTAATTCATAATTCTCCAAATCTTCTTTGTCAATGCTGTCAACAATATCTTGGGACTTATAAAATTCTTTAGCGGATGAATGAATCATTGCTTTAAATAAATGGACAAATTGAATTTCCGAATTCCATTCAATAAATTCATTACACTTTTCAATCGCAGAGTCAAAATCTCTAAATTCCCATAATTCAAGTGCCTTTTGAATTAACTGATTCATAAAATCAGAAAAATTCTCTTTCATTGAAGCGTGTTCCAACGCATCAAAAGCTAATTTCATTATGTTAACATTTGCGAGCATTTTTCAAATTGTAGCCAACGGTTTTGTATATGATTTCTTTGCTTGTTTCTGCAACTAATTTAATAAAAAATAATGGGCAATAATTCAGCGAGAGGATTTTCAGAAGTAGGCGAGAACATGCAATTACTTATAGCCATTGTTAGCGGTAGTTGTTATTATCTTAATCCTAATCTTACTTCTTCAATTATTTCCATAATTCGTTCACTATTTGGTGGTGGTGGAAATGTCAATTCTAAATTAATGTCTCCTCCTTTTGCCAAATTTTCAGGGGAAAATGTTCGGTCAAGTTTTTCTGGAAATTGATTTATTGTATCAATTATAACTTTAGACCAGCCTTTCATCAATTCGGTAGCTTCTTTAAGTTCATCAGGTGGAATTAAACCTTGCAGTTCATATTCCCAAGCAAGAAGTTCTTTGCAAACGGAATCTATCTTATCGACTGCTGATTTAATCTCAAAAACATTACCAGCAACTCCTGGTTCTCCATACGCTTTTATCAATTCTACTTCAAATGCCTTTTTGAAAATTGAAATTAACCTAATGAAATCTTGTGCAGAATTACTAAACCATTCACAAAACTCATCAATGTCATAAGATTTTGATTTTTGAAAAACTAAACCTTTCTCCAGTTCTTCATAATTTCTATTTATTTCTTTTAATCGAGATTTTAGTAGTTCAGAGGATAGAAAAAACTCCCAACAATCAGCTTTTTCTAAAGCTATTTTTTTTACTTTATCGTTCTCGTTTTCCAAGTCCAATAAGTTTTCGAGAACAAAACCTTTTAGTTTTTTTCGAACTTGATTACAAAATGGACCTAAAGCTGCTTTTAAATTACCGTCTTCTCTCGAATCATTATATTTTCCAGGTGTAACTCCGATTAAATCTGTTGGTAAGTGAAAATCTTTAGTTGAGTCTGGTAGAACAAAGAATACCCTTTTTTTACCAAGTTTTCCAATAAAAAGACCCAATTCAAAAATGACATTATCACGAACAGTATTCAGCTTTTTATTTCGCATTTCAGTAATATCATCAGGTTTAAAAACAAAAATTCCAAAATCGAAGTTATCGAGAGCTGTAATTAAATCATCTAATGAATTACTTGAAAGTTCAAATATTCCTTGTGTCCAAACAGTAGGATTTGAATCATATTCCAAGTTTTCTTGTATCGTGTATGCTATGTCTAGAGCTTCTGTCGAAGACCCAATAAATATTCTTGGTTTCATTTTTTTTTCTAATTACCGCTAACTAGTTTATAATAACTAAATATATAAAAACCTGTTATTTATATGCTAAATAGTACTAGTTTTAGTTGAGTTGTTTCCTATTTGGTGCAAAAACCGTATTGTTATAGTTGTACCAATTTAGGATAAAAACAGCAAGTATTTTTTTAAGAGCCTAATTGTCTTAAGCCTTCATAAACCACCACGCTTACTGCATTGGCTAGGTTTAAACTGCGTATGTGCTTGCTGTACAATGGAATTTTAAATAGTGTGTCTTCATTGTTTTGGGTGATGTGTTTAGGGAGTCCAACAGATTCTTTTCCAAAAACCAAAAACAAGTTGTCTTTAAAAGGAATATCCCAATGGTGTTGAGTGCCATGACTGGACAAATACACCATGTTTGCAGTTTTGTTTTTAGTGAAAAAAGCGTCAATATCGTTATAATAAACAATATCCAAGTGTTGCCAGTAGTCTAATCCTGCACGTTTTAATCGGCTGTCATCTATTTCAAAACCAAAAGGTTTTACCAAGTGCAATGTAGAGCCAGTAGCTAATGCTAACCTGCCAATATTACCTGTGTTGTTTGGAATTTCGGGTTCTATAAGTACAATATTTAAAGGCATTAAAATGATTTTTTTTGAACTGTATAAATATAAAATAACCTATTCTTAATCGAATAGGCTATTTGTACTTTTTATAAAAAACTACAGCAATTAGTTCTTGTTTTGTTGTTTCTTTATAGTGCTTTCATCAATATCAAACTGGTTGGTGTTTTGGTTAACGTTACCAGTTGGATTTAATGGATTGCTTTGTTTTTTCTTTGGTTTAAATTTTCTTTTGTCTTCAATAATTCCCATAATTCATTTGATGTTTTATCGTTCATCATTAATATAAGAAATTGAAGCCAAAATTCTATTAAAATTATCTTAAAATCAGCTAATTATAGATTTTGTAAAGTTAGGAATCGTGCTAATGCTGTTTTGGTTTAAGTGTTTTATAAACGCACTGCCAATAATAGCGCCTTTAGCATAAGTGGTTGCTTGCATAAATGTTTCAGTATTACTTATACCAAACCCAACAACTTGAGGGTTTTTTAGAGCCATGTCATTAATGCGTTTAAAATAGTTTAATTGCTCCTCGCCAAATCCTGTTTTTGCTCCTGTTGTACTTGCACTACTAACCATATAAATAAATCCATTAGACACCGAATCGATGTAACGAATGCGTTCGTCACTGGTTTGAGGTGTAATTAAAAACACGTTTGTTAGTCCGTATTTTTCAAAAGTGGTCTTGTAATGTTCGTGGTACACATCAACGGGAAGATCTGGTATTATCAATCCGTCAATACCAATTTCATGACATTTCTTACAGAAGTTTTCCACACCATATTGAAGCATTGGATTGAAATAACCCATAATAATTAGTGGAATAGAAACCGTTTTTCTAATATCTTTTAACTGATTAAAAAGTATTTCGGTAGTCATTCCGTTTTTTAACGCTTGGGTAGAACTTGCTTGTATGGTTGGACCATCAGCTAAAGGATCACTAAACGGTAAGCCAATTTCAATCATATCTACACCACTGTTTTCAAGTGATTCAATAATAGAAACTGTATCGTTAAGGCTTGGATATCCTGCTGTAAAATATATGGATAGTAACTTTTTGTCTTCGTTTAGTTTGTGTTGAATTCTATTCATCATTATAAATTAAAATGCTTAATATAGGTTTCTAAATCTTTGTCACCACGACCAGACAAACTCACAACAACAATAGCGTTAGGTTTAAAGGTTTTTTGTTCAAAAACAGCCAAAGCGTGAGAGCTTTCAATAGCAGGAATAATGCCTTCCAGCTTACAAAGTTCTAAACCTGCATTCATTGCTTGGTCGTCTGTTATGGCAATAAACTCAGCACGACCTGAAGCATACAAATGTGCATGCATTGGTCCAACTCCAGGATAATCTAATCCAGCCGAAATAGAATAAGGCTCAGTAATTTGACCATCATTGGTTTGCATAAGTAGGGTTTTACTTCCATGTATAATTCCCATCTTTCCTAATACTGAAGTTGCTGCACTTTCGCCAGAATTTACACCATGACCAGCAGCTTCAACTGCTATAAGATTCACATTTTCATCATCTAAAAAATGATAATAAGCACCAGCAGCATTACTGCCACCACCAACACAAGCAATAACATAATCAGGTGTTTCAGTGCCTTCGTGTGTTTTTAGTTGCGATTTTATTTCCTCTGAAACCACACTTTGAAATCTTGCCACCATATCAGGATAAGGATGTGGACCAACCACACTACCAATAATATAGTGCGTATTTACAGGATTGCTTATCCAGTCTCTTATAGCTTCATTTGTAGCATCTTTTAAGGTTTTGCTTCCTGAAGTTGCAGGAACAACAGTAGCACCAAGCATTTTCATTCTGGCAACATTAGGCGCTTGTCGAGCAATATCAATTTCTCCCATGTACACAATACATTCCAATCCCATTAATGCGCAAACCGTTGCAGTTGCAACACCATGTTGTCCTGCTCCAGTTTCGGCAATAATTCGAGTTTTACCAAGGCGTTTTGCCATAAGAATTTGACCAATAGTATTATTGATTTTATGTGCTCCTGTATGGTTAAGGTCTTCGCGCTTTAGGTAAATTTTAGTATTGTATTTTTCTGAAAGTCGCTTGGCAAAATAGAGTGGAGAAGGACGACCAACGTAGTCTTTTAAAAGCTGATTGAACTCTGCTTTAAAATCGGGTTCGTTCATTACTTTAAGATAGTTTTGTCGTAACTCTTCTACATTTGGATATAGCATCTCAGGTATGAATGCGCCTCCAAATTCTCCGTAATAGCCTTTTTCGTTTACATTATAACTCATAGTTGTTTTTTTGGGGTCATGCTCTGACGCACTCAGAATGACAAATCAGTTTTAAATGTTGCTAGTTTTTCTACATTTTTTAAGCCCGCTTCAATCTCGAACTTGCTATTAACATCAAGCGCATAACAGTATTTAGATTTTGGACTTCGCAGGAATGATTTAATATCTTTGGTTTCGTTTAAACCAATACCACCACTTAAAAAATACGGTTTTTGTGATGGATAATTGCTTAATACTTCCCAGTTGAAGGTGTAACCATTACCTCCTGGTAATTGTCCTTTAGTATCAAAAAGAAAGTAATTGCAAACTGCTTCGTAGGGCTTTAAAACGTCAAAATTAAATTCGTTTTTTATTGAAAATACTTTAATGATTTCAATGGGATTTTTATGTTGTTCTGAAAGCTTAGGAAGGTTTAATGTCTCATTTTTTTTAGTGGATTCCGCATCAAGTGCGGAATGACAAGCTTGCGTTAAGTCTTTGCAATAATTAGCAGATTCATTCCCATGAAGCTGTATAGCGTTAAGCTTATGTGTTTTTACTTTTGATAAAATATAATCTATTTCAGCATCTACAAAAACACCTACTTTTTTAATCGCTTTAGGAAGTTCAGGGATGTTACCATCAAAATATCTTTTGGATTGTTTATAGAAAATAAAACCAAGATAGTCAGGTTGCAAGTTGGCAACTTGAGTAATGTTATCTTGATATTTCATTCCGCATATTTTGAGTTTCATGGTAAATGTCATTCTGAATTTGATTTATCTTTTTGTTGCTTATGATGGATTCCGCATCAAGTGCGGAATGAAAAGTTGAACTTTTGATAGGTTAGTTTTGTTTTCCATTTGAGTAAGGGTTCTCCTCCTTTGGAGGAGTTAGAGGAGGCTTTTAATAAATTCTTTAGCGTTTACTCCAGGATTATTAGTTTTCATAAAGTTTTCGCCAATTAAAAACCCTTGATAACCGAAGGTTTTAAGTGATTGTATAGACTGGATGTCACTTATGCCACTTTCTGAAACTTTTACAAACTCGTCAGGGATTTTAGTGCTAAGAGTTTTACTAGTTTCTAAACTTACTTCGAAAGTCTTAAGGTTGCGGTTATTTACACCTATCATATCAAGACTAGGCATTATAGATTTTTGCAATTCATCTTCATTATGAACTTCTAACAATACATCTAAGTTTAGGTTTTTCGCTAATTGAGAAAATTGTTTAATCTCTTCTTGGGTTAAAATGGCAGCAATAAGTAAAATTGCATCTGCACCATAAGATTTAGCTTCAATAATTTGATATTCGTCAACAATAAACTCTTTTCTTAAAAGTGGCAGGTTGCAGCTAGCTCTAGCCACTATTAAATCGTCAAGAGAACCACCAAAATATTTTCCATCGGTTAGTACAGACATTCCGCAAACACCAGCATTTTCATAACCTGTTGCAACGTCTTGAACATTTAAGCCATTGTTGATAATTGATTTTGAAGGTGAGCGACGTTTGTGTTCAGCAATAATACCTGAAGAGCTGTTTTTAAGTTTTTCGGATAATGAAACCGTTGCTCTGTTAAACAGTTGTGAGCTTTCCAATTGTTGTGTACTTATCAAGGCTTTTTTTAAATCAACCTCTTTACGTTTATCAAATACTATTTTGTCGAGTATATTCATTATTTGCTCAGTTCTACTAATTTGTCAAAACTTTTCTTTGCTTTACCACTCATAAGTGACTCTTTAGCTTCGCTAAACGCCTCTTGAATGGTGTTGTTTTTTACTGTTGAAATAGCAATAGCTGCATTGGCGCAAACCACATTGTTTTGGGCTTCAGTACCTTGACCAAGAAGTACATGGGTGAATATTTTTGCCGATGTTTTTACAGAATCGCCACCATGTATTGCATCTTGATGCAATTTTTCAACTCCAAAATCTTTTGGGTTGATAACAACATCTCCCTTGTTGCTTGACAGTTTTGATGCTCCTGTTAAAGAAATTTCGTCATAACCATCTAAAGCATGTATAATGCTATAATTTTTATCAGTGTTTTGGTACAAATAACTATATTGTCTCAACAGCTCCAAACTAAATACACCAATCATTTGGTTTTTTGGAAACGACGGATTTACCATTGGTCCAAGCATATTAAAAAATGTTTTTACACCAAGTTCGCGTCGTATTGGAGCAACGTGTTTCATTGCAGGATGAAATAATGGTGCATGAAGCACACAAATACCAGCTTTATCTAAACAGGTTTTTAAAAAATCGATATCGTTACTAAATTTTACACCTAAAAACTCAAGCACATTTGAAGAGCCGCAAGCCGAAGATACACCATAGTTACCATGTTTTGAAACATGAACTCCAGCTCCTGCAGTAACAAACGATGCTAGAGTGGAAATGTTAAATGTGTCTTTTCCGTCACCACCTGTTCCGCATAAATCAATAGCGTTAAAGTCATTTAAATCTACAGGAATACAAAGGTCTAAAAGCGCATCTCTAAAGCCCAATAACTCTTGGGTTGTAATACTTCGCATCATATATACAGTTAAAAAAGAGGCAATCTGACTTTGGTTGTACTCTCCTTTAGAAATGTTAACCAAAACATTTTTAGCTTCTTCGGTAGAAATGCTTTCTTGGTTTATTAATCGGTTTAAAATGGTTTTCATATTTGGATATTCTGTCCTGAAATGTCAATGCGTTCAGGATTTTATAGTTTTAATTTTTAATAAATGATGAATTAATAGAAAAACGACAATATTAACTTTTAACCCAGTTTTCTAGCATTTGTTTTCCGTTAGGCGTTAAAACAGATTCTGGATGAAACTGAACACCTCTTACATCATACACTTTGTGTCTTAAAGACATTACTTGTCCGTTGTCGTCAAACGATGTGGCTTCTAAAACATCAGGAAGCTTTTCATCTACAACCCAAGAGTGGTAGCGACCAACAGCAATGGTTTTGTCCATGTTTTTAAAAAGAATTTCATCATCTGCAGTAATATTTACCTGAGTAGAAACGCCATGATATACACTTTTAAGATTGATGAGTTTGCCTCCAAAAACTTCACCTATGGCTTGTTGACCCAAGCAAACACCTAGAATGCTTTTTGAGGCTGCATAGGTTTCAATAATAGGTTTTAATAAACCAGCTTCATCAGGAATTCCAGGTCCTGGAGATAATACAATTTTGTCAAACGCTTTTACGAAATCCAGCTCTAGTTGGTCGTTGCGTTTTACAGTTACTTCACAATCTAAATCCTCAAGATAATGCACAAGGTTGTAAGTAAAACTGTCGTAATTATCAATAACTAATATTCTTTTCATGGCTATAAATTTTCAGCAAATTCAATGGCTCTTGTAAGTGCGCCTAATTTGTTATATACTTCTTGTAATTCATTTTCAGGATTTGATTTTGAGACCAATCCAGCTCCTGCTTGCCAATGCAGTGTATGGTTTTTACTTAAAAAAGTCCTAATCATAATGGCATGATTAAAGTTGCCTTCAAAATCCATAAACCCAATGGCTCCACCATAAAAGTCGCGACTTGTTTTCTCATATGTTTCAATAAGTTGCATTGCTTTATGTTTTGGAGCTCCACTTAAAGTTCCAGCAGGAAAAGTGTCAGCAACTACTTGCATAGTTGTGGTTTTGTCGTGTTTGTTACCAGAAACTTTACTTACCAAATGAATAACATGAGAGAAAAACTGAACCTCTCTGTAGGTGTCGACCTTTACATTGTTTCCGTGTCTACTCAAATCGTTACGCGCTAAATCAACGAGCATAACATGTTCTGAGTTTTCTTTGATGTCTTCAGAAAGTTGCTTAGCTAGTTCAGCATCTTTTTCATCGCTTCCTGTGCGCTTAAAAGTACCTGCTATTGGGTGAATTTCAGCTTTTCCATTGTTTACAATCAATTGTGCTTCTGGCGAACTTCCAAAGATTTTAAAATCACCATAATCAAAGTAAAATAGGTAAGGAGAAGGATTGATGCTACGTAAGGCTCTGTATACATTAAACTCGTCACCTTTAAAATTTTGAGAGAATTTTTTTGAAAGTACTAATTGAAACACATCACCTCTAGCACAATGTTTTTTTGCAAGTTCTACATGCTCTTTGTATTCATTGTCAGTAAGGTTTGATTTAGTTTCGCCATCAGTTGAAAAATTAAAAACGGCAAAGTTTTTAGATTTTATAAGCTGATGAATATCGTCAATATTGTTTTCGGTATCAAAGCAATGTGCAAAAATATAGGCTACGTTTTTATGGTGGTTAATGGCAATGATATTTTGATACACAGCATAGTAAATATCTGGAATGTCCAGATGGTCTTCTTTTTTTGAAATTTTAATATCTTCAAAGTAGCGTACAGCATCATAAGCCATATATCCAAAAATGCCATTGTTAATAAACTTAAATTCCTTATCAGAATCTACTTTAAAACGCTGTGTGAATTTGTGAATTTTTTCAGTGACATTAACATCATCTTTTATCTTATTGATAATGCTGCTGCCATCAGGAAACTGTTCGGTAATGGTTTCGTTTTTTACTTTAATAGAAGCAATTGGGTTACAGCAGATGTATGAAAAACTATTATCGTTTGCATGGTAGTCACTACTTTCAAGTAAAATACTGTTGGGAAACTTGTCGCGTACTTTAAGGTAGATGCTAACAGGAGTAATTGTGTCGGCAAGAATTTTTTTATAATGTGTGTAAAGGCTAAAGGTTTTCATTGGTAAATAAATTAAAAAAGGCTTGTCGTGAATGACAAGCCTTTTTGATATTTTTAGTTTTAAATATACTAATAGGGATTAGTTCACGAAAATTGAGTTTCGAGACATCCACCACCAAGTATTATTTAAAATTGTATTCATGTTTTTATTTGTTGGGTCAAATATAGAAATGAAAATTATTTTTTCAAATTATTTGTAGAAATATTTGTGTGGGAGGATTTTAATTTAAATTAAGCCCTATAAAGTTTTGTTAAAGATTAAAGGTTTTTCAGTGTTATGCTTACTTTTATAATATGAAATATACACTGTTAATACTAACAATGATCTTGTGTTTTTCCTGTAAAGAGGAAGGAAAAGATGCTATTGCCGAAGCACAAATTGAAACTCCTAATACCTTAGAGTTAGAAGTTCATGATTTTAATGGTATAAAAAAATACCTAACAGCTACTGATGATAAAACCTATGTAGTTAACTTTTGGGCAACATGGTGTGCACCTTGCGTTAAAGAGTTGCCTTATTTTGAAACATTAAATTCTGAATATAAAACTAAAGATGTTGAGGTGATATTGATAAGTTTAGATTTCCCTTCTAAATATGAATCAAAACTTAAACCTTTTATAGTTGATAAGAAATTACAATCTAAAGTTGTGGCGCTTGACGATGCTGATGCTAACTCTTGGATTCCTAAGGTAGATGAAAGCTGGTCAGGAGCAATTCCTGCTACAGTAATTTTCAATAAAAATAAACGTAAGTTCTACGAAAAATCATTTACTTATAATGAGCTAGAAACCGAATTAAAACAATTTTTAAACTAAAACAAAACACTATGAAAACATTAAAACTAGTATTTGCTTTTGTAGCTATGTTATCACTTTCAGCATTCACAACTGTAGGTGATGGTGATGGTTATCATGTAGGTGATATTGCAACAGATTTTAAACTTGAAAATATTGATGGTAAAATGGTGTCTTTAGCAGATTATAAAAATGCTAAAGGATTCATTGTAATATTTACATGCAATACTTGCCCTTATGCTGTTGCTTACGAGGACAGAATTATTGAATTAGACAAAAAATATGCTGATAAAGGTTATCCTGTTATAGCTATTATGCCAAATAATACCGATGTTAAACCTGGAGATAATATGGAAGCTATGCAAGCAAGAGCAAAATCAAAAGGGTTTACATTTCCTTATTTAATTGACGAAGGACAAAAAATCTATCCTCAATATGGAGCAACAAAAACACCACATGTATATGTGCTACAAAAAACTGCAAAAGGGAATCAGGTGAAGTACATTGGAGCTATTGACGATAACTATAAAGACGCAAGTCAAGTAAATACTACCTACGTTGAAAATGCTGTTGATGCATTATTAAAAGGAAAAGAAATTAAAGAAACACAAACAAGAGCTATAGGATGCTCAATTAAAGTGTAAATAAATACATTTTAAAGCTTAAATTAAAATCCAATTGTAACAGATTGGATTTTTTTTCGTCTATATCATAAAGAAAAGTTAAATTTGTTATAATCAAAAACTAAAAAATGGCAGATTTAACACAAGAAGAATGGGCAAAGCAACTATCAGCGGATACTAATGCTGTGGTTTTGGACGTTAGAACACAAGACGAAGTTGATGAAGGTATAATACCTAATGCAGTGCATATAGATATTTATGGAGGTCAAGAATTTATTTCAAAAGTAGAAGAACTTGACAAAACCAAAAACTATTATGTGTATTGTCGATCTGGAAACAGAAGCGGTCAAGCTTGTGCTATAATGAATCAATTAGGTTTTGATAATGCTTATAATCTTGTTGGAGGTATTACCGAGTGGGAAGGTGATATAGTATAACTTTAAATTGTATTAAAAATGAAACAGGTATTAATTGTGTTGACTTTAATGTTAACATTTACAGTAACAAGCTGTAAAGACGATTCGCAAAGCGATGTTAAACTGGTATCACCAGAAGAAATGCAAACACTTTTAGAATTAGAAGATGTGCAATTAATAGATGTTAGAACACCTGAAGAATTTAAAGAAGGTAACATACCTACTGCTCAAAATATAGATTACAACTCACCAACTTTTGATGAGGATATCACAAAGCTAGACAAAACAAAACCAGTAATATTATATTGTAAGTCTGGAGGAAGAAGCGCAAAATGCGCAAAAAAAATGGAGGAAGCTGGCTTTGTTAAAGTATATGATCTCGATGGAGGCATTTCTAAATGGCAGCATGAAGGCTACGAAGTAGAAATCAAATCTTAACTCACCAAACCGAACATTACGTTCGGTTTTTTTATATCTAAATTTTATTAGTAAAACTTTAACGTCTTTATCAGTTAGTAGTTTGTTAGTATGAAATTGAAGCGTCGACTAAGCAGATTTAAGAAAGCTTTATAATATAATTCTAACACAAGTGTTACATTTGTTAATTCTAACTACTAGACTAATTTTTAAAGAATGAAGAACATCGTTTTAAGTTGTTTGATGCTCATTATGCCTATTGTTGCATCCCAAGCACAAATTTTAGAACCAGTAAAATGGTCAACCTCAGTTGAAAAAATTTCCGATACCGAATATAATTTAGTATCGATTGCCACCATAGATAAAGGTTGGCATTTGTATTCCCAAAATGTGCCAGATGATGGTCCAATCCCAACAACATTTACTTATACAGAAGATGGTTTTCAGTTGATAGAAAATACTAAGGAAGAAGAAGGACACACTGTTGATGATCCTGTGTTTGAAATGAAAATTAAATTTTTTGAAAACAAAGCAGAGTTTAAGCAACGTATCAAAGTGTTAAATAACGAACTCTCTATCGTAAAAGGAGAAGTAGAGTTTATGGTGTGTGATGATGCTAGATGTTTACCGCCAGATACCTCTAGTTTAAGTTTTAATCTTGAAAAAGCAGAAACAACTACTTCAGGAGATATATTTAATGGAAATAATCAAGTTTCACAATTTTTACAACCAGTAACTTGGAATACTTCAGTAGAAAAAATCTCTGATGTTGAATACGATATAATTTATAATGCTACAATTGAAAAGGAATGGCATTTATATTCTCAAGAGCCTATTGATGGTATAGGTCCAATCCCAACTGAGTTTATCTATGCAAATAAGGATAATTCTTATGAACTTGTAGGGGAGACTTTTGAACCAGAAGTTCAACCAATTTTTGATAAAGTATTTGAAATAGATATAAAATATTTTAATGATTACGCTCAATTTGTTCAACGAATAAAACTAAATGATTCATCTATTACAACAATAAATTCTGAAGTGATTTATATGACTTGTAATGATGAAAAATGTATTAATGGCGAAAAAACTTTTGTTATTGCTTTAGATGGAAGTCAAATAGATAATTCAGTGGCATCAGTTGACGAGCGAAGTAGAAAATTGTCTCAAGCTTTAAATCTAAATATAACAGGGCAAGATAAATATGAAGAAGAAAAAGTAGAGGAGAAAAGCAACTTTACAATTTTTCTTTTAGGTTTTCTAGGAGGTTTAATTGCGTTGTTAACACCATGTGTGTTTCCTATGATTCCACTTACTGTTTCCTTTTTTACTAAAAGTGCTGGAAATACTCAAAAAGGAATTGCTAATTCTGTAATGTATGGGTTCTTTATTTTTTTAATTTACTTTTTATTGAGTTTACCATTCCACTTGTTAGATTCATTAGATCCTGAAATTTTAAATAATGTATCAACAAATGTAACTCTCAACATTATTTTCTTTATTATTTTCATTGCTTTTGCTTTTTCGTTTTTCGGTTATTATGAATTAACATTACCTGCTTCATGGAGTAATGCTTTGGATAGTAAAGCAAACAAGATAGGAGGACTCATTGGAGTCTTCTTTATGGCACTCACGTTGGCTATCGTATCTTTTTCTTGTACAGGGCCAATTTTAGGGACTTTATTAGGAAGCTCATTAACATCTGATGGAGGAGCAACACAATTAACGTTAGGAATGAGTGGTTTTGGTTTAGCATTGGCGTTGCCTTTTACTCTGTTTGCAATGTTTCCTAAATGGTTGAATTCTTTACCAAGATCAGGAGGATGGCTAAATACAGTTAAAGTTGTTTTAGGGTTTCTTGAGTTGGCACTAGCCCTTAAGTTTTTATCAAATGCCGATTTGGTTGAGCACTGGGGAATTCTAAAACGTGAAATATTTATTGGCTTATGGATTGTTATTGGAATAGGATTGGCTCTATACCTATTTGGAAAAATTAAATTCCCACATGATGGGCCTTTACAGAAATTAGGTAAAGGTAGAGTTACTACTGGAATTCTAGTAGTAGCCTTTGTGATTTATTTAATTCCAGGGTTGACAAATACAAAGCATGCCAATTTAAAGTTATTAAGTGGTTTCCCTCCTCCAATGTTTTATAGCCTTTATGATAAAACATCTGAATGTCCTTTAGATCTTAATTGTTATAAAGATCTTGATGAAGGTATTGCAGCTGCTAAAGCCGAAAACAAACCAATTATGTTGGATTTTACTGGTTGGGCTTGTGTAAATTGCCGTAAAATGGAGGAGCAGGTATGGAGCAAATCAAAAGTATATGATATGCTAAATGATAATTATATTATAATCTCTCTATACGTGGATGATAGAAAAGAATTGCCGGAAGACCAGAAATTTGATTATTTAAAACCAACAGGTAATATTAAGAAAATAAAGACAATTGGTGATAAATGGGCTACTCTACAAACCATTAATTTTAAAAACAATTCCCAACCTTTTTATGTAATATTGGATCATGATATGAGTATGTTGAATAAAACAACAGCTTATACTCCTAATGTTGATGAATATTACAATTGGTTAAAAACAGGATTAGATAATTTTAAATAATAATAAAAACCGCTTAAATAAGCGGTTTTTTTGGTTTTTACTATAAAGGTTTACGATTTCATTAAAAATCAGTATTCTTTTTTGATGATTTTTTATTAGAATCTAAGATAATTTTAGTTTTTAAAATAAATTATTCTATATTTGTGTAATCGATTACAATTAAAAATTAATTATGTCAAAATACGATACAAGATACGCTTCAAGCCCACAAGCTGTAAAAAAATATGACACTCAAGAATTGCGTGATGAATTCTTGATTGAAAATGTAATGAAAACCGATAAATTGGAATGGGTGTATTCTCATTACGATAGGTATATGGTAGCAGGAGTTGTTCCTGTTAATGAAAAAGTACAATTAGAAACTATCGATCCTTTAAAGTCATCTTATTTCCTAGAAAGAAGAGAATTAGGAATTATTAATGTTGGAGGTTCAGGAGTAATAGTTGTTGATGGTACTACATACGATATAGACCATAAAGAAGCTTTATATCTTGGTCAAGGTAACAATAAAGTTGAGTTTTCTAGTAAAGACGGAAGTAATCCAGCAAAATTTTATTTAAACTCTACACCTGCTCACAAAAAATTTCCAAATAAAAAAATTGGAACTAACGATGTTGAGGTTATAGAATTAGGTTCTGCAGAAACAGCTAATGCCAGAACGCTTAGAAAATACATCGTAAATAGTGTTGTTGATGTATGCCAATTGCAAATGGGAATGACAACCATAAAAACAGGTAGTAGTTGGAATACTATGCCTGCTCATGTGCACGACCGTAGAATGGAAGTGTATTTCTATTTTGAAGTTCCAGAAGATCAGGCGGTAAGTCATTTTATGGGTGAGCCTCAAGAAACAAGACATATCTGGATGGGTAATGAAGAAGCTGTAATCTCACCACCTTGGTCTATTCACTCTGGTTCTGGTACAGCTAGCTATTCTTTTATTTGGGGAATGGCAGGTGAAAATTTAGACTACGGAGATATGGATGTTTGTAAAATCAACGAATTAAGATAAGCATAAAATTATGTTTGATTTAACAGGAAAAACAGCACTAGTTACAGGCTGTAAAAGAGGTATTGGCTTTGCTATGGCAGAAGCATTAGCAGAAGCTGGAGCAGATATTGTTGGTGTGTCAGCATCATTAGAAAAAGAAGGTTCTGCAATAGGACAACGTGTTGAAGAGTTAGGTAGAAAGTTCACAGCATATCAATGTGATTTTTCTAGTCGTGACTCATTATATAGTTTTATTAAAGCTGTAAAATCTGACCACTCTAAAATAGATATTTTAGTTAACAACGCAGGTACTATTTTAAGAAAGCCAGCAGCTGAACATCCTGATGAATATTGGGATAAAGTGATTGAAGTAAACTTAAACGCGCAATTTGTATTAAGTCGAGAAATTGGAAAAGACATGGTTGCTAATGGTTCTGGTAAAATCATTTTCACAGCATCATTACTGACTTTCCAAGGCGGAATTACAGTTCCAGGTTATGCAGCTTCAAAAGGTGCTATTGGTCAGTTAACGATGGCGCTTTCTAACGAATGGGCTTCAAAAAATGTACAGGTTAATGCTATTGCGCCAGGTTATATCGCAACAGATAATACCGAAGCATTGCGCAACGATGAAGACAGAAGTCAATCAATATTAGCAAGAATCCCTGCAGGTAGATGGGGAACACCAAAAGATTTTAAAGGACCTATAGTTTTCCTAGCTTCAGAAGCAAGTGACTACATGAGTGGTTCTATTTTAACCGTAGATGGCGGTTGGATGGGAAGATAAATTAAGAAAGAATGAAACAGTTTATACACGATAATTTTTTGCTGGAAAACAAATATGCTGAAGAGTTATATCATAACTATGCAAAAAATCAACCTATAATAGATTACCATAATCACTTGCCTCCGCAGGAGATTTTAGAAGATAAAGTTTACAATAATCTAACTAACGTATGGATTAATGGCGATCATTACAAATGGCGTGCTATGCGAACTTTAGGAATCAATGAGCGATTTATAACAGGTGACGCATCAGAGAAGGAAAAGTTTATGCAATGGGCAAAAACAGTTCCTTACACAATGCGTAACCCTTTGTATCATTGGACGCATTTAGAATTAGCACGCTATTTTAATGTTCAGGATTTATTAAACGAAAAATCTGCAGAACGCATTTTTGAATCTACTTCAGAGCAGTTAAGTTCTTCAGATTACAGTTGTAGAAACTTACTTCGTAAGGTCAATGCCGAATTGGTTTGTACCACCGAAGATCCAATCGATACATTAGAGCATCACCAAGCACTTGCAGAAAGTAATTTCGAAATTAAAGTAAGCACAGCGTTTAGACCAGACAAAGCTATTTTAATAGCAAATGATGGTTATAACGATTATATGGGTGTGCTTGGAAAAGCAGCAGATAAAGAGATTTCTAATTATCAAGATTTAAAAGACGCACTACGCAGTAGAATAGAATACTTCCATAATAATGGATGTAGATTGTGTGATCACGGTCTAAATCAAATTTCTTTCGTTGACTATACAGATAATGAAGTTGAAACGATTTTCAAGAAGAAAAGAGCAGGAGATACATTAACAAAAGATGAGGTACTTAAGTTTGAAACAGCTATTCTTTTATACCTGTCGGAAACGTATCATGAATTTGGTTGGGTACAACAATTCCATTTAGGAGCATTAAGAAATAACAATGCGCGTATGCATAGTATTCTCGGACCAGATACAGGTTGGGATTCTATTGGAGATTATCCGCAAGCTGAAAAATTATCTGCATTTTTAAATGCATTAGACGGAAAAGATAAACTCACAAAAACCATAATTTATAACTTAAATCCTGCTGACAACGAAGTTATGGCGACCATGATTGGTAACTTTAACGATGGTAGTGTAAAAGGAAAAGTTCAGTTTGGTTCTGGTTGGTGGTTTTTAGATCAAAAAGATGGTATGACCAAACAAATGAATGCCTTATCTAATATGGGATTAATTAGCTGTTTTATTGGTATGCTTACCGATTCGCGTAGCTTTTTATCATTCCCAAGGCACGAATATTTCAGACGTTTGCTTTGTAATCTTTTAGGAGACGAAATTCAACGTGGTGAGTTGCCAAAAGAAGAGCTGGAATGGATTGGTAAAATCGTTTCAGATATCAGTTATTTCAACGCTAAAGAATATTTTAATTTTTAATTAGAAACGCATGTCTGACGCAGCTGTTTTTTTTGAGCAAGACAAGATAGAGTGGGAAGTTTTAGATGATAAAATTAGCCGTCAAATTGTTGGTTACGATGATACAATGATGATGGTTAATGTAAAGTTTAAAAAAGATGGTGTAGGTCAAATGCACAATCATTTTCATACACAAACCACATACATTTCTAGTGGTAAATTTGAAGTGACTATTGATGACAAAAAGAAAATTCTTAAAGAAGGTGATTCTTTTTTTGTGCCATCAAACGTTATGCATGGTGTTGTCTGTCTAGAAGAAGGCATGCTGGTAGATGTTTTTAATCCAAAGCGTGAAGATTTTTTAAAATAATGAAATTAGTAAACAATGAATAAAGTAGTTGCATTTGGAGAAATAATGTTACGATTGTCTACCGAAAGACATTTGAGGTTTTCGCAAGCGAAATTCTTTGCGGCTTCTTATGGTGGTGGCGAGTTTAATGTAGCAGTGTCTTTAGCGAACTATGGAATTTCTTCAGAATTTGTTTCACGAATTCCTGATAACGAAATAGGAGCCTGTACACTTAAAGAAATGCGAAAGCTTAATGTAGGTTCCGATAATGTTGTTTTAGGAGGCGACCGTTTAGGTATTTATTTCCTAGAAACAGGAGCAGGAACTCGTGGTAGCAATGTGGTTTATGATAGAGCCAATAGTGCTATTGCAACCGCAAGTAAAGACGATTTTAATTGGGAAGAGATACTTAAAGATGCAACTTGGTTTCATTGGAGCGGTATTACACCAGCAATTTCAGAAAGTGCAGCAGAGGCATGTTTAGATGCTGTAAAAACAGCTCATAAAATGGGATTAACCATTTCATGTGATTTAAACTACAGAGCAAAACTTTGGCAATATGGTAAGCAACCTAAAGACGTTATGCCAGAGCTTTTAAAATACAGTCATATCATTTTAGGAGATATAGATACTGCTTACTTTATGTTAGGCAAAGATAAGGTGTCTCCAAACTATCAAGACGAAGCTTCGCTTCCTGTATTGTATGAAAAAATATTTGAAATCTGTCCAAACCTAAAAACCGTAGCAACAACTTTGCGTTATTCTGTGAGTGCTTCTCATCAACGTATTGGTGGTGTTTTGTTTGACGGAAAAGGCTTGTATCATGCCGCAGTAAAAGAAGTAACGCCTGTGGTTGATAGAGTAGGAAGTGGCGATGCCTTTATGGGTGGATTAATTTACGGACTATTAAAATATAAGTCTGATACACAAAAAGCATTAGATTTTGCTGTGGCAGCTTGCTGCTTAAAGCATACCATTTCTGGCGATTACAATTTAGTGTCTGTACAAGAAGTAGAAAATATGGTAAACGGAAACGCTACCGGAAAAGTATCAAGATAGTATATGATGACCTTAAAGCAAATATCGCACATTACAGGGTTTTCAACCTCTACGGTTTCAAAAGCCTTAAACGATAGGTTTGATATCAATGTTGAAACCAAAAAACTGATTCAAGATATTGCTTTAAAAAACAACTATGTTCCTAATAAAAATGCCATTGCTTTAAGAAAAAGCAAATCAAATATTGTGGCTGTAATATTGCCGCAAGTAAATGATAAATGGTATAGCGATACGTTATACGAAATTCAAAAAACGGCATCAAAGGCTGGTTATCGCGTTATGCTTTTTCAGTCGTTTGATGATACTTCAAAAGAAGATACATATCTAGATGAAATAAACGATGGTAGTATTGATGCAGCCATTGTACTTTCAGCAAATAACAATATAAAAAAGAATAAGTTTACTGTAATGCCTATTGCCTTTGTTCAAATTACAAAAGAGCAATCTGCACAAGAGTTAATTCAACTTTCAGTAAACAGTTTTAAAACATTATTAGAGCGCATATAATTATGGCACAATATACAAGAATAGACGTTGCAAAAACTATGAAAGAAACAGGGCTAGTTCCCTTGTTTTACAATGCTGATATTGCTGTTTGTAAGCAGGTGTTAAAAGCCTGTTATGATGGTGGAGCAAGATTAATGGAGTTTGTTTCAAGAGGAGATTTTGCTCACGAAGTTTTTGGTGAACTAAATAAATACGCTATTGCAGAACTACCAGGAATGATTTTAGGCGTAGGATCTGTTACAGATGCTGCCTCAGCGTCATTATACATGCAATTAGGAGCTAACTTTATTGTAACACCTGTACTTCGAGAAGATATTGCTATTGTTTGTAATAGACGTAAAGTATTATGGTCTCCTGGATGTGGCTCGCTTACTGAAATAGCTAAAGCAGAAGAGTTAGGTTGTGAGGTTGTAAAATTATTTCCTGGTGATGTTTATGGGCCAAAGTTTGTAAAAGGAATCAAAGGACCACAACCATGGACATCTATTATGCCAACTGGAGGCGTAGCACCAACCGAAGAAAATTTAAAAGCTTGGTTTGAAGCAGGTGTAACTTGCGTAGGTATGGGATCAAAACTAATTTCAAAAGAAATTATCGCAAATAATGATTTTAAAGCGCTTGAAACCAATGTTAAAAATGCATTGGATATAATTAAGACCATAAAAACACAATAACTATGAAACGCCTTTTTACAGTACTTACTTATGTTATGGTTTTTGCGCTTTACTCAAGCTGTAATACCATTAGCGATACACGCACTATAAAGTTAGCACATAGTTTAGATGTTAATCATTCTGTGCATAAAGCTATGGTTAAAATGGGTGAAGATTTAGCCGAAATTTCTGACGGGAAAATGCAGTTGGAAATATACCCAAGTCAGCAATTAGGTACTGAACGTGAATGTATAGAATTACTTCAAATAGGAAGTTTAGATATGACTAAAGTATCTGTTGGTGTGATGGAAAATTTTGCACCAAGAACTAAAGTTTTCGGATTGCCATTTTTGTTTAGAGATAAACAGCATTTATTTAATGTTTTAGATGGTCCTGTTGGAAAAGAATTGCTAGATGAAGGCACCAAGTATTGGATAAAAGGTATGGGCTATTACGATGCAGGTAGTAGAAGTTTTTATACAAAAGACAAGCCTGTGAATTCTCCAGAAGACTTAAAAGGACTTAAAATTAGAGTAATGGAAAGTGTTACTGCTATGGATATGGTAAAAAGTCTTGGAGGTTCGGCAACACCAATTTCTTGGGGAGAACTTTATACATCTTTACAACAAGGTGTAGTTGATGGAGCTGAAAATAATCCACCTAGTTTTTACCTGTCAAGACACTATGAGGTTTGTAAATACTATTCTTTAGATGAGCATACATCCTTGCCTGATGTATTGATTATTGGGACACATATTTGGAATGATTTATCTGAACAAGAAAGAACGTGGTTGCAAGAAGCTGTAGATAAATCGGTAACCTATCAACGTACTTTATGGGCAGATGCAGAAAAAGAAGCTTTAGATGCCGTAGAAGCTGCTGGAGTTACTGTGATAAGACCTGATAAAACATTGTTTTCTAAAGAGGTTGAGGAAGTGTACGAACATTATGGTCAAGATGCCGACATGAAAAGTTTAATAGACAGAATAAAAAACACCCAGTAATATGACTTTGAGAGAAAAAATAGATAAAGTTTTAGGAAATATTCTCATTGTCATTATGGGAGTTATGGTGGTAAATGTAATTTGGCAAGTATTTACAAGGTTTGTTGTGGGTACGCCAAGTTCATTTACTGATGAGTTAGCACGTTATTTAATGATTTGGTTAGGAATACTTGGAGCAGCTTATGTTTCAGGAAGAAATATGCATGTTGCTATAGATGTGCTTCCGCTTCGTTCAAGTAATAAAACACAAAAAAAACTTAAGCTAATCGTTTACATTTTAATTATTTCATTTGCCTTATTTGCAATGGTTGTTGGAGGATTACGATTAGTGTATATCACTTATGTATTAGATCAGCATTCACCTGCATTACAAATACCATTGGCATTGGTGTATTTAGCTATTCCAATAAGCGGATTACTAATCATTTTTTACAAAATTTCAGATATTAAAAATATTAAATAGCCATGGATTATATACCAATTTTAGTTTTAGTAATTAGTTTTATTGGCTTATTGTCAATAGGAACACCTGTGGCTTGGAGTATTTCTATTTCATCTGTATTAACCATGTTAGTTAGTATTCCTGCAATGCCTGCGTTTACAACGGTTTCTCAACGTATGGGAACAGGATTAGACAGTTTTGCGCTTTTAGCAATTCCGTTTTTTATTCTTTCCGGACAGCTCATGAATAAAGGAGGTATTGCGCATAGGCTCATTGCATTTGCAAAAACACTAGTAGGAGCATTACCAGGAGGTTTAGCATTAATTAACGTTATTGGCGCTATGTTGATGGGAGCAATTGCTGGTTCTGCAATGGCATCAGCTTCTGCAATGGGAAGTATTCTTGGTCCAGAAATGGAAAAAGAAGGTTATTCTAAAGAATTTGGCGCTGCAGTAAATATTACATCTGCCACAACAGGGTTAATTATTCCGCCGAGTAATGTGTTGATTGTGTATTCATTAGCAAGTGGTGGCGTTTCTATTGCAGCTCTATTTTTAGCAGGTTATATTCCTGGAATTT
Organism: Gaetbulibacter sp. PBL-D1; assembly: GCF_050509525.1. NCBI lineage: Bacteria > Pseudomonadati > Bacteroidota > Flavobacteriia > Flavobacteriales > Flavobacteriaceae > Gaetbulibacter > Gaetbulibacter sp. PBL-D1. Next base: position 181,685 of record NZ_JBNWKB010000001.1, on the reverse strand, counting down.
TAACAGGTTTATTCTTAATGCTTGTTGCTTCATTTTGGGCTAAAAAGAAAAAGTATAAACTAGGAAAACGTAGTTCATTAAAAGAGGTTTTTAAAACGTTTGTTGATGCTTTACCAAGTTTGTTTTTACTAGTTATTGTTATTGGTGGTATTGTAACCGGAATTTTTACAGCAACAGAAGCTTCGGCAATTGCAGTGCTTTACACGCTTATTTTAGGGTTTGCTTACAAAGAAATCAATATAAAATCATTACCAGAAATTTTATTAGACTCTTCAGCAACAACAGCGGTTGTAATGTTACTTATTGGAGCGTCTATGAGTATGTCTTGGGTGATGTCTTATGAAAATATTCCACAGAATATAAGCTCAACGTTATTAGCGATAAGTGACAACCCAGTAGTAATACTTTTAATCATCAATTTAATTTTATTATTCGTTGGAATTTTCATGGATATGACGCCAGCTGTATTGATTTTTACTCCAATATTTTTACCTGTAGTAACAGGTTTAGGTATGGATCCTGTTCAGTTTGGTATCATCATGGTACTTAATTTATGTATCGGACTCTGTACGCCACCAGTTGGATCCGTCCTCTTTGTTGGTGTTGGAGTAGCGCAAACAACAATTCAAAAAGTAATGAAACCATTACTACCATTGTTTTTAGCAATGATTGTAGCCTTGTTTTTGGTTACATATTTCCCACAGTTAACCCTTTGGTTACCTAAAATATTTGGACTTTAATTAAATAAGTTATGTCAGAACTAAAAGAACTAAACGTATTAAATAGAGAGCACCTTGGTTTATCAAAAAAGAATCCAATCAAGGTTGTGCAATTTGGAGAAGGTAATTTTTTAAGAGCCTTTGTTGAGTATGCATTTCAAAAATTAAATCAAAATGCTGATTTCAATGCTGGTGTTGCTGTGGTGCAACCTATTGATAGAGGTATGGTTGATATGTTGAATGACCAAGACGGATTATATACATTGTTCTTAAAAGGAATTCAAAAAGGTGAAGAAATTCAGACCAAAGAGCTTATCACAAATATTGTAAAAGGTGTAAATCCGTATGCCGATTTTCAACAGTATTTAGACCTTGCGAAAGAAGACCAATTACAATTTATTATATCTAATACAACCGAAGCTGGTATCGCTTATGTTGAAAGTGATACTTTAGAAATGCAACCACCAAGTTCTTTTCCAGCAAAGCTTACTGTGCTATTATATGAGCGTTTCAAGCATTTCAATGGTTCTTCAGATAAGGCATTGACGATTATTCCATGTGAATTAATCAATTATAATTCTGATACTTTAAAAGAAATAATTTTAAAATATTGTGCAGATTGGAAGCTTGAAGATGGATTTAAAACTTGGTTAACGCAAGATTGTTCATTCCACAATACATTGGTAGACCGTATTGTTCCTGGTTATCCAAAAGACCAAATTGAAGAGTACAATGCGCAGTTAGATTATAAAGACAATTTAATTGTTTCATCTGAAGCATTTTTACTTTGGGTTATTGAAGGAGGCGATGATTTAAAAGCTAAATTACCTTTCGATAAAACCGATTTAGACGTAAAAATTGTTGCAGATATGCAACCATATCGTACCAGAAAAGTACGTATTTTAAATGGTGCGCATACCTCAATGGTGCCATTTTCGTTGCTTTACGGAAATGAAACAGTAAAAGAAACTGTTGATAATGAATTTACAGGAGCTTTTGTAAACAGTGCTATTTTTGATGAAATCAATCACGTGTTGCCAATGGATAAAGCAGAATTAGACAGTTTTGCTGAAGAAATCCTAGACCGTTTTAGAAACCCATTCATCAAGCATAAGTTAGCTGATATTGCTTTAAATTCCATTTCAAAATTTAAGGTGAGAGTATTACCAAGTTTATTGGAATACAACGAGAAATTTCAAAAGTTACCAGCGCATTTAACCTTTGCTTTTGCGTGTTTAATTCGTTTTTATAAAGGCGAGTGGAATGATGAAGCATTGCCTATAAAGGATAGTGAAGACATTGTAAATACATTCAAATCAATTTGGTCAACTGATGATTACAAAGCTGTTGCTACAGCAGCATTACAAAACACGACGTTTTGGGACGAAGACCTTACAAACGTAAACAACCTTGTAGATGCTATTGCATTGGCATTAGAAGAAATTGAAGCTAATGGCGTTGAGCAAGGTTTGAAAAATTTCAAGAATAAATTATAAGATTAATAAACCGAGAGGTGATGCAGAAGAAGTTAATAAAAGTACATCCAACAGATAACGTCGCAGTGGCTTTGGTCAATCTAAAAGCTGGAGACGTTATAGCATTTGAAGGTCAAGATATCAAAGTGATTTCAGATGTTAAGGCGAAGCATAAAATCGCGATGAATGATTTTGATGCTGGTGACCGCATTATGATGTACGGAGTTTTAGTAGGAAAAGCGAGTGAAGCTATAGCAAAAGGAGATGTGCTTACCACTGAAAATGTAAAACATCAAAGTGCAAAAGTCACTCAAAAAACCGATACCATTGGTTGGTCTGTTCCAAATGTAGATAAGTGGAAAGACAAAACATTTATGGGTTACCATAGAGAAGATGGACAAGTTGGTACAGCTAATGTTTGGTTGTTTTTTCCTTTGGTTTTCTGCGAAAACAGAAATATTGAACTACTAAAAGATATTTTTGAAAAAGAACTTCTGACTCAAAAGTCTAATAATCACAGAATGTTATTACGTTCGTTGGTAAATGAAGATAACGGAACTACAGCAGTTGAGCCAGAACAAACCACGAATGTTTTTGATAATATTGAAGTGAAATTCATTACACATCCTGGTGGTTGTGGTGGTATTCGTCAAGACTCTGAAAGTTTAGCGCGTTTGTTGGCTGGTTATGTGAAAAACCCGAATGTAGCAGGAGCAACGGTATTGAGTTTGGGTTGTCAAAATCTTCAAATTGATATTTTCAATAAAGCATTAGAAGCGATTAGCCCAAACAACAAAAAACCAGTGTTGATGTACGAACAACAACAAATGGGAACTGTTGATGAAATGCTGACAGCGATTATAAAAAATTCGTTTGAAGCCATTAAGGAAGCGAATAAAATTGAACGTCAACCAGCACCTTTATCGAAGCTTAAAGTAGGTTTAGAATGTGGTGGTTCTGATGGTTTTTCAGGTATTTCAGCCAATCCAACTTTGGGTTACACTTCAGATATGTTGGTAGCACTTGGAGGAACGGCAATTTTAGCTGAATTCCCAGAGCTTTGTGGCGTAGAGCAGGAGTTGGTAAATAGATGTGTAGAAGAAGACAAGGCGAATAAGTTTTTAAGCTTGATGCAAGCCTTTGAAAAATCGGTTGTAGATGCTGGTTCTGGTTTTGATATGAATCCATCGCCAGGAAACATCAAAGACGGATTGATAACTGATGCTATGAAATCTGCTGGAGCAGCCAAAAAAGGTGGCACGTCACCAGTAGTTGATGTTTTGGATTATGGCGAGTATGTTACAAATCCTGGCCTTAACTTATTGTGTACACCAGGAAATGATGTAGAAAGTACTACGGCAATGGTAGGTTCTGGAGCAAACATTGTATTGTTTACAACAGGTTTAGGTACACCAACCGGAAACCCAATTACACCAGTGATAAAAGTATCTTCTAACTCGGAGTTAGCTGCAAAAATGAGCGATATCATTGATGTAGATACAGGAGATGTCATTAAAGGCGAAAAGACTATAGAAGAAATGGCAGAAACAATGCTTCAATACATTGTTGATGTTGCAAGCGGAACCATAAAATCCAAAGCAAGTATATTAAATCAAGACGATTTTATTCCTTGGAAACGAGGTGTTTCGCTTTAAAAAGTTATTGCTTTTTTAAGGATGATTTTCTCACGATGAGTTCAGGAGTAAGCACTATTTGTTTCTCCATTTTTACGTTTTTTCCATTATTAACTTCCTCAAGAAACACTTGAGCGGTCATTCTACCCATTTCAATTGGCGACTGATCAACAGAAGTAATTGACAATTCCATAAAACGTGTAAACGGTTCATTACTAAACCCGACAACACAAATGTCATCTGGTATTTTAAGACCTTGAGCTTTTATTTCTTGAATGGCACCTAAAGCGGTGAAATCACTGGAAGAAAAAATAGCATCAGGAGGTCTTTCCATGCTAAGTAAAGCTTTTGCTGTTTTTCTTCCTTCTTCAACTTTACTATGGGTTTCAATAACTAAACTTTCGTCAAACTCAAGACCATGGTCTAAAATAGCTTGTTTATAGCCTAAATAACGATTTTTAAAGATCTCTAAAGACCTATCGTTAGATAAGTGAGCTATTCGCTTGCAGCCTTGTTCAATTAAATGTTTGGTAGCTTCATAAGCACCATTAAAGTCATCAATAGTTACAGAACTTACTCCACTTATGTCTTTTTTCCTATCGAAGAAAATTAAAGGAACGCGTTTACGTGATAAACTATTAAATATTTGATTCTTGGTTTTAGAGTTTGAAATTGACATCAATATACCATCAACCTGAGCATTCAGTAAAGAATTGATATTTCCGGTTTCAACATTTTCTTGATCATGGGTTTGACAAATAATGACATGATAACCCTTAGGGTAAAGCTCTTCTTCAATACCTCTAATTACCGAAGCAAAAAAGTTACTATCCATACGTGGTACGATAACACCAACATTATAACTTTTACCACTTTTTAAAGCTCTAGCAAGCGTGTTTTGCTCGTAGTTCATTTCTATTGCAGTTTCCTGTACTAGCTTACGTGTGTTTTCGCTTATCTTCTCATTGTTGTTTAGAGCTCTTGAAACTGTTGCTGCTGTTAGGTTTAGCTTTTTTGCAATGTCATATATGGTTGTCTTTTTCTTCATTGAAAATAATTAAAGTCGGAATTATGGCAAAAATACACTATTTGTAAAATTTCATTCTATGTTTAATTAGATAGCATTATTTCATTTAAAAAATTAACAGTATGATTCAATGTGGTTTCAAACCATGGATGTAATAACCAGAATGAGTGAGGACTATCTTCTAAAGTGTGGGTTTCGCTATAAATTTTGTATTTGTCTAGTAATAAAATCATATCATCACGTCCAGCGTGAAATCGTTCTTGTGAACTGTTTATAAATAGAGTAGGTGGAGTGGAAGCATTAACATACTCTAGTGGAGATGCTTCTTTCCAGTTTTTAAAGTTTTCTGATTTAGTGCCATTTAACCATATACTTGCCATTTTGCCTTCTGCGGAAGCCTCTGGATGAATGAAAGACACAATACCATCAATATTTATAATGGCTTTTACACTTTTTGAAATCTCTGAAGTATCTCCAAAAGTATCATTCTTTGGAGCTACTCCAATTAAAGTCGCTAATTGCGCTCCTGCCGAAGTTCCTAAAACAGCTATATTGTTTGGTTCTATATTGTAGGTTTTTGCGTTTTTGCGTATCCATAATATAGCATCTTTCAAATCTAAAACTGCTGCAGGATAAGGTGCTTCCAATCCTAATCTATAGGATACTGTAATGGCTACATAATTTTTTAAAGCTAAATGTTGAGCCATCACTTGCTGGTTTTCTTTGCTTCCGGTTAACCAACCACCACCATGAATAAGTAAGACAGCCGGATAAGTTTGAGTTTCATCAGTATTAGGTGAGTAGATGTCGACTTTTAGTTGAGAACCATTAATAGTTTTGTAAACTACATTTGTTTCAGCTTTTATTTTATCTGAAACTATTGGTTCAATTGGAGAAACATCAGGATAATATTTTTTTAATTTTTTATAAGTGGTTTCAATGGTATAGGGCTTAAACTCTTGTTTGTTGTCTTGAGAATAAGAACTAAACATTAGTAACAAAAGAAAAGTGAAACTAAGTATGTGTCTTTTAGGAACTATCATTTTGTTATTCTAAAAAATTCCACATCAGCATAACCACCACGTTTTGCTTCTTGAGTACTTATTGAAAATAAACCTACTTTAGCACCAATCCATTTTCCTTCTTTGGCTTTAAATGGGTTTCCGATTTTTTTGAATTTTTTTCCATTTTCGGAATATAAAAACTGACACATAGCATTTGGAGACGACACTTCAACTTTAAAGTAAGCTGAATTTGATTTAAGTTTTACTGATTCGTTAACAACTTCAGGACTACCATCAATGGCTTTTAACGCTTCAGTTTGATTCAAATAGAATCCGTTTTCATCATGCGAAATGCTTAAAGTAGCATAATCGGTTCCCATAACAATTAAACCAGCGATTTTACCTTTTTTAGCTTCTTCAGGAAAGAGAGAGATTTTGGTACTTACTGAAAAACTTGGAGCAGGAAATTTTTGTAATAATAAATTAGGAACTAACCACAAATTAGGAAGGTTCTCAGGAGGTTTTATTGAAAACAATCTTAGGTGATTTTCACCTCTCAATTTTGCGTGCCATAAAACATTTGGATTTGCATTCCATTGCCACTGTAAACCAATTTTGTCACCTTCAAAAGTGTCAGTTTCTTGAGGTGTTACAATTGGATAGGATTGTTCAATATTTGGTTTTTTATTTTTAGTAATAGGTTCTCCAATTCCGTTACCATCAATATCTTTTCCCATAATAGGCCAGTTGTCTTTCCAACTCATTGGCTGTAAATGCACAATTCTACCATAGGCTTCCAAATCCTGAAAATGATAAAACCAAGATTCTCCATCAGGTGTATCTACCCAAGCACCTTGATGAGGTCCGTTTATGGTTGTGCTTCCTTGCTCTAAAACTACTTTTTCTTCGTATGGACCATAAATATTTTTTGAACGTAAAATAAGTTGCCAACCAGTTGCTACTCCACCAGCAGGCGCAAAAATGTAGTAATAACCATTTCGTTTATAAAATTTTGGGCCTTCAACAGTGTCATGGTTATCATGACCGTCAAATACATGAACACCTTTGTCTATAACCTGAGTTCCTTCTCTATTCATTTTATTAACTGAAAGTAAGCTTTTAACACCAGCTCTACTTCCTGCATAAGCATGAACAAGATAAGCGTCACCATTATCATCCCAAAGCGGACAAGGATCGATTAAACCTTTTCCTTCCATAACCAATATTGGTTTATCCCAAGCTTTACTTGGATCTTTGGTTTTTACCATATAAATTCCAAAATCAGGATCTCCCCAATAAATATAAAATTCATTATTGTGATACCTTATACTTGGAGCCCAAACACCATTTCCATGCTGAGGAACATTAAAAACATCAATAGGAACTATTTCTTGCAGAGCATGATTAATTATTTTCCAATTTACCATGTCTTTTGAATGTAGAATAGGTAATGCTGGAACAGCATTAAAGCTAGATGCTGTCATGTAATAATCATCACCAACTCTTACAACATCAGGATCTGAATAGTCTGCATGAATAATAGGGTTGGTGTAAGTGCCATCACCATTATCAGAAATCCAAACCTCAGAGTTGTTTTGAGAAATAGATAGTTGAATGCTAAAAATTAAAAGTACTAAAGGGCTAAATTTCATTGGTTTTATTGATTTAATTCCATACTTGCTAAAATAAATGGACCAGTACCTTTTGGATCGTTGGAACGAATGATTTCGTTTACATAATAATCGAAAGAACCATCTCTGTATGGATTACCACCTAAACCAGCAACACCACAACATTTGTTAAGACTAACAATACCTTTTTCATCCACAGAAATAAGATTGTCGATTAAGCCTTTATAGCCTTTTTTGGCCACATTAAGATAGCTTTTTGGTAAATAGCCTTTGTTGGCACCTTTGGCAAACGTATAGGTAAACATCGCTGTACCTGTAGCTTCAAGATAATTGCCTTCTCTGTCGCCTTGATCTAATACTTGATACCATAATCCAGAGTCGTGTTGCACTTTGGTTACAGCTTCAGCATATTGGTTGAGGTATTCAATAATACGTGCTCTTCCTGGATGGTTTTCAGGTAAAACATCTAAAACATCTACCATTGCCATTCCATACCAACCCATGCCACGAGACCAAAAATGTTGCGAGTTACCTGTGTCTTTATTAGCCCAACGTTGCTCTTTGCTTTCGTCCCAACCATGATAAAGTAATCCACTCTTTTCATCACGACTGTGCTTTTGAATCAAATCAAATTGCAATACAACATCGTCATAAATCTTTTGTTTAGCAGCTTCATCTTCGATATAATCCCTTGCGTATTTGGTGTGAAATGGTTCAGCCATATACAAGCCGTCTAACCACATTTGATACGGATAAATTTTCTTGTGCCAATAACCACCGTCAGATGTTTTAGGCTGCGATTCCATTTGGCTGTTTAAGGTTTCCATTGCTGTAAGGAAACGTTCTTCCTTTGTTTTAGGATAGAGGTATAGCAGTACATCTCCAGATTTAATCATATCAAGATTTTGATTTGACAACTTGTAAGTTTTTATGGTTCCTGTGCTGTCAATCATGGCGTCTGCATAAGCATAAACATAATCGTAATACGTTTGGTTTCCGGTTTTCTCATAAAGTTTGGCGCACGCACTCAACACAAGTCCTGGTGTATAGCTCCATTTAGGTTTTTCTCTGAAATCCAGAAGTGTTGGATCTGGAAAACGTTCTATTTCTGAAAGCATCATGCGCTCAGACCATTTTAAGTCTTCAGAAATTAAAAGTTCTGTTGTCGTGTTTTCTGAAGTTGTTTCTGTTGTATTGCTTTTGTCTTTACAGCTGAAGCTTACCAAACAAGTTACAAGGGTTAATGAAAAAAAGGTTTTTTTTAGAGTCATGATGTTATATTTTATAAGGCGTTTAAACGGTCTAACTGTTCAAGTTTTTGGTCCATGTCTTTTATGAAATCTTCTTGATTGGTGATACCATTAGGTTCTTGTTCCCAAGCTGCCAAGAAGTAGTAGGTCAAGGTTTCGGTTGTTGGTTTGAAAACGACCAAATGATCATCTTTACCAGTAGTTTGATTAGCAACTTCCTCTTTTTTGTAGAATAAAGCCATTCCTAAATTGTCTGGAGGACTTGCAAGTGTTTGCGTTCCGTAGGTGGCAATATAAGCCCATTGTTGTCCTTCCTTTTTGAAAAACTCTACATCATGGTTTACAATTCCTGTGCAAAGTCCTTCAATAGCTTTAGACGGACTTAACTCTGCTTTGGTGAATCTGTCGTGAGGATAAATGGTTAATTTGGAATTCAAATCAATCACATCAGAACCTGATTTCCAACCTGTATATGAAATGTTTACTGAAGAACTTTCGGAAGAATTTTCAATTTTAGCCACTGTGTTCTCCACTTCTTGAAAATGGACAACAGTATCAGAAACTACTCGTCCGTAACCTCCAATACCCATAGACTTTCCTGCCTTCAGAATATCTTGTCCCCAAGCTGAAGGCTCATGATACGAATCAAATCCGTCTTGACCAACTTGAGGCAAAACCATTGAATCTACCTTCTTTCCGAAGATATCAATCGCATTTCTCCAATCCAGATACAAGCGGTAACCAACCTGACTGTTTTCCCAACCTGGACCTTCATAGCGAATAAACCACGTGTGATCTGTATGCTGTTTAGGTAATTGTAGTGAATTAACATTTTTAAAGGATGTGCCATTAGCATATTCTTCATGACCTCTTGGACCATCAACCCATTCGCCACCTTCCGCTACGGAAATTTCGGCATAGGTTTGTTGTGTAGCTTCTTGATTTTCAACAGCATCAGAAATTGGAGTTTCCTTACTTTCGGTTTTGTCTTTGCAAGCGATTAAGCTTAAAGCGACACCTAGTGCTAATATCGATTTTTTCATTATGTAGGTTTTAATACGTTTTGCCGTTAATGGTTGTGTTTTTAAATGTTATAGGTTCAGAATTTTCTACAGACAAATCCGTTTTAGCACCTTTAATGTGAACGTTTGTAAGTGTGACATTCTTTACAAAACTTTCAGGACGACCTTTTATGAGTACACCATATTTTCCACCGTTTTCAACAGTAATATCTTCAAGGTGAATGTTTTTAATGGTAGGCATATGAACACCTTCTTGGTTAGCATAAGTGCCATAGTAGGTGTTTATTTTTAGAACAGCTTCCTTTACCTGACCAACCTGAACGTTTTTAACGTAAACATTTTCCACAAAACCACCACGAAGCGTATTGGTCTTTATTCTGATGGCTCTATCAAGTTCAGGACTGTCCATTTTACAGTTTCTAACATACACGTTTCTTACTCCAGCTGAAATTTCACTTCCCATAACAACACCACCATGGCCATCTTTCATATCGCAATTTTCAACCACGATGTTTTCACTTGGAATATTTACTTGTCTGCCATCGTTGTTTCTACCAGATTTTATAGCAATACAATCGTCGCCTGTGTCAAACACACAATTTTTTATAAGTACATTTTTAGCATATTCAGGATCGCAACCATCGTTGTTTGGTCCATGACTTTTTACAGTGATACCATCCACAGTAACGTGATTGGATTTGATTGGGTGAACCACCCAAAAAGGTGCATTGGTAAATGTGACACCTTGAATTAAAATGTTTTCGCATTCAAAAGGCTGCATGAATTGTGGACGCAACTGATGTCCTTCACCAAATACACGTTCAGACACAGGAATGTTGTTGTCTGACATTGCCCATAAACGCGGTAAGTTGTGTTCGTCTTGTTGACGTGGTTCACCTTCGGTATAACCATAAACATCTTTACCACACCAAGCCCACCAATTGTCATTACTAGCTTGACCGTTGAATGTGCCTTTTCCGGTTACAGCAATATTTTTTTCTTTGTAAGCATAAATAAGAGGTGAGTAGTTCATCAGTTCTTGACCTTCGTATGAAGTATGAACCACTGGTAAATAATCTTTTGTGTTGGTTGAAAACAGCACTTCAGCACCTTCTTCCAAATGTAAATTCACATTGCTTTTAATATAAATTGGTCCAGTAAGAAATTTTCCAGAAGGAATAATCACTTTACCACCTCCAGAGTTGTGGCAGCTATCGATAGCTTTTTTGATGGCTTCACTATTATTTGTTGTTCCATCTGAAACTGCACCAAAATCAGTAATGTTAAAAGTTTTATCAGGAAATTGAGGCACAATGATACTTTTTATGATAGCATCTGCTGCTTCAAAATGATCAGGTGTTGCATCTTCTTTTTTTTCTTCTGCTTTTTCTTTGCAGCTAAACGCAAGTAAAGTTAAGCATAGACTCAAGAGGGTGAGTTTTACAAAGTTTGTAGGTGTCTTTTTCATTTAATTTATATTAGTTGTTGTTTAATATTGAAAAGCTATATAGTTCAATATTTGAATAATTTTTATCTAGTGTAAATAGAGAAGCATCATCTTTCATGCAATCTAATTTGTGCTGTCTTTCCCATTTGTTAGGAATACCATCATTATCTGAATCTTTTTCAGGATGTTCAGTTTTTAAAGTTGGCCATCCGCCAACATCGTCTTGCGAGTCGATAATTCCTTTTTTATAATCCGTTTTACCTTTAATGACATTGTTTACAATACGAATGTCTACAGCATCTCTGTTTTTGCTTGCTCCAGCATGATCTAAAACTGTTTGGTAAGCAGTTTGAGCATTAGTTGTAATGATATTGTCTTTAATGTCGATTGGGCTGTATAATACTGTTTCTAAAGGGTTGTTACATTGTATGCCACCTTTCCAGTTGTTTTTGGAAATAGTATCAAAACCTTCAACATAATTGCCACTAACATAAAATTTACCATAAGGTTCAGAAGGATTTACGATGCGATTTTTTTTAGATTCTTTAGTAGCAGGTCCAGATTTGTAATAATTATTGATAATATTATAAGTGCCTTTTTCACCTCCATAAATACTGTTATCTCCCCAATTGTAAATGACGTTGTTTCTAAAATCTACAAACTCGTTTTCAGAATTTTCTGTGGTAGAAGAACCGCTAAATCGCGGATTTCTGCTATTGTTGCTTGCAATTAAATTGTGATGAAACGACACATTGACTCCTCCCCAAATGCCTCCATAACCATGTTTACCTTTATGATGGACTGATTGGTTGAGCGCTTCAGAAATGATACACCATTGCAGTGTGAAATTCTTGTTGTTGTAAAAAGAAGCGTTTTCATCTGTTCCCCAACTGATAGAGCAGTGGTCTATAATAACGTTTTCGGTATTTCTACAACCCAATGCATCACCTTCAATTTTATTTGTGTCTCCCATTCTAAATCTTAAATATCGTAAAATGATATTGTTTGATTTGATGGTTACCGGAAAACCTTTTAGTGTAATGCCATCACCAGGAGCTGTTTGTCCTAAAATGGTTAAATCTCCTTTGTTTATGTCTAATTTTGATTTGAGTTCTATGGTTCCCGATACATCAAAAATGATTATTCGAGCACCACTTTTTAAAATCCCTTTTCTTAAGCTGCCTTCGCCATCATCATTTAGATTGGTAACTTTATATACAAATCCGCCTCTACCACCAGTAGCAAATTTACCAAAACCTTCAGCTGAAGGAAAAGCTAAAGGTTGGCAAAAAACAAAACTGCCTAGTAGTGTTATAATAATAAATAGGATGTATTTTTCTTTAGACATTAGTTTAATTACTGAATTATTAGCTCAAAGTTTGTTTTTAATGTAAAAAGGAGGAATGCTATCTAAACACGCCTCCTCTTGATGACTAATTCAAATGTATGCTTTTTATTGTAACCATCGTGGATCACCTACATTGTTGTCTACAACAGTTTGCGTTGTAACTGTGAAATCGCCATTTTCGGCATCAACAAATCCAGGATCCAATGTGTTGTATGTTGTACTATCGTCATAACGAGTTACTGACGAATCATATAAAGTTGGTGCATTAAAATAGTTGTTATTCTGAAAAGTAATAGTTTCATCGGTAGCGTTATTGTCAGAATAACCTTCAATTTCAGTATCAGTAATTAAATTGTTTTGACTTGTAATGTCGTTAGCATCAAATCTTACATAGAATAATCTTCTGCTTGATGAATTTGAACAAGCATAAAGTGTACAGCTTTCTAAAGTTATATTACAAGTTAACCCTGTTCCAGCTGATGACCCTGAATTGTCAATTCTAAAAAAGTCTCTGCCTGGAGCACAGTTATCAAAGGTGCTTGTGTTTACATTTATATTTAAAACGTCAGAGTTTCTAAAATCTATAAAATCTCCACCGCTTGTAAGAATATCAGTTACTATACAGTTTTCAACTGTTAATGATTGAAGAATAGCGTCTGTTTCATTTCCAGCAATGAATGATCTATTATAGTCATGAATGTTACAACCACTAACAAGTAAAGAGTCAAAATTACCCGCACCTGTGTAGCGTACAGCATCAGTTAATTCTAATGCAACATCTCCTGTTAGGTCTAAATCAACTAAACCAACATCTGTAGCGCCTCCAACGATAGCAAAACTAACTTTTAATAAAGGTTTGTCAAAGTTGTATAGGCCTCTAATGGTGATAGACTTGTCTAAGGTTATTGTTCCAGTTTGATCAGTATAATCTCCTGCGTCTAATACTAACACAGCGCCAGCTTCTGCATCGGCAATCATTTGAAATAAGTCGTCTTCAGGTGTTACTAAAACACCATCTCCAATATCAATTCCAGTAGTAAAAGTTGTAACACCTCTTATAGTTGTGTTGTTCAATAATTGTGCAGTGTATTCTGTTTCTCCGGTTAAACCTGTTACAACAGCAATTCCAGCAGCTCTTTCTTCAGGAGTTATAGTATGCACAATGTTTCCTGGATTTAGTACAATTTCAGTAACTGTACTATTTGCTACCCATCTAAGAGTTGCTTCGGTTGCTAATATATCTCCTGGTTCTTCAGGTAAAAATAATTGTTCAGTTAAAGTTTGAGCAGTAACATAAGCATAGTTAGAATCTTGAAGACCTCTTGAGCTTATTGCTTTAACTCTTATGTAGTAAAGAGTTTCTCCGTTTAGCTCTACTTGAACAGGTACTTCATTGGATGCGACATCAACTGAAGCTACTAGTGTAGAGAATTGTTCATCTTCACTAAACTCAGCTAAGTACATTTCTACATTTTCATCTACATTCCAATTAAGCTCAACTGTTGTTTGCGTTCTAATTATAGAAGTAAGGTCAACTGGAGCAAACTCTCTGTCAATTTGTAGTTCTTCTATTAGTTCATCTTTTTTATCGCAACTAGAAAAGGAAAATAATAAGCCCAGTACTATTGCAATTGCTTTTAGTGTATGTTTTGTTTTCATAATAACTTTATGCTTCTTTTTATAGTTTTTTCTAGTATCCATAGTCATTTACTAACAAGCCATTACTTGAATCAAGAAATACTTGCCAAATAGGCCAGAACTGTCTGTCATCTGGATTTACTCCTAGTTTAAATAGAGAGTTTATCATGTCATCTTCAATTGTTGTCCATTCGAAAGCAGAATATTCTGGTCCAGGGTTTACATCTTCATTTCTGTTTAATCCATAAATCTCGAGTGTTTCAGCATCTTCTTCATATTTGTAATATAATGTAGAAGGTACATCAGCATATTCGCCAGTACGATTCTTTAGGTTGAACATTTTTATTTTAGCTTCTTCTAGATTAGCTCCTAATAAATTCCAACGAATTAAGTTTTGTTTACGTTCCATTTCACCAGTAAATTCATACATATGTTCTTTAACTATTGCGTTAAACATATCTTGAGGGCTTGATAATCCGTCAACGTAACTGTCTACTTTTTCAGCATGAAGTTCAGAAGGGAATGCTCTCATACGTACTTCTTTTAAATAAGGAGCAGCAGCACCAGGTCCTTGTAATTCATTTGCAGCTTCAGCAGCAATTAGTAATACTTCTGCAAAACGCATATAAATTTTATTTACACCATCATCGTTAGTGGAAGTAACATATCTATTCATCCACTCATAACGGTATTTTCCAAAATACCAAGTGTCTAAACCTACAAGCTCTTGTACTGAAAATCCATCAGCATCAGGATTTCCCCATTGGTAAGGTACACAAGTAACGTCTCTACGAGTATCATCTTCATCAAAATCATAGAAAACGGTTGGTAATGGACCCGCAATACCACCTCTAGCTTGACCTGTGTGTTGGTCAACACCACGATGTCTTACAGCGAAAGAGAATAATACTCTACCACGACCAGCTGAGAATGGTATTTCCCAAAGTGATTCTCCACCAGCACTAACGTTTTCTTCGTTGTAGCTTCTCCAAAAATCTTCAAATGATGGCTCTAAATGAGCAGTACCACTTTCAATAACATCAGTAGCTTCATCTAAAGCTAAAGTGTACATGTTTTGAACAGAAAGCGCAGGATCGTTACTTCTTCTTACTCCATCAGGGTATTGTTGGTATCCACTAGCAATCATTGCTAAACGAGCTCTAAATGATTTAACAAATGCTTTGTTAACTCTTTCTACACTTGTTGTTGATGATGTTTCGTTAGGCCATGCAACTAAGTCAGAAGCTTCACCTAAATCAGCAATGATTTGTTTGTAAATAATATCGCGATTAGATTTTGCTAAGTATATAGTTTCGGAGTTTATAGGTTCAAAGCGTGCAGGTACATCTCCCCAAGCTTTCATTAAGTCGGCATAGTAAACGGCTCTTAATGTTAATGCTTCACCTAGTAATTGTCCTAATTCAGTACCTGGTTCAGGATTACCAAATTCTCTTAAACCTCTAATGCAAATATTGGCTCTTTCAATACCTAAATACATCATAGCCCAAGCATTGTTTGAGGAGTTCATTTGCGAGTTGTTTGGTTTTGCATCATAAATGCAAAGGTCTCCTTGAGAGCTACCTACATCATCAGAACTGTAGTTCCATTCAGCATCAGTATTAAATCCATAAAAAGGTATGAATCTACCTCTATAGGAGTTAGTTTGTCCCATTGGTTCCATAATTCCATCAACAGCACCTCTTGCAAGTCCAGGTGTTGAGAAAATTATAGATTCATCTAAAGTTGATTGAGCTGGTGCATCTAAGAAATCGTCTTCAAATTCTTGGCAAGAAGTGAAAACTCCAGCTATTACTATTATTCCAGCAATTATTATTTTTTTCATCTTTTAAAAAATGTTTAATTTAGAAATTAAGGTTTAATCCAAAAAGTAATTGTCTACTTCTAGGGTATGGAGAATAATCTACTCCAGGTGTAAGAGGCGTTCTTCTTCTTGTAGACACCTCAGGATCAAGACCAGAATAGTTTGTAATAACGAAAACATTATTAGCAGTAGCGTAAAATCTTAATTTGGTAACACCTATTTGTGATACTATAGATTCTGGTAAAGTATAACCTAATGTTAATGTGTTTAGTCTTAAAAATGAACCATCTTCAACAGCCCAGTCACTAAATACAAAGTTTTGCATAAATGGAGACCACATTGTAGTATTAGCATTTAAAGCTTCTAATTGAGCAGGGTCTGTTACTAGTTGTCCTGTTGAAGGGTCAAGGTTAGTCCATCTGTTCCCATCAGCCATTATAGTGCTTAGGTTTCTATATTGACCATTTTGGTTAGAGGTATTAAACTCGATTTTATTTGCATTATAAATATCATTTCCAACACTCCAGTTAAAAGCAGCAGTAAGGTCAAAACCATAAGCACGAGCATTTAATGACATACCACCTGTATGTTTAGGGTTGGCATTACCTATAATAGTCTGGTCATTTACATCAACAATTCCATCACCATCAATATCTTTTAATTTCATGCTTCCAGGCATTACGTTGCCTATTACAGCGCTATTATCAGCAACACCATCTAATAAAGTGTAAGTACCAGTACTTGAGTCATAACTGAAGTCAGAAACTTCATAGCGACCATCACTTTGGTAACCATACATTATACCAACAGGTTGTCCAACTTGTACAACATAGTCATTACCTATTTGTGTAGAAGCCCAATTAGTGTTATCACCAAAATCTTCCATAATACCTAAAGAGTTGATACGGTTTTTGTTCATCCCAATATTGAATGAAAAGTCTAAGCCATAGTCTTCTTTGTCTATAGCAATTACACTTAAAGAAGCTTCAATACCAGTATTTTGGATTTCTCCCATATTTCTATATTGGCTATCATAACCAGTTCCAGGAGTTGGGAATCTAATTAAAAGGTCTTCAGTAATGTTTTTATAAGCTTCAAAAGCACCAGTTACTCTTCCTCTAAATAAGCTAAAGTCTACACCAATATTTTGAGATATAGTAGTTTCCCATTTTAAACTAGGGTTTGCTAAAATATTTGAAGCAGACCAATAGTTATCAATATCATTTAAATATGAAGTAGTTGATGATTCAAAGTTTTGTACTGTTTGTCCTGCAGGAATGTTATTGTTACCAGCTTGTCCGTAACTTAGTCTAAGTTTAAGAGTGCTTAACCAATCAACATCTTTAAGAAAATCTTCTTCCGATATTTTCCATGCTACAGCAGCAGAAGGGAAGTAACCCCATTTGTTGTTTCCTAAGAATTTACTTGAACCATCAATACGATAAGTAGCGGTTAAAAGGTAACGGTTTTTGTAATCGTAATTTAAACGACCAAAGAATGATAACAACTTGTCATCAGGACTGTAAAAGTTATCTACAGATAAAGGTGTACCTTGAGTTGTTAGATTAAGAGCTGTTTGAAAATTGAAATCAGCAGGAAACCCTTGTATTTCGCTAGTTACTCTATTGTCTTTAGAGACAATCATTTCTTGTCCTACTAATAGTTTTAAACCATGGTCATCACCTAATATGTTTTTGAAATCATAGTTTAAAGTATTTGCATTTCTAAAGCTTTCTCTTTTTCTGTCTCTAGAGAGTATTGCAGGTAAGCCTTGGTTTTCTGCTGCAGGTCTGTTGTTTGCGTAATATGTTGATCTTCCGTAAAAACGGTAGTCTAAATCATCTCTAGTGTTTAAACCTAAATCTGATTGAAATTTAAGATTGTCTAAGATTTTCCAAGAGAAGCTACCTAACATATTAAAGTTTTTTCGCAATTGTAAACGTTGGTTGTCATCTACAGCAACATAAGGATTTACTAAATAACTAGATAGTGCTTCATCAGTATTTGTAGTAGTTAACCCAGGAAGAGGAATAGGTGAATACCCAACACTGTGCCTAAGTCTTGCGTCAGCAGATGATATTTCATTTTGCTCGTTTGCTCCACCACCATTAATTTCTGTGTCCGAATATCTAAAAGTAAAAGATAAATCTACTTTTTCACTCACTTCACTTTTTAATGCTAATGAAAGGTTAGTTCTCTTAAAGTCTGAACCAACCATAATTGTTTTTTCATCATATAAAGCGTAATTGAAGTTATAGTTAATTTTTTCTGATCCACCTCTAATTGATAAATCACGACTTTGAACCTCACCAGTTTCTCCGTATATCTGTTTTTGCCAGTTGTTTCCTCTCATTCCTATATATTGATCATAGTCATCATATAAACCGAAGTAGGTTTCGTAAGATTCTGGTTGCTCATCTAATAATGCATATTCATATTGCCATTTAACATAATCTTCAGGCGATAAAACATCAATAGTATTAGCTAGTTTTTTAATACCATAGAACATATTATAATTTACAGATATTTTTCCTTCTTTACCACTTTTTGTTGTTATGATAACAACTCCATTAGCACCTCTAGAACCATATATAGCTGTAGAAGAAGCATCTTTAAGTACACTTATGGTTTCAATATCAGTAGGAGAAATATCACTTAAACTATTGATAGGGAAACCATCAACAATTACTAATGGCGAACTATCTTGTGTTAGCGAACCAGCTCCTCGTACTCTAATGTTTATTTCTGCATCAGGCGAACCTTCGGTAGATAAAACCTGAACACCAGCTAAACGACCAGTAAGTGTTTCAGCTACGTTAGATATACCTTGCTCTTTTAAATCATCACCACCTATAGATACTACTGAGCCTGTTAAATCAGATTTTCTTGCAGTACCATAACCAACAACAATTACTTCATCCAAAGCTTCAAGGCTTGGTTTAAGGGCTACGTTAACAGTGCTTTTTCCTGATACACTGACTTCTTGAGTTACGTAGCCAACATAAGAAAATACCAAAATAGCATTAGAACCACTAACACTTATTGAATAATTTCCATCAAAATCGGTTACTGCTCCTGTTGAGGTTCCTTTTACTTGAACTGTTACACCAGGAAGAGGACCTCCCATATCCTCTGCAGTTACTGTTCCATTTACTGTGCTATTTTGAGCATAAGTAAATGTGCTACTAAATACAAAAAATGCGAATAGCATTAACGAAAAAGGTTTTATAGAATAAAACCTTGATGTTTTTCCTTTCTTAGATTTGAAAAACAAAAAATCTATTAAAATGTTACACATGAAAACTGTTAGTTTAGTTAGTATTAAATGTAATCGATTGCACAAATTTATCATTATTTTTTAAATACGCAAATAATTCACTCCTATTTTTTTAATATGCTAATTTTTTGCACTAAAAATTGCGGATTATTAACTAGTATGTTCTGTTTTCTTCGTTAACGAATTAAATTAATGCTTGATTTAGGTTTATTTTTTATTAAAAGACAATAATTATGTAATCGATTGTTAGTTTGGTTTTCATGCTGTTTTTGTATAGGTAATTTATAGTTGTGATTTTTTATTTCATCATTTGTACGTTGTTATAAATCAGTCGTTTTATTTGGCTTCATCTGAGGTTTTAAATGTTTTATGTTTACTGTAGTTTAGTACATTATCTTTCTTCTGTAAAATGTTAATTAATGATCACAACTTTGCATTTGATAAATTAATAAATATATTTATGCAATCGATTACAGTTTTTATGAATATTATATTGGTGGTTCAAAACTTCATTTTACTATCTTAATTCTATCAAGAAAATATGAAAAGAATAAGTGCTTTTTTAGTTGTTGCTTTAGCTTTAAACACTGCGTTTTTTGCTCAAAATAACTCGAATAAAGAGTTGACCATAGAGCAATGTGTTAATACTTTAAATGTAGAGAATTCACAGAGTACAAAAGTTGGTTATCAATATTGGTTTGCTGATAAAGAATTTCTTGATGGTAGAACATTAAAATTAAGTGTTGTAGAACCACACAAGGCAACACATGAGCCACATAAACATGAAGAAGATGAGTTCTTTTTTGTCTTGGAAGGTACAGCTGAATTTTTTCTAAATGGAGAAACTGTAGTTGCTGGCCCTTATACTAGCTTTTATTGTCCACCTAACTCATTGCATGGTATTAGAAATGTTGGAGACACTGAATTAAAATACCTGGTAATTAAAAAATATAATTTAAGCGATAAATGAAACCAATCAATACAGCCCTTTGTTCATTTGGGATGAGTGGGCTTTTATTTCATGCGCCTTTTGTGAACACGAACAAGGGGTTTAATCTTTATGGAGTTTTGGAGCGGACTAAAAACCTTGCGCAAGAAAAGTACTCTAAAATAAAAACATTTAGAACTCTCGAGTCTCTTTTAAAAGATGATAATATTGAATTGGTTATTTTAAATACGCCAAATATTACTCACTACAATTTTGCAAAACAGATTATTCAATCAGGCAAGCACCTTGTGGTTGAAAAGCCTTTTACAACTAGTGCTGAAGAAGCAGATGAATTGATACAATTAGCAAAGGTTAATAATGTTAAAATGGCTGTGTTTCATAATAGAAGATGGGATAGCGACTTTTTAACAGTGAAAAAAATTGTAGACAATAATACACTTGGAGATGTTGTTGAAGCAGAATTTCATTATGATAGATTTGATCCTGAGTTGAGTTATAAAGTTCATAAAGAAACACCAACCGAAGGCGTAGGAAGCCTTTATGATTTAGGTTCACATATTATTGATCAAGCTTTAGTGTTGTTTGGAAAACCCAAAGCTGTTTTTGCTAACATAGATAGTTTTAGAGAACAATCTAAAGTGGCAGACTATTTTGACGTAAAGCTTTTTTATAACAATTATAAGGTGACTTTAAAATCAAGTTATTTTGTTAAGCAGCCTATTCCATCTTATATTATTCATGGTAAAAAAGGTTCGTTTTTAAAATCAAAAGCAGATGTTCAGGAAGCTGAACTTCAAAGAGGCATTTCACCAGATGTAAAAAACTGGGGAATTGAGCCTGCTTCGGAACAGGGTTTGCTACATACTCAAAAAATAAATGTTTCTGTTAAAGAATATATTATTTCAGAAGCTGGTAATTACATGGTCTTTTACGATAAAATTTACGAATCCATAAGAAATGATAAACCTTTACCAGTTTCGGCAGAAGAAGGTAAAGCAGTCATTGAAATTATTGAAGCTGCTTTAAAGAGCAATTCTGAAAGGCGAATTATAGATTTATAGATAATTAATTTAAAAATAATAGTTAAAAATACAAGCGCTTATAAATGAAAACATACTTAGTAATTTTAATAGCATTAATTACTCTTAATGTTCAGTCTCAGGTACACGATAAATCTTGGAGGCATATTATCTACGGCAAAGAGGCGTCTTGGTTTGCTACAGATGAAGCCAAGGAAATAGCTCAAAATGTATTACTGTATCAAAGAGATATTGGAGGTTGGCCAAAAAACATACAAATGCACAAGCCACTTTCAGAAAAAGAAAAACAAGAGCTATTAAACTTAAAATCGGTAGGTGATAATGCTACAATAGATAATGGAGCTACTATACAAGAAATGCTTTTTTTATCAAAAATGTTTAGGCAAACCCAAGATGAAACCTATAAAGCAGCTTTTTTAAAAGGTTTAGATTATATTTTGGAAGCTCAATATGATAATGGAGGTTGGCCACAATTTTATCCATTAAAAAAAGGATACTATACACATATTACGTACAATGATGATGCTATGTATAATGTGATGAAGCTTTTAAGCGAATTAAAGTTAAACACAGGATTTTATTCAATCACTCCTGAAAAATCTCAACTCGAAAAAGTAAACCTTGCTTATCATAAAGGCATTGATTGTATTTTAAAAACCCAATACAAACAAAACGGAGTTTTAACGTCTTGGTGTGCGCAACATGATGAAAATACATTGCAACCTGCTAAGGCAAGAGCTTATGAACTACCTTCGTTAAGTGGAGCCGAATCTGCTAATGTAGTTCTACTTCTTATGTCAGTTGAAAACCCTTCCAATGAAATTATTAATGCCGTAAATAGTGCTGTGAATTGGTTTGAAAAAACAAAAATTACAGGTTTAAGAAAAGACAGGGTTTATGATGATGTTGGTAAAATAGTTGATAAAAGGATGGTGCCTGATGAAAAAGCACCTGCTATTTGGGCACGTTTTATGGAACTTGATGATAACACTCCATTTTTTTGCGATAGAGATGGAATTAAAAAAAGTACACTTGCCGAAATAGGAGAAGAACGTAGAAATGGTTATGCATGGTACACTAATAAACCACAAGCTGTATTGGACCAATATCCTGAGTGGAAGAAAAAATATGATTTACAATCACAAAAGTCTCCCAAAAACCCAATGAAAATTGTCGTGGCACAAGATGGAAGTGGAGATTATACAAGTATTGTTGAAGCTATCAATAACACTAAGGCTTTTCCTTATGACCGTATTACAATTTTTATCAAAAATGGAGTTTACAAAGAGAAAATAAAAATTTATGAGTGGAATGAAAACCTAGCTTTAGTTGGAGAGAGCAAAGAACAAACTATTATTACTTATGATGATTATTTTAATAAGATAGGCTTAGGACGAAACAGCACTTTCCACACCTACACACTTTTGGTTGAAGCCAATAATGTAATTTTGAAAAATCTCACCATTGAAAATTCTTCAGGTGAAGTTGGGCAAGCTGTGGCTTTGTCTGTGTTTTCTGATGAGGTTATTGTTGCTAATTGTAACCTTTTGGGTAACCAAGATACTTTGTATGCATCAGGAAAAGGAAAGCAGTATTTCAAGGATTGTTATATTGAAGGGACAACCGATTTTATCTTCGGAAGTGCAACTGCCTTCTTCGAAAATTGCCAAATTCACAGTAAAAAGAATTCCTATGTTACTGCTGCATCTACACCACAAGATGCTGCGTTTGGTTATGTGTTTAAAAACTGTAAGCTTACCGCAAACGAAGACGTTGATGAAGTGTATCTTGGAAGACCATGGCGATTGTATGCGCAAACTGTTTTTATAGATTGCGAATTAGGAGAGCATATCTTGCCAATAGGTTGGCATAATTGGTCAAAACCTGAAGCTGAAAAAACAGCTTTCTATGCAGAATATAGTAATAAAGGAAAAGGCTTTCAACCTAAGGAACGTGTGGATTGGTCACATCAATTATCCAAGAAGGAAGCAAAAAAATATACATTGAAAAATGTATTAGGAAATCATAAAGACAGTTCAGAAAAAGAATGGTATGAAGCATTATAAATTTGCACTTATTTTACTCATTGTACTTTTTCAGTCGTGCAATGAGCAGGTTAAAAAGGAAAAGGTTGAGGTTGCACAAAACCCTATTACAATTTATAGTATTGGCGATTCCACAATGTCTAACAAACCAAATCCTGAAGACAACCCAGAACGTGGTTGGTGTCAAATGCTGACTCAATTTTTAAACGATAATGTTACTTTGGAAAATCACGCGGTTAATGGTCGTAGTACGCGAAGTTTTATTGATGAAAAGCGTTGGGATTCAGTTTATGTAAAATTGAAAAAAGGGGATTATGTGTTTATTCAATTTGGGCATAACGACCAAAAAAAGAATGCGCCTAAACGCTTTACCAATCCGTTTACTGCCTACCGAAATAACCTTATAAAGTTTATTGAAGACACTAGAGCCAAAGACGCAAACCCAATACTGTTTACATCTATTGTTAGACGAAATTTTAATGAAGATTCAACCCTTGTAGATACGCATGGTGTGTATCCTTTGGTAGTGCGAATGGTAGCTCAAGAGTACAATGTGCCACTTGTAGATTTACAGTATTTAACTGAACAGTTGGAGGAATTGTATGGTGTTGAAGCCTCTAAGAAATTGCACTTGCATTATGCGCCTAATGAAATTCCATATTATCCCGAAGGTAAAGAAGACAACACGCATTTATCAGTTTTAGGAGCAACTGAAGTTGCAAAATTAGCAGTTAAAGCACTTCAGGAAAACCTTCCAGAAAGCACAACCTTTTTCAAACAGTAATTTATGAAACGTTTTGTATTTCTTTTTCTGTTTTTGATTACTGTTCACCTCAAGGCTCAGGTGCACTACAACAGAGATTCAATAGTTGCAAGTATTGAAAGTCAAATCACTCTGCCAGTAATTCCAGAATATAGAATTTTGATTACCAATTTTGGTGCTAAAGGTGATGGTCTCAAAGATTGTAAAAGCGCTTTTGACAAGGCAATGAAAGCATGTTCAAAACAAAATGGAGGTACGATTGTCGTTCCGAAGGGTATTTATAAAATTAATGGTCCAATTCACTTTGTAAGTCATGTAAGATTACATTTGGAGGAAGGTGCTACCTTAGTTTTTGGAACAAACCCTAAAGATTACCCAATAGTTTTAACAAGTTGGGAAGGTACGACGCTGTACAATTACAGTCCGATGATTTATGGCTATAATGTTAATAACGTGGCGATAACTGGAAAAGGCACCATTGATGGCGAAGGTCACTCATTATGGAGCACATGGAAGTCTAAAGAAGCAAAAGGTAAGCAGTTGAGTCGTGAGATGAATCACAAGGAGTTACCTGTTGAAGCGCGTGTTTTTGGTGATGGATTTTACCTGAGACCACAATTGGTTCAGTTTGTGAATTCCAAACACATTTTGATTGAAGATATCAAGGTTGAAGATGCACCATTTTGGTGTGTGCATTTGCTGAAAAGTGAGAGTATTACGCTTCGCGGAATTCGGTATGATGCGCATAATAAAAATAATGACGGATTGGATATTGAACAGTCCAAAAATGTACTTATTGAAAATGTAACCTTCAACAATGCAGACGATAATATTGCCATTAAAGCAGGAAGGGACAATGATGGTCGAAACACTTCCGAAACGCCTTCAAAAAACATCATTATCAGAAACAATAATTTTAAGGGTTTGCATGCCATCGTGATTGGTAGTGAAATGTCTGCTGGTGTTGAAAACGTCTACGCTTACGATAATAAGGCTGTCGCTTATGTGAAACGTGGTATTTATCTTAAAACCAATTCAGATAGAGGTGGTTTTATCCGAAATATTTATGTAGAAAACACTCAGTTTTTAGATGCTGAAGACGCTATTTATGTGACATCAAACTACCATGGTGAAGGTAGCGGATTGTTTCCGTCTAAAATATCAAATATTCATATTTCCAATGTAAGCTTTGGTGAAATTTCAAATACTGCAATCGTCATTGAAGGCTATCCCAAACTTAAAGTTGAAGATGTTTGGTTGGATCATATCACAATCAAATCGGCAAAAAACGGAATGACCTTGACTAACACTAAAAATGTTCAGTTTAACGAAGTTGTGATTGGAGAAAAACAAACCGTTCCAAGTGCAGTTAATTAAAGAACGATTATGAAAAAAACAATAGGTGTCTTGTTGATGATATTAATTTCTGTTGCGATGCATTCTCAAACAACGGTTGCATTGTGGGAAAAAGATATTCCTGATGCTATTAACAATCCCAATTACCAAGAGCAATCTGTTTTTGATAATGGTATTCTAGTAAAAACCCAAAAGGTTGTAAAACCAACGCTCACAATTTATAAACCTAAAAAACCTAATGGTACTGCAATTGTCATTTGTCCAGGTGGAGGTTATCGTCATTTAGCTATGAATAAAGAAGGTTTTAAAGTTGCTGAATGGTTAAGTACGCTTGGTGTTACTGCTATTGTGTTGAAGTACAGATTGCCTTCAGATAGTATTATGAAAAATAAATCTGTTGGACCTTTACAAGATGCGCAAGAAGCTATGCGTTATGTAAGACGTCATGCTGCAGCATTGAATATTGATCCTAGTAAAGTAGGTGTTTTAGGGTTCTCTGCTGGAGGTCATTTGGCTGCTACTTTGTCAACACAATATGATTTAGGTGCCTATAAGCACGATAATACAAGTGCTAAACCTGATTTCTCAATCTTAATTTATCCAGTCATCTCAATGGATGATAGTATTACGCATCAAGGTTCCAAAATGAATCTGTTAGGTGAAAGTCCTTCTTTTGAATGTATGCAGCAATTCTCAAACGAATTACAAGTTGATGAGCATACACCAATGACATTTATAGTTCATGCAACGGATGACAAATCGGTTCCTATAGAGAATAGCTTAAGATATTATATGGCTTTAAAAAAACATCAAGTACTTGCTGAACTTCATATTTATGAAAAAGGCGGACATGGTTTTGGCTTGGGACGTAAATATACAAGTCAATTATGGACTTTTACTTGTGAAATGTGGTTGTTATCCCATAGTTTTATAGCTTCAAAATCTAATTAAAACATGCTTTGAGAAAAGCCATCCAATTTATGATCATTAGTGCATTTGCATTTACATTGCTAAATGTTGGTGTGAAGTATCTTGGGAAATTCAATGTGTATCAAATTGTGTGTTTTAGAGCTTTAGGATCGCTTTTTTTTACATATCCATTTCTGATTAAACATAACATTTCAATTGTTGGCAATAAAGTAAAACTTTTATTGTTAAGAAGTGCTTGCGGATTAATTGCAATGACCTTGTTTTTTTCATCCTTAAAGTTATTACCAGCAGGAACTGCGGTTTCCATTCGATATGTAGCTCCAATATTTGCTGCAATATTTGCCTTATTCATTTTAAAAGAGCGTATAAAACCTTTACAGTGGTTGTTTTTTATATCTGCATTTGTTGGTGTTTTAATGCTAAAGGGGTTTGACTTAAGTATGATTGGATTGGGATTTTTGATGGCTATTATTTCTGCGATTTTTACAGGTTTAGTGTTTGTTGTTGTAAGACAAATTGGAAATAAAGATCATCCTATTGTGGTTGTCAATTATTTTATGACAATGTCTTTTGTAGTTAGTGGAATTCTTTGCATCAATTATTGGATAACGCCTCAAGGTTGGGAGTGGTTGGTCTTGCTTAGTTTAGGTGTTACAGGTTATTACGGACAAGTCTATATGACTAAAGCAATGCAACAGTCTGAAACACGATTGGTAGCACCTTTAAAATACATTGAGGTTATTTTTACAATGCTAATAGGTGTAATTTGGTTTCAAGAAGGTTATACTTTGATGAGCGTTTCAGGAATATTGTTGATTCTTGTAAGCTTAGTAATGAACGTTTATGTGGTTAATCAGAAGAAAAACCTCAAATGAGTTAGTGTTTTTTAGTTAAACACCACTAAAAGCGTTAAATCCACCATCCACTGTAATGGTTGATCCTGTCATAAATCGTGAAGCTTCACTTGCTAGTAAATGTACAGCTCCATTAAGTTCCTTAGCTTCACCAAAACGTTTCATAGGTGTGTTTTTAATGATAGTCTCACCTCGTTGTGTTAAAGAACCATCATCATTGGTTAATAAACGTCTGTTTTGATCTGCAATAAAAAATCCTGGAATAATGGCATTGACTCTTAATTTGTCACCAAATTTTAAAGCCAAGTCAACGGCCATCCAGCGCGTAAAGTTTTCCATAGCAGCTTTTGATGCCGAATAACCAACAACTCGAGTTAAAGCTTGTGCAACAGCTACAGATGAAACATTAATAATTGAACCACTATCTTGAGTAGACATGTGTTCTCCAAAAACTAACGAAGGGATTACGGTTCCCATAAGATTAAGATCTGTGACTTTGTTGAAGTCCTCAATGGAAATATCAAAAAGCGACTCGTTTGGAGCTAATGTGGCTCCAGGCATGTTTCCGCCAGCAGCATTGATAAGAACATCAATTTGTTTCCACGTCTTTATAATGGAATCTTTTACACTAATAAGATTTTCTTTGTCTAAAACATCGGCTTTTAAACCAATAGCGTGTGTTGAGGATAGTGCTTTAGCAAAGTCCTTGGCTTTAAATTCGTTGCGACCTAAAATAACAACTTTGGCTCCAGAGTTTATCATGTGTTCAGCAATACTAGATCCAAGAACCCCATAGCCACCAGTGATTACAATTACTTTATCTTTAATATCAAAAATTTCCATAGGATAGTTAGTTGATGGTTTAATAAAAAACACCTTTGTAAAATTACAATGATTTTACCGATAAGAAAATTGAATGAACTTAGTGTTTTGTTAAAATACAGGGAACTGAAAGTAAAAAATAGAAAAGGACAATTTCATAGTGTTTTGAAATTGTCCTTTTTGTGGAGTCGGAGGGACTCGAACCCTCGTCCAAACAAGCTATCAAAGGGCTTTCTACACGTTTAGTCTGTTATTGTTTTTTCGATTGTAAGCTGGCAAAAGACAGCCTACTTACAACTTAGCTTTTGTATCTCGAAAGTGCATCAAAGCGCTACACTATCTTAGTTAATCTTTACGATGCCTCTAATTAGAACGCCATTAACCAAGGCTTTCAGGAGACATTTAGCTTTCCTACCTTGTAGGACGTGGCCTGATCTTACTATGATTCAGATTAAGCAGCTAAAGCGTAGTTATTCTCGCCGTTTAAAAAGTTGACCTAGCCTTTTACGTGTATCATGGTCGTTACACGACGTGCTTACCGTTTAATGAGTCTCGCTGTCAAAACCAGTCGACCCCTTTATTGTCTTAAAAAGACAGTTTGCAAAGTTATTAAAAAGTTTGTATAACCCTACTTTTACTCTTATTTTCGTACAAATTTTATACCAATATTTAATTGACCAAAACTGTCAGTTATCATCATAACATACTTATTTATATGAAATTCGCAATCATTAAAGAACGTAAAAATCCACCTGATAGACGTGTTGTATTTTCACCAGAAAAACTAGCTGAGGCAAAGTCTTTGTTTTCAAAATCAGAATTTAAGGTAGAGTCTTCAGATATTAGAGTTTTTCCTGATAAGGATTATGCTTCAAAAGGGTTTGATGTGTCTCAAGACGTGTCTGATTGTGATGTGATGATAGGTGTAAAGGAAGTGCCTATTGAGGCTTTAATTCCTAATAAAAAATACTTTTTCTTTTCGCATACCATAAAAAAACAACCTTATAATAGAAAATTGCTTAAAGCTATTTTAGAGAAAAATATAGAGCTTTATGACCATGAAACTATTGTTAGAGAAGATAATGCACGTTTAATTGGTTTTGGACGTTATGCAGGTTTGGTAGGTGCTTACAACGGTTTTAGAGCTTTGGG
Source organism: Gaetbulibacter sp. PBL-D1 (assembly GCF_050509525.1). Taxonomy (NCBI): domain Bacteria; kingdom Pseudomonadati; phylum Bacteroidota; class Flavobacteriia; order Flavobacteriales; family Flavobacteriaceae; genus Gaetbulibacter; species Gaetbulibacter sp. PBL-D1. The sequence goes on along the minus strand of NZ_JBNWKB010000001.1, from coordinate 152,480 downwards.
CTTAAGAGACAATTTATTTGATTTACCAAAAGTTGAAACCCTTGCCGATTTAGATGAAGTCAAAGCAGAGTTGGATAAAATTACAATTCCTAATATAAAAATATTGCTGTCTGGTACAGGTAAAGTAGCTTATGGTGCTAAAGAAATTTTAGACCATTTGGGTATTAAACAAGTTAGTGATGCATTGTATTTAACTTCAGAGTTTACTGAGCCAGTGTATTGTATGGTTGATGTTATGGAGTATAATAAACGTAAAGATGGTAAGGTTGGTGATAAATATGAGTTTTACAACGATCCATCAGGATATGAAAGTAATTTTATGCCTTATGCTAAGCAAACCGATTACTTTATTGCTGGACATTTTTATGGTAACAATGCACCATTTTTATTCACAAGAGAAGATGCTAAAGATAAAGCGTTTAGAATTAACCTAGTTGCTGATGTGTCTTGCGATATTGATGGACCAGTGGCTTCAACCATTAGACCTTCTACTATTGCAGATCCGTTTTATGGTTATAATCCGCAAACTGAAAAAGAAGTAGCATATAACGCCGAAGGAGCAATAACAGTAATGGCAGTTGATAACTTACCTTGTGAGTTGCCAAAAGATGCAAGTGAAGGTTTTGGTGATATGTTTTTAGAACATGTGATACCTGCATTTTACAACAACGATGCTGATGGTGTATTGCAACGTGCAAAAATTACTGAAAATGGTCAATTGACTGAGCGTTTTAAATACCTTCAGGATTATGTTGATGGTTTGGAATAGTTAAATAACGGTTGCTTTTTCTTTTAAAACTTTCAGCATCCAATAAGAAATCGCTAAAAAACTACCAAAGGTTATTGTAAATACCCAAGCTTCAATATTGGGTTTAAAAATGATTTCAAAAATATCAGTAAATATTGCAGAAGGTTGATGTATGATTTCCCATGAATTATAGCGTAAAAATCTGCCAAGATAAATGCCAAATGCAGTAAGACCAAAAAGTAATAACAGTATTGATGAAATGTACTTTTTGTTGATATACTGATGCAATAATTTTTCCATGTCAGATAAAGACAAAAAGAAAAGCATTAAACCGTTGTAGGCAAATGAGGTTACTAGTAACACGTCTAGCCACAGCATTGGGTTGGAGCTTATTTTTAGGTGCAATAAATCGGTAACAATATAAGGTGCGTTTGGTAAAAAGAGCAACCAAACTAAAAACCAAAATACGAACACAAGTTTTTTAGGTTTAGAAATACTGCTTAAATAGGTTGTGATACCATACGGAATGATAGCCAAAAAGAGATTCCATACTAAAAATAGGAAGAAGAAGGAATGCGTTATTTTAGCTCGAATCATTAACAAAACAATGCTTAACCCTAACGAAGCTGTAAGTATTAGAATAAGTTTGAAACGGTTGAATAGTAAGCTTTTTATGGTGTTCATGATTTTGATGTTTTTAAATGTTCAATACATAAAATGGTTAAGACTCCAAGAGTGTAGGCTATTAAATCACTAATGTGAAACGTACTACCAAGTATGAGTTTAGCAAGGTGACTGTCTCTTAAGTTTAATACATCCAACAAATTAAAAAGCTGCAAAAATTCAATACTAAAAGCAAAAAGTAATACACCAACAGCAACAGCAAGTGGTTTTATGTTACTAAAACTTTTAATACATGTATACATTAAAATAACCACCAAATAATCGCCAAAAGTGTGACGAATAAAACCTTCTTTTAAAAAGATAGCAATAGCTATTTCAACTACTAGAAGTAAGGTGAAAAACGCAAAGTATGTTTTGTTAAATTTTAGTGTCATAGAAGTACTTTATGTATAGGAAAAGTTATCATCATATAAAAGTAAAGTATAGCAATAGGGATGTTTAGCAGCATTAACCCACATGTTTTTAGGGCATCTGTTTTGTCAGTTTTATTCAGTAAAGTTTGACCAATAATAGCGGTTAGTATTACAATGTTTACAATAACTTCAATAAAAACTATTGCAGCAGCAGTAAAAATGTCAATAAATGAATTACCAAAATATAAGTAAAAGGATAGTAAACAAGTTCCAATGACAAAGCTTACTAATGCAACTATTTTTCCTGTGAAATTAATGTTGTTTTTCATCTTTATGATTTTTAATGAAACCTCGCTCATTTCAAAATAAAAATTGAAAGAGGAGCGAGGATTCACTCACCAACTAATAAAACTAACCGTTATTCCAATCAATTTTTCTAGACACAAACATTACAATAGCAAGTATTATGAACAAGCCAACGCTACCAACTAATAATGCATAGTTTTCTAACTGAATTATCACATATATAAACGTGTATAAAGCGGTTAAAGACAAGCCAATAAATAATGGGAATTTAAACGTTTTCAATATTGATTTAGAGTATAGTGTAATGAGTGCAACTACCGAAACTCCTGCCACTAAATAGGCTTTTAAAAAGTCGCTATGTTCTGAAATGGAAACTAATAAGGTGTAAAACATAGTTAGAGCTAAACCAATCATTAAATATTGAAACGGATGAATGTTTATTTTACTCATAGTTTGTATCAGGAAAAACACTAAAAATGTAAGACCAATAACCAAAAAGCCATATTTAGCTGAACGTTCACTTTTTTGATATTCATCAACCATTACAACAAACTTGGTCCCAAACGCAAACTTGTTGAGGTTAGGTGTTTTGTTAAGGTACTGTTGCGAAAAGGCTCTATTGATATGAAGCACTTTCCAGTTGGCTTTAAAACCGTCTTTTGTGATTTCTTTTGTTTCATCATCAGGTAGATAGTTACCTGTAAAACTTGGATCAGCCCAATTGGAACTCATGTGCATTGTAGTGGTTTTTCCTATAGGCACAACTTTTATGCTTTTACTACCATTATATGCAATACTAAAATTGAAATTGATGTTGGCATATTTTGGTACGTCGCTTTCTTTTAAGAAACCAGATTCTAACTCATCTAAATAACCACTATAGTTTTTGGGATTATCGCTAAAGTTGGTTTCAAACGTGTAACTACTATCATTAAGCTTAAGATTCATTTCATTTTTAATACCTTTTAAGTTTGAAGTTTTAATAAGTACTGTGGCTTTGTCCCAAATAATATCTTCGTCTTTTATGTCTTTGAGTTGAAGTTGCGGTTTGGTGTAAAATCCTTTAAAATCCATAGCAGTTGTGTAAACTGCAGATTCAAAGTTGCCTCTTTTTAAGGTTTTTGAATTTACATTGGAAGTGACATCTAAACTCTCAGGAAAAATGTAAGCATAGTTAATATGCGTAGTGGTCTCGGTAAGATAGGTTTTAGTCTTGTCGTTGTAAGTTTTTGTTTCAGAATAGGTCTTGTAAGGGAGTTTTAAAATAGGACCATAAATGAGTACTTCATTTCCCCATTTTTCATTGATTTCATTAACTACATCTTGTTGTCGCATAGAGCGTTCAGTAATTAAACTATTGATGTACGCTAACGGAATAAGTAATATAATTACCAAGAAGCCAACCATTAGCATTCTAGCAGTGATTGAAGTTTTAATCCAATGTCCAAATTTGTTCTGTTGTTTTTGTTGATGTTCCATGTTGTTTGTATTTAAAGTACTTTGAATTTCAAAGTAGATTGATAAAAAATATATTTATTGTTTGTTAATTAATTTTTCGAGAGCTTCAATATGCTTTTTAAATTCAGCTTTACCAAGTGTTGTGGTAGAGTAGCGTGTGTTGGGTTTTCGTCCAATAAATTGCTTTTCAACCTTAATATACTCTGCAGCTTCCAATGCTTTTGTATGGCTAGCAAGATTACCATCGGTTGCACCCAAAAGTTCTTTAAGCGTATTAAAATCGGCATATTCATTTACCATTAAAATAGACATGATGCCTAATCTAATTCGGTGATCAAAAACTTTATTTATGTTGTTAATTATGCTCATCACTTTCTTGCTAAGGCAAGAATCTTAATTTTTAATTGTGTTATGTTTTGTTAAATATGCACCTATTACTACGAGCAAAACGCAAACTATAATTGTTATTGAATTAGCAATTATTGGTAACACGTTAAAATCAATACAATCTAATTCGCCTTGCCTTTTTCCTCTATAAAATGCAAAAAATATAGACGCAAAAATTAATAGATAACCTAGACATTTTTTAATCATCAATCATGTTTTTGGTTTAGTTTGTATTTCGATTTCATTTTCTATCATACTTAAAATGCATTAGTGTACCATAAATAATATGCATTACACCAAAACCTAAAACCCAAAACCAAAATCCGTAACTGGGCATTAATGCACAAATTAAACCTAGAATTATTTCGGTAAATCCTAAATATCTAATATCTCCAATACTATATTTTGAAGCACTTATTAATGCTAATCCATAAAAGATAAGCATTAAGGCAGCAGTATGACCATAACGTTCTTGTTTTAAAATAATGAGTATATAAATACCTCCTGTAATTAACGGAACCAAAAAGTTTAGCAATAAGCGTTTTGATGAGCTATCCCATATTTTCTCATTGTTTTTCTTGGCTTTTTTTGTGGTTAAATAAATACCAGTAAGAATACTTAAAAATGCAACGCCTAACAGAATTGCAAAACAGATATTAAAAATGGTACCATCAAGAATAAGGTAACCTCTTACTGAATTTGATACAATATAATATGCTATTGCAGCTCCAACAAGCGCATAAACACCAGCAAGAATTCCTGAGAGGCCGCTAAGTGATATAAAACGAGACGACTTGTTCATCAAGTTTTTAATCTCGCTTATGTCTTTTAAATAATCTTTGGATTCCATATAAAAGTACTTTGAAATACAAAGTAAATGAATTTATTTTAGTTTTTGGATATAAATTTTTGTTAATTTTGAAATGAAACTAGAACAAAGTGAAACCAGCAGAAGCCTATATTTATAACCAACAAGAGCCTTTTAAGTCTATATTAATGCATATTCAAATATTAATAGAGCATACATTTCCTGAGGCGCATTTGGAGTATAAATGGAGAATTCCATGTTATTATATTGGTACACGACCAATTTGTTACCTTAATAAAAGTAAAGATTATATTGATGTTGGGTTTTGGCATGCTAACCACATTACAAAACATGCAGATTGTTTAGTTTCGGAAAAACGAAAGAAGATTAAATCGTTACGTTATAAACAACTTGACGATATTGATGACAACATTTTTATTAGTATCCTTAAAGAAGTAGAAGCCTTTAAGAATTCGTCATTTATGAAATAACTATAGTTCTTTATGAACTATATAGTTTTCAAACACGAGTCCTTTAAAAGACTTTTTTTGTTTTTTCTCAACAATATAATATTGGTCTTCAAAAAAAGGTAATGCAGTAATGCTAACATCAGACTTAATTATCTCATAGCCATTGGTGATGACTTTAGACTCAATAATTCGCATAAGCTTTATAGCTATACCTTGACGTTGGTAATCTTTATGAACAAACAAACCGTCAAAATAATTGCCGTTTTTTAAATAAGCAAAGCCTACAATGCGATCTTCATTTTCAGCAACAATAAAGTAGTTGTTTTTTATTCTGTCTTCCCACTTATCAAGATCATTTGCACCAGAAGCCCAAACTTGTATTTGCTTTTCAGAATAGTCTTTAGAGTTTATAGCTCTTATGGTGTCTCTGAAAACAGAAGTAATTTCAGGTATGTCTTCTTGTGTAGCTTGACGTATTTTAAGTTCCAAAATTAAAGACTGTTTACAGTTTTTCTAATAGCAGTTAAGTTGGTAAGCAATTTTTCTAGATTATCTAAATGTAGCATGTTAGCACCATCACTTTTTGCATTTGCAGGATCAAAATGCGTTTCAATAAACAAACCGTCTACATTGTTTACAACTCCAGCTCTAGCAATGGTTTCAATCATATCTGGTCGTCCACCAGTTACACCTACACTTTGGTTAGGTTGCTGAAGGGAGTGAGTAACATCTAAAACAACAGGAGCGTATTGCTTCATGGTAGGAATTCCTCTGAAATCTACAATCATATCTTGATAGCCAAACATAGTTCCTCTATCAGTTATCCAAGCTTTGTCGCTACCAGAATCTTTAACTTTTTGTACAGCGTGTTTCATGGCTTCAGGACTCATAAACTGTCCTTTCTTTAAGTTAACCACTTTGCCTGTTTGTGCTGCAGCAACCACTAAATCGGTTTGACGAACCAAAAAAGCAGGAATTTGAAGTACATCAACATATTCGGCAGCCATAACAGCATCAGAAACCTCATGTATATCTGTTATTGTAGGAATATCAAACGTTTCAGATACTTTCTTTAAAATCTTAAGAGCTTTTTCATCACCAATTCCTGTAAAACTGTCTATTCTACTTCTGTTAGCTTTTTTAAAACTACCTTTAAATACATAAGGGATTTCAAGTTTATCAGTAATAGAAATCACTTTTTCTGCAATACGTAAAGCCATATCTTCACCTTCAATGGCACAAGGGCCACAAAGCAAGAAAAAGTTGTCAGAATTAGTGTGTTTTAGTTTAGGAACTTCGTTAAGATTCATCTGCTTTTTGTTTGAAAATTTCAGCAGCAAAGATAATCATTTAAAAGCTTCTTTTTAAACTATTTCTTATAATCCATAATGCCATTATAAAATTGGCAATTGCTAAAAAGCCACCATACAAAATAAACTTTTTGGTAGTGTATGATAACGACACAATGTTAAGCACATCAGACAGGTATGCTAAGATCATGTACGATGACAAGCATACAAAGGTAATTCCTAATGTAAAATTGAGTTTGCGGTTTGGTTTTAGTACTTGCCATAAAAATGGAATACCAAACAGTAAAATAGGATATGCGCTTATACCTTCACTACGGTTTACAACAGTAAACCAGTAGGCAATTATTGCTAGAAAGTATAGGTATGGGACAAATTTTGAATATTTGCTAATTATTTTCATCTGTATTAATTTAAGGGTTCAGATGTAAAATCACCAATATGTATAGCACAGTTGGTTAAATTGGCTATTTACTATTAATCATAATCTTTAACGTAATATACGAACAGAAATTATGGTTAAGATGGACTATAACATTTAATTAACTAACGACTCCTTAAGTGTTAAAATGTGTGTTTTGTTTTTAAATTGCTGAAAATTAGTTTTTTGAATTTCATAGGAGGCTGTTTTTATAACTCAAGGTTATTTTTTCTTTAACATTAAAGAATTATCTGTATAGATGTATTTTACAAAAGATTTTAGCGTACATTTGCACGCTTAAAATAAGACGTCATTATGGCTAGTATTAAAAACATTGCAATCATTGCTCACGTTGACCACGGAAAAACTACTTTGGTTGACAAAATTATGTACCATTGTCAGTTATTTCGTGAAAACGAAAATACAGGAGATTTAATTCTTGATAACAATGATTTAGAACGTGAAAGAGGTATTACAATTACTTCAAAAAACGTTTCGGTAACTTATAAGGATACCAAAATAAATATTATTGATACTCCTGGTCACGCCGATTTTGGTGGAGAAGTAGAGCGTGTGCTTAATATGGCTGATGGTGTGTTATTGCTTGTAGATGCTTTTGAAGGTCCTATGCCACAAACACGTTTTGTACTTCAAAAAGCTATTGACTTAGGTTTAAAACCATGTGTGGTTGTAAACAAAGTTGATAAAGAAAACTGTACACCAGATGAGGTTCATGAAAAAGTATTTGATTTAATGTTTGAATTAGGTGCTGAAGAGTGGCAGTTAGATTTCCCAACAGTTTATGGTTCTGCTAAGAACAACTGGATGAGTGAAGACTGGAAAAAACAAACCGAAAATATCGAACCATTGTTAGACATGGTAATTGAGCATATACCTTCTCCTAAAATTGAAGAAGGAACTACTCAAATGCTAATTACATCTTTAGACTTTTCATCGTTTACAGGAAGAATTGCTATTGGTCGTTTAACAAGAGGAGAGCTTAAAGCTGGACAAAATATCTCACTAGTAAAAAGAGATGGTTCAGTTGTAAAATCTAAAGTAAAAGAACTTCATGTTTTTGAAGGATTAGGACGTAAAAAAGTAGACGCTGTAGAGGCAGGAGATATTTGTGCATTAGTTGGTTTAGAAGGATTTGATATTGGAGATACTGTTGCCGATTTTGAAAACCCTGAAGGTTTAAAAACCATAGCTATTGATGAGCCAACAATGAGCATGTTGTTTACAATTAACGATTCACCATTTTTTGGTAAAGACGGAAAGTTTGTGACCTCTCGTCATATTAAAGAACGTTTAACCAAAGAGCTTGAAAAAAACCTTGCATTGAGAGTTCAAGAAACTGATAGTGCAGATAAATTTATGGTTTTTGGTAGAGGTGTATTGCATCTTTCAGTATTAATCGAAACGATGCGTCGTGAAGGTTATGAGCTTCAAATAGGTCAGCCACAAGTAATAATCAAAGAAATTGATGGTGTAAAATGTGAGCCAGTTGAAGAAATGACTATTGATTTACCAGAAGAAGTTTCAGGAAAAGCTATAGAAATGGTGACCATGCGAAAAGGTGAAATGCTAAGTATGGAAGCTAAAGGTGAGCGTATGGTGTGTGAGTTTATTGTACCTTCTCGTGGTATTATTGGTTTGCGTAACCAATTATTAACTGCTACCGCTGGAGAAGCTATAATGGCACATCGTTTTAAAGAATATCAACCGATAAAAGGAGGTATTCCTGAGCGTCAAAACGGAAGTTTAGTGTCTATGGAAAAAGGTACAGCAATTCCTTATTCTATTGATAAATTACAAGAAAGAGGTAAGTTTTTTATTGATCCAGGAGAAGATATCTACGAAGGTCAAGTTATTGGCGAAAATTCTAGAGGAGACGATATGGTAGTTAATGTTACAAAAACTAAAAAGCTAAGTAACGTACGTAGTTCTGGAGCCGATGATAAAGCTAAAATTGTTCCAGCTATCAAGTTTTCGTTAGAGGAAGCTTTGGAATATATCCAAAAAGACGAATACGTAGAAGTAACACCAAATCACTTACGTTTACGTAAAATTTTATTGACTGAAGTTGAGCGTAAGAGAAGCAAGAGTATTTAATAATTACTGAAATATTTTAAAAAAGGAATTCTATAAAAGAGTTCCTTTTTTATTTAATATTAGTAAATAATAGTTTGTTCAAATTATTACAATTAAATTGAGTAATTACTTTTAAAGATTATAAATGAAATTTCTTGATAGGTTTTTAAGAGATTATAGAATAAATGTAGCTAGTCGATATGTTAGAGTTAACGACAAGATATTGGATATTGGATGTTTTGATGGGTATTTGTTTGAGAAACTAGCGAAGAAAAATATTCAAGCTAGTGTAGGTTTGGATCCTTTGTTGAAAAACGATTCTAAAAAAGGAATTCATACACTTTTGTCAGGAAAATTCCCTGAAGCTATTTCTGATAATGAAACATTTGACTGTATTGTGATGTTAGCAGTGTTAGAGCATATTCCAAGAGAAGAACAAAAGCAATTTAATAGTCAATTTGATAAGTTTTTAAAACCTAAAGGACGAGTAATAATCACAGTTCCATCTCCAATGGTTGATCATATACTTGTTGTGTTATCTAAGTTAAGATTAATTGATGGTATGTCTCTAGACGAACATTATGGTTTTGAAACTAAAGAAGTGTTTACTTTACTTGATAAACAAAGGTTTAAGTTGGTGAAATATAAAAAATTTCAGTTAGGCTTAAACAACTTATTTGTTTTTGAAAAATTAAACTGACTCGTTTTTTTGAGTTTGACTTTTTAGACTTAAAATGCTAAAAAACAGACTAAATAAAATAATTTGTATGCCTAGTAATATTGTAAATGCAGCAGGAATTACAATACGCAATGTGTCAGACGGATTTAGATTTCCAAAGTTCAAATTCTTCCAAACTGTAGTTCCGTAGACACTTAAACCAAATCCTAATAGTAACAACAGGCTCCCAACGATTAAACCAGATTCTAAATTAAGATATTTAAACAGTTTGTTGTAACGATTACTTTTAGGTAAAAGCCCATTTTCAACAGCAAAAATCTTGGTGAGAGCATAAAACACAAAAAATTGAAATCCAATTAAAAAGATACTTGCTGTGTATAGTAGTGTGTGTACGTCAAAACTAATATTGTAGATGTGAACAGGTTTTATAACGAGCAATGTAGATGTTGTAAACCCTAAGAGCATTAATAAAATACTTGGGTATAAGAAAAGCCAGTTAGGAGCATAAAGCATTAAAAACCTAAGATGCCTCCAACCGTCTCTCCAAGTGTTTAAGTGAGGAGGTCTAGATCTACCGTCTTTATGTAAAATTGTTGGGACTTCTGTAATCGATAAGTTATTAAGCTTAGATTTTACAATCATTTCAGAGGCAAACTCCATTCCTGTTGTTTTCAAATTCATCTTCAAATAAGCTTCTTTTGAAAAACCTCTTAAACCACAGTGAAAATCACCAATTTTAATATTAAAGAATAAACGACCTATAAACGACAGTACAGGATTGCCTAAGTATTTATGAAGAAAAGGCATCGCGTTTTTTTTAATACCACCTTTAAATCGGTTACCCATAACTAAATCATAACCTTCTCTAAGTTTTAGTATAAAAAGATCTAAAGCTTCAAAGTCATAGCTGTCATCAGCATCAGCCATAATAATATATTTTCCTTTAGCGGCATCAATACCTCCTTTTAAAGCGCTTCCATAACCTTTGTTTGTTACATGAACAACATTAGCATTAAGATTTTGAGCAATAGCAATAGAACCATCAGTACTGCCATTATCGGCAATTATAATTTCTCCGTTAATATTATGTTTTTTTATGAATGATTGTGCTTTAGTGATGCAAACCTCTAAAGTTTCTGCTTCATTTAAACATGGCATTACTATAGATAATTCAATGTTTGATTCCATGTTTAATTTGTTTAAATAGAATAATGAATATTAAAAAATACAAAGCGTAATTATAGAATAAATACCTAATAATTGAATGGCTTGCTAAGCAAACTAAAAGTGTGTTTGATAGTATTAATGCAGACAACATGAATAACAAATAATAATTGTTGTTATTACTTGTAAATAGTTTTACTATGCTTAATAAAAATACAGTAACAATAATAATAAGTATGACTATGCCATTGAACGCATGAATTAAATTGGCAAAAAACAAATTAAGCCATTTGTTGAAATTTTGATTAATTAGTGAAAATGAAATATTTCGTAATGTGTTTTCTATAGATAAATGTGCTTGAGCTATTTCTAAATGGGTTGAGTTAGATAGTTCGTCTTTCAAAAAAAAAGCTCTACCATAATAATGTACTGTTCTATTACAAATATTTGGAATATGATTATGAAAAAAACTGTAGTAATCTTTGTAAGAACCTTCTTTTTGGTTAGTTAATAAAAGCTTTTGCTTATCTAGTTTGTTGTAGCAAATATCAAATACCTTTTTGTCATTTCCAGTAAGTTGGTTGGAGTCACTTTTTTTAGATACATAAAATGCAGCTGTAGATATATTTACAAAACTAAAAGGAGTGGACATAAAGATATCATCTTTTAATTTGTGGTAGCTTTTATCAGCTAAAAGGACTACTATAGGCAATAGTAGTAAAACTATAAATCTATTTAAATGTGGTTTTTTAAATAGTATTTTTTTATGTTTCAAAATATACATAAAAGCAATAGGGACTATAGCAATAATAAATTGCCCTCTGGTTAAGGCCAATAATAAAAATACTACAATGAAGTACTTAAAGGACTTTGTGTTTGTAAAGAAAAAATCTATCCCAAAAGCTACAAAAAGTAGGTATAAGGGGTAGCTTAACCCTTCGGGGCAAATATTGTTAGCAACTTCTAATGGAGGAAAAAAAGGAAATAATAGAAAAATAAATAATCCTATTTTAGTGATTAAGTTAAACGTAATCAGTTTTGAAATCTTGGTGTAAAAAACAAATGTTGCCAAAAGCCCAAAAATAGCTTGAAAAGCAATAACTAAAACATCGAAAACTTTACCACTAAAAAACAAATCAAAACATTTAATAAAAATTACATATCCAAGATGTCTGTATGGCATTGCTTCTAGATAGCTGCGAGTATCAGGAGAATATATAGCAGGTTGAAAAATCAGATATAAGAAAACAACTAAATAAACTATTAGAAGTAGCTTGTTTTCACTTTTTTTGATTTTTACTATCAAGGTCTTGATTTTAGAGTATAAATATAGAATAATTGAGTATAAATGTAACTTGAAGACTAAAAATTATTGTATTTTGGTAGCCAGATGATAATGACATTATTAGAGATTAATCTTACACATTGAGCACTTACAAAGTAGTTAAATACCAACCAGAATATAAACTTGTTTGGGATGCTTTTGTTAAGCATTCAAAGAATGCTACTTTTTTATTTCATAGAGATTTTATGGAGTATCATCAAGATAGGTTTGAGGATTACTCACTATTAATGTTTAAAAGTGATAAAGTTATTGCGGTTTTACCAGCAAATAAGGTTGATGATAATGTCTATTCCCATCAAGGACTTACTTATGGAGGCTTGGTTTTAGGTTCCACCATTTTTTCTGAAAACATTACTGACATGTTTAAAGAATTACATTTATATTTAAAAGCCAATGGAATAAAGAATTTTGTGGTGAAAACAATTCCAAATTTTTATTTCAATAATTTTCCAATTGATATAAGTAAAATCATGATTGATGAAAACTATGAGTTTGAGTCTAGTAATATGGTGTTAGCAGTTGATTATAATGTGCCTTTGAGGATACATAAAAGCAAGCAAAAAAAGTACAGAAACAATAAACACAATTTTAGAATTAAGCAATCTAATAGTTTTAAATCATTTTGGGAACAGGTTTTAGTTCCACGACTTCAAGAAAAGCATAACGCTAAACCTGTTCATACATTAGTTGAAATATCAATGCTCAATAAAAGGTTTCCAAATCACATAAAACAGTTTGATATTTATTTAGATGATGAGATTTTAGCTGGTATAACCATTTTTGAAAATGAAAATGTAGTGAAATCCCAATATGGAGCTACTACAGCAATAGGAGAAAAGACCAGAGCATTGGATTATTTATTTTTATATTTAATTAATCATTACAAGGAAATGGGAAAGCATTTCTTTTCTATGGGAACAGTTGCAGATCCTAATTATGATTTAGGCTACAATCCTGGGTTATTAAAACAAAAAGAAGAGTTAGGTTGTACGGTTTTTGAGCAGCCTATTTTAAAGATTGAATTATGATTCCTTTTTTAGATTTAAAAAGTATAAATAAAAAATACGAGTCTAGTTTTAAAAGCTATATAGATACTTTTTTTGATACTGGTAGATATATTTTAGGAAAAGAAGTTGACTTATTTGAACAAAACTATGCTGCATATTGCGGTACAAATTATTGTATAGGGACAGGAAATGGATTAGATGCTTTAGTACTTATATTTAAGTCTTTTATTCATTTAGGCAAATTGAAATTAGGAGATGAAGTTCTTGTACCTGCAAACACTTATATCGCATCAATACTCTCAGTAATTGAAGCAGGACTAAAGCCTGTTTTTGTTGAGCCAGACGCTAAAACTTTTAATATTTCTCCTTCAGAAATAGAAAAACACATATCAGTTAATACAAAAGCCATTATGCCAGTGCATTTGTATGGACAATTGGCTGATATGGAAAAGATAAATGCTATAGCTAAAACACATGGTTTACTCGTTGTAGAAGATGCAGCTCAAGCTCATGGAGCTGAAAATAATTTAGGAATTAAAGCAGGAAATCTTTCAGATGCTGCTGCTTTTAGCTTCTATCCAAGTAAAAATTTAGGAGCTTTGGGCGATGCTGGTGCAGTAACAACCAATAATGAAGACATCGCTAATTGCATCAGACTTTTAAGAAATTACGGTAGTAAAGAAAAATACAAAAACGAAATTATAGGTTGTAATAGTAGGCTAGATGAATTACAAGCAGCCTTTTTAAGTATTAAATTAAAAGGGTTAGATAATGAAAATAAAAGAAGACAAGAGGTAGCTAAGCAATATCTTAATGGAATTAAAAATGAGAAGATTATTTTGCCTTTTTATGATACTACTAAAAATCATATATTTCATGCGTTTGTAGTTCAAGTAAATGAACGCAAAAAGTTTACCGAATATTTAACTAATAATGGTGTAGGTTGGCTTATTCATTATCCTATTGCGCCTCATAAACAAAATGCGTTTAAGAAGTACAGTGAGTTAAATTTACCAATTACTGAAAGTATTCATAATACTGTTGTAAGTATTCCAATGAGTCCAGTCATAACAGATGCAGAAGTTAAAAAAGTTATTGAAACATTAAATGCCTATTAATTGAAAAAGTTATTCGATTATATAAACACCAATGTGCTGGTTAAAGTTGCTCATCTAAATTCAGCAACTATAATCACAAAAATTTTAGCAGGATTATTTACATCCAAAGCTATTGCTGTTTTTATTGGAGTTGAAGGGATGGCTTTAATAGGTAATTTAAGAAACTTCTTAAGTGCAATTCAGTCACTCGCAATTTTAGGGTTTTATAATGGAGTGGTAAAATCAATAGCAGAGTTTAAACAAGATGCAGTAAAACTGAGTAAAGTGTTATCAACTTCATTTTATCTTGGATTTACAGTCACTATACTATTGTGTTTCTTGTGCTACTACAATGCAGAAACCGTAAATAACTTTTTATTTTCAGACAATTATAATTATGCCTATGTAATAAAAATATTGGCACTAGCATTACCATTTTATTCATTGAATATGTTTAGCTTTTCAATAATGAATGGGTTTGCCAAATATAAAATCCTGTTGATTATAAATATAATTGGGCAAGTTCTTGGGTTACTTGTAACCTTGTTACTAATTTATCAAAATAATATTGATGGAGCATTGGTCTCTGCAGTTATTGCACCTTCTTTAATTTTTTTAATTACTGTTGTTGGGTTTATAAATCAACGTAGTTTGGTGTCTTCGGTTAAAATATCAAATGTTAGTATTGATATATTAAAAAAACTAGGTCCTTTTGCTCTTATGGCATTAGTTTCAGCAGTAGCATTACCATTAATTTCTATTATGATTAGAAATTATATTAGTGATTCTATAGGAATAAAAGAAGCAGGTTATTGGGAGGCAATTAATAGAATATCAGATTATTATTTAATGTTTGTGACCTCGTTGATGTCGTTATATATCCTTCCAAGATTTAATGAGATAGATAACAAAAAAGAGTTTAGAAATGAAGTGTTTAGTTTGTACAAATCCGTAATCCCAATTTTTGGTATTGGTCTCATACTTATTTATCTATTAAGACCATTTATTGTGCAAATTGTTTTTTCTAAAGATTTTGAACCAGTAGAAGACTTGTTTTTATGGCAATTGTTAGGTGATTTTGTAAAGGTGTTATCTATAGTTATAGCATATCAGTTTATTGCTAAAAAAATGTTCACTCACTTTATAATTATTGAGGTGTTTTTGGCGATAGTACTTTACCTATCTAGTGTATATTTAATTGATAGTTTTGGTGTTAAAGGAGCTGTAATTGGGCATTTTGTGAGTTATTTAATGCATTATGGTGTTATTTTATTAATATTTGGAAGTTCGCTCTTTGGGTTGGATTCTGATAAATAGAGAATTAACTAATGTTTTTGTTTAACCCACAATAGCTTTCTGAAATAAATATTGATACTTACAAAGTGTATAATGTAGGTAATGAAATAGGAAATAGAGACACCAATAAAACCGTATTTATAAACGAGTATGGTAGTAAGTGAGCAAAAAATTACTCCCCAAAGTATTTGAAAAAGTATAAAAGCTTTTGTTTTTGCTTTTGAAATAAGAATATTTTCAAGTACCCAAGTGTTTATTTTAAAGGCATCACCTAATAAATGGAAAAGTATAATTGTATTTATTAATATAAATTCTTTACTGAATAAAAGTGAAATTATAGTGTCTTTTAAAACATAAACACTTAAAGTGATAGCTATAATAATTGGAGTGATTATGGACCAAATTTTAAATATTTCTTTTTTAAGGGTTTTACCTTCTGAACTTGAAAAAGTAGGAACAATATAAAAACGAAATGTTGTTGTTAAGAATAATAAATACATGGCAGATATTCGCCACATACCCTCCCAAGAACCAGCATAGTCATTTCCTAATTCTTCCAACAAGAAAGAGCGTACATAAAGAGTTGTAGCCACAAGGCTCAAAGGACCAGTTAAGGCCATTAAAGAGAATTTCGTTAAGTTTTTAAAATGAAATTTCGTTAAGGGCTTTTTTAAGCCTTTTAAATCAACAAGCTTATAGCTAACAATAAAAAGTAGCGATATGAAAAAAATCAATATTTGATTAATAGCAATAGCATAAAAAGCGCCAATTATTTTATGGTTAATCACCATTAAAATTGTAATTGTAGCTGATATTAAAGTAGAAACTATGTTAATGACGACATAAAACTTAATGTTTCTTAATCCGTTTAAAACCGATATAAAAAAGGTGTTTAATGATAAAGTAACAAACGAAATAGATAGTAATGTTAAAGCGTTTGAAAATTTAAGATCATCAAATAAATAAGATGAGATTTGATACCTAAAAGCAAAAATTAAGACACAAACAATGGCTGAACTTAATAAGTGTAGTTTAAAGCCAGAACCTAAAAACGCATTGAGTTTTTTGGGGATTTGCTCGTACTCGGCAACATATTTGATGATTCCGTTTGAAGTTCCAAGATCACTTGCTATACTTGAAATTTTAATTAAATCCTTAAGCTGACCCAACAAGAACATTCCATGAGTTCCTAAGTAAACAGCAACAATTTTATTAGTAACCAATCTGGTAATTAATGATATTGTAGTACTTATAGCTGAATAAAATGAAGTTTTAATAAAACTCATATTGATTTACGTTCTTTTCTAGTAGTGTCTATATTAACTTTTTTGCCAATGGTTAATGTATTTTTTGGCAATATCAATAAAATTGTGATGCTCTTCAATAAAACCTCTAGCATTTTTACTCAATTCAAGAATTTTTTCTGGATTTTCAATAAGATTAGAAAGCACTTCAACAACTTGATTAACATCAGGTTTAACATTAACCGCTACTTGGTGTTTTAGGTCATAAAACTTCTCAAACTCTTTTTCGGCTCCTGTAAGCACAACCTTTCCCTTTGCCATAGCTTCAAGCGCATTGTAGCCTTGGTCATAACCGTAAATTTGGTCGAGTAGTATATGACATTCGTCATATAACTTGATATATTCATTATAAGGAATGCTGTAGGTGGTTTTTATTTCAACTTTGTCACCATATTTTTTTTCAATGATTTTTAAGGCTTCATCAAAATATTGATTCCCTTTTTTTATAACAGCTTTTGTGTTTACACCATGAAATATTTTGATCTTGCCTTCAATTTTTAAAGGTGTATATTCTATTTTTTTAATATTAATTGGGTTTGGAATTAAACCTAAATAATGCTTGTTATCTAATAATGGAATATGATAATCCATATCTGAAGCTATTACACCATTACTGTTGTTGTAAATGAAATCATGAAGTTTTGTGTAGTCTTCGTTAAGATATTGTAGTTGAAACTTATAGTGTTCAAATAGTGACTTATCTTCTAAATAAGGACTCATAATACTGTATTCAAATTTTCCTTCCATCATATATTTCATACATTGATGGTCGATACCACAAGACAGTAAAAAGAGTTTTTTGTTTTGTTTTAAAATACGCTTTAAAAATTTGATTTCAAGTTTGGGTGTAGCTTTTATGGATGACTCATTAATAAGCTGTACCACATCAAAACCCTTTAATTTTTTATTAATTAAAAGTGTTTTTAAATAGATTTCCCAAGACCCAATATCAATAGAAGTGAGTTTATATAAACCAACTTTAATTTTTTTAAGAATTTTACCGTGAAATGAATGGTCTAGCCTAATATCCACTGGGTAGTTTTTAAATCCGTCACCATTACCAATTAGTAATACCTCATGACCCAAAGCAATTAAACCTTCTTTTAAAGAATTATGAAGTCTACTGTATTCACCAACCAACAATATTCGCATAAAAACATTACTTTTAAGGCAAAAATAAGAAATACCTTCACATAGAGGCTATTTAAACACGATCGATGACTTTACAAATTTTAATCTCAACGATGTTTAGGGAAAATCTTGATTTTCTTAAGCCTATATTTTCTAAAAATAGTATTGAAGATTACGATATAATTATAGTTAATCAAACTACAGAAGATAAAATGTTGTCGTCGCAGTTTTCTAATATCAAAGTTATTAATTCTTTAGAAAGAGGATCGCCAACTAGTAGAAATTTAGCAATAAAAAATGCTACTGCAGACGTTTGTTTGATGGCAGATGATGATATTGTTTATGAGCCCAATTTAAAGCAAACCATTATTAATGCTTATCAAGAGTGTCCTAACGCTGATATGATTTCTTTTGAGGCTATTAATGAAGATGGAAATTTATATACAAATTATTTTCCTGAGGGTACTCATAATAAAAAATCCTTAAAAAAGATTTTTACTTGGGTTATCACGTTTAAAAGAAAAGTGTTTAAAGAGCATAAAGTATTGTTTAATCACCATTTTGGAGTTGGATCAACATTTAAAGGTGAAACAGAGTATGTGTTTTTAAGAAATGCTTTTGACAAAGGTTTACAAATGCAACATATAGCTGTAACTATTGTAATGCATCCAAACATAAGCTCAGGAGTTTTAATGGGAAGTGATAATGCGTTTGCAGCCAAAACAGCATTACGGCAACGTTATCTAGGTAATTTAAGTTACCTTTGGTTGGTAAAATATACATTGTACATGTGGAAAGATAATTATATTCGTTTCAGCGAAATTCCACGTAAGTTTAAGTTAGGCTTACAAGCCATAAGTAATTATAAAAAACTAAAGGCAACAGGCGAAATAGATAAAATTTATGACATTTAGAATAATAGAAATACCAAAGGTGCATGAAGAAAGAGGCAATCTTGCTGTAATAGAGAAAGATGGTGTGCCTTTTGATATTAAACGCGTGTATTATTTATATGATGTACCAAGTGACTCCTACAGAGGAGGTCATTCGCATATTGAACAAGAGTCTTTAGTACTAGCCTTAAGCGGAAGTTTTGAAGTCGTTTTGGATGATGGAAAACAACGTCAAAAAATAATGCTTAATAAGCCTAATAAAGGTTTGTATATACCTACTGGTGTTTGGAGGGAGTTAGAAAACTTTTCATCAGGAGCAGTATGTTTGGTTTTAGCATCAACAGAATTTAATGAAGCTGATTATATAAGAGATTACGATACGTTTAAACTATCTAAAAATCCTTAGGTCAATAAATCGTTGTATTAAATTTCTGCATTTTAATATTAAAATAATAACCCATTTAGGTAATGTCAATAGAAGTTTTTGGAGATTACTAATATTGTTATAGTCAATGTGTGACTTTATATCTTTTTCAAGGTTTTTTGCGCCTTCAATTTTGTACTGTAAAGCCATTGAAATCCTGTTCAGGTTTATGTAGTTTTTTAAATCAATATTGTTATTAGTAGCTTCTTCATAGGTGGAAAAATCAATGTGTTTTCTAGCGCTTAGTTTAGTTTTTGTGATTTTATTTTGAGCATTTAATAAATGTATTGCACTCACTTTGTTGTAAAAAGCAATAGGTAATTTAAGAGCAATTCTTATCCATAAATCAGTATCTTCACCAGAGTTAAGAGACTCATTAAAATATCCCACTTTTTCAAAAGTTGTTTTAGGAATCATAACTGCAGAGGTCCAAGCTATACTATTGGCTAAACTGCTTTTAAAATAATTGTCAACTACACCTTTCCAGTTGTTTTCTTGAGGTATGTTTTTATATATTGATTTTAGATTAATTCCGTTTTTACGTTTTGTGTATGCTTTAGCGTAAAGGCCACAATCAGGGAATTTTTCATAGAGTAATTTTAAATCCTCTAGATGATGACTCTTCCAGTGGTCGTCGGCATCAAGTAAAACTATAAGGTTAGATTTTGCATGCTTAATTCCATAATTTCTAGCATACGAAACACCTCTGTTTTCAATACTATAAACCGTAATTCTATCATCATTTATTTTGATTACCTGTTCTAAACTTTTATCAGTAGAGCCATCATTCACTACAACAACTTCAAAGTTGTTATACGATTGATTAATTACACTTTTTAAGGTTTGCGCAATGTGCTTTTCCTTATTGTAAAGTGGTATTACTATTGAAAAATAAGGTGTCATTTTTTCAAGTCTTTATAACAAAAGTATGTTAATTTATATAACTGTAGTAAAAAGACTAAAGGGTTGTTTCCCAAAAGGTTTTTCTTAATGCGTGAGTTGAGTGTTGAGTGTAAAAAAGAAAGAAAATAATTAAGTTTTAAAGATTTTGTGAAGTTAAATAACCTTAGTAAATCATTATCAGAAACTACTATTTTTTGAGTGTTCTGAAGGTTAAGTAAGTTGTCAACAGATTGCTCAACTTTGTTTAAGTAGGTTGAGCTTTTTTCAATTCCTAAATGATAGACTTCGTTGTTAATGTGTAATACATTAATGTTGTTTTCTTTCATTAGAGCTCCAAAATAATTGTCATAGCCATAACCTTTATAATTTATTTTTGAAACAATATGTTGGTAGGTCTCTTTTTTAATCAAAAAATTTCCTGAGATAACAACTTTGTATGGTTTGGCGTTTCTTTTTACAGCATCTATCTCTTCTTTGGATTTACCATATTTCCAGCGTAGCATGTAAGTCTTATCTGGTTTAGAGGTGTGATAAGTAAACCCTCCATAGATAACATCATAATTATCATTAATGTGCTTTAAATAATTAGAAATAAAATTTTTGCTTTTAGGCAAAACATCTGCATCTAAAAACAAAAGCCAATTGTGTAATGCTTTTTCTGAAAGTAATTGTCTTGTTTTCACTCGGCCATTGTTTACTTTTGATAGGTTGTAGGAAACGTTTTTATAGTTGTTTACAGTCGAGTTTTTTTTAGTAATAGTATTGTTTGAAGCATCGTCCAAACAAATAATCTCAAATTCAATATTACTGCTCATGAGTTGCTGGTGCAAATCTTTTATGAGAGCTGTGATGGAGCAATTGTAAACAGGAATTAATACTGAAAGCATACTAGAAATTATGTTTCAAAAATACACTTTTTAAAGTTAACAATTCTTAGTGTAAAAGTAATTTGTAGAGTGTGTAAGCTTAAAGGTTCGCGAATTTCGAAACAACCAAAACCGTTTCAGGTTTAAAACCATTTCTTGTTGATTCACTGGAGTTTTCAAAAGTTAGTATGTCAACTTTAAAACCTACATCTTCCAGTCTTTTTACTAATCCATTTACTGAGTATACTCTAACATGATCTTCTTGTCCAAAATGCTCTTTTCTTGCCTCTTCAGTAGTGATTGAATAGTCTTCATAAATAGCACCTTCTTTAAAAGGAGTTTGTATAAAAGCTTTTCCGTTGGGCTTTAAAACTCTATAAATTTCTGACATCGCCTTTTTATCATCAATAATATGTTCAAGTATATGGTAGCAAATTATAGTGTCAAACGTATGATCTTTGCAAGAAATGTTGGTAATATCAAAATTATAGTCAGCAATAAACTGGTTCTCAAAATCAGAACTGTAATAATGTATTGAAGGATTAGATTTTAATTTTCGGTATATGTTTCTTGAAGGCGAAAAATGTAACACATTACCTTTAATGGCTTTGTTTGCTTCCAGTAAGTGCCATAGCCTTCTGTTTCTTGACAAACTACCACAAAACGGACAAATTAAATCTCTGCCATTATAGTTAACAAAAGCGCTTAGGTTGTTGGAACATACATTACACTGAAATTGTTTTCCGCGATAAAACAAACCATAAAAGCGCCTAAAAACGAGCTCGTTTTTAAACAAGAACCTTTTGGGTACAATACGTTTTAGGATTTTTTTTAGGCTGTTATACACGTCTTTGCACTACTTCAAATACTTTATTCTCATCACACTTTAAAGTTTTGCTAGGGTATTTTAGCAATAAAGCGTAATCGTGAGTAGCCATTAAAATAGTATTTCCGTTTTTGTTAATCTCCTGCAAAACCTCCATAACCTCAATACTGGTTTGAGGATCAAGATTTCCTGTTGGCTCGTCAGCAAGTATAAGTTCAGGATCGTTTAGAAGTGCTCTAGCAATAGCAATACGTTGTTGTTCACCACCAGAAAGCTCATGAGGGAACTTAAATCCTTTGGTTTTCATGCCTACTTTATCCAGCACTTTTTCTATGCGTTCTTTAATTTCGGTTTTGTCTTTCCAGCCTGTAGCCTTTAAAACAAACTCTAGGTTTCCGTTTACAGTTCTATCAGGTAACAATTTAAAATCTTGAAAAACAATACCTAGTTTTCTTCTTAAAAAAGGGATGTCTTTCTCTTTAAGTGTTCTTAAGTCAAAATCTACAATAGAACCTTCGCCTTTTGTAAGGTGCAAGTCGCCATAAAGCGTTTTCATAAAACTACTTTTTCCGCTTCCGGTTTTACCAATAAGATAAACAAAATCACCTTTAACCATTTCAAAATTCACATCGCTCAACACCATACTGTCTCCTTGGTATATAGAGACATCTTTTAATTGTAAAATAGTTTCAGACATTTATGAGTAGTTTTTATTTAAGTGCTGTAAATGTATTATTTTAATAACACTTTTAAAAGGCTGCAATTATAAACTCCCAAATATTTTTTTTAGTATTTAATAACTTCTTTATAATTATAAATAATTTCTGGCGTTATAAATTTGATATTGATTTATCTTTGAACATCAACAAAACAACGAACTTAATGACTAATAGTAAATTAGTAGTATTAGTAAGTTTTCTAATGCTAAACGTATACATACAAGCGCAACAATCGGCAACCTATACTAACGATTTAGTAGCGTATCAAAAAGCCTTAACGCTTTATAATAACAAGCAGTACCAAGCAGCACAATCAGCGTTTGACCAAATTAAAGATGAAACCCAAGACGAGCAGGTAGAGTCTAACTGTGCCTATTATATAGCAAATTGTGCAGTGCGTTTAAATCAGCAAAATGCCGACGATTTAATTCAAGATTTTGTAGACACTTACCCAACGAGTACAAAACGAAATACAGCATTCTTAGATGTAGCAGATTACTATTTCGATAATGCAAAATATGCGTATGCAAGAAAATGGTACGAAAAGGTAGATGAAAACAGTATAGCGCGTTCTGAAAGAGACCGATTTAACTTTAATTACGGCTACGCTTTATATTCTACAGACAACGAAACTTCAGCCCAAAAATATTTAAATAGAGTTGTGAATTCTGAAGAATATGGCTCGCAAGCTAAGTATTATATTGGGTTTATGGCTTACGAAGGTGACGATTATGATACTGCAAACGAGTATTTTGATCAAGTAAGTGATGAAGAAAAATACAAAGAGAAACTATCGTATTACCAAGCCGATTTAAATTTCAAACTAGGAAATTTTGAAAAAGCCATTTCACTTGCTAAAGAACAATTACCAAATAGTGACGACAATGAAGTGTCTGAACTTTCAAAAATTATAGGAGAAAGTTACTTTAATTTAGAACAGTACACTGAAGCAATTCCTTATCTACAAGCCTATAAAGGCAAACGTGGAAAATGGAATAATACAGATTACTACCAACTAGGATATGCTTATTACAAGCAAAACGATTTTGAAAAAGCCATTTCAGAATTCAATAAAATTATAGGAGGAAATAACAGTGTTGCTCAAAACGCCTATTACCATTTAGGAGAAAGCTACATTAACTTAGACAAAAAACAAGAAGCTTTAAATGCCTTTAGAAATGCCTCTCAAATGGATTTTGATTTAAAAATTCAGGAAGATGCTTGGTTAAACTATGCTAAAATAAGTTATGAAATAGGAAACCCTTACCAATCGGTTCCACAAGTTTTAACTGGTTATCTGAATAAATATCCTGATACAGGTTACAAAGAGGAAATTGAAACCCTGTTGATTGACTCATACATTACTTCAAAAAATTACGAGGAAGCTCTAAAACTATTAGAAGGTAAGCGAAGTTTTGAAAACAGAGTTGCTTATCAAAAAGTAGCGTTTTACAGAGGAATTGAAGTGTATAACACTATAAATTATAACGAAGCTCGAGCACTTTTTGAAAAGTCGATTGAAGAGGCTAAAGACCCAAAATTTACTGCGCGAGCTACATTTTGGAAAGCAGAAACAGATTATCATTTAACCAACTACAACGATGCTTTAGTTGGCTTAAAACAGTTTCAGCAAGATGCAGAATCTGCTACAACACCTGAAATTGAAAACATCGACTATAATCTTGCGTATACCTATTTCAAACTTAAAAACTACAGGAAAGCTAGTGAGCATTTTCAAAAGTTCATCAATACCAATAGCGATGATAAACTAAGAGTAAACGATGCTTACTTAAGGCTTGGTGATGGCTATTTTGTATCTACCGATTATAACAACGCAATTAGTTCTTACAATAAGGCTATCGAAATTAACGAGATTGAATCGGACTACCCATATTTTCAAAAGGCAATGAGTTATGGTTATGTTGGGCAAGCTTCAAAGAAAATTGAAGAGTTAGAATCCTTTATCAATGGGTACCCAAAATCGTCTTTACGAGATGATGCTATGTACGAGCTAGCAAATTCATACGTAAAAGCAAACAACACTAGCAAAGCAATGCAAATGTATGACAGGTTAAATGCTGAGTATAAAAATTCGGTATTTATCTCAAAATCCTTGTTGCGTCAAGGGTTGTCGTATTACAATGAAAATGACAACGAGCGTGCTTTGGCTAAATTTAAACAAGTAGCAAGAGACTATCCAAATTCCGAAGAAGCAGTACAAGCAGTGTCTACTGCACGTTTAATTTATATCGATTTAGGTCGCGTAGATGAGTATGCGTCTTGGGTAAAAACGCTTGATTATATTGATGTTACTGATGCCGAATTAGATAACACTACCTATTTGGCTGCTGAGAAGCAATACCTTGACAACAACGTGCAAAAAGCGGTAAAACAGTTCAATAATTATTTAAATGAATTCCCTAACGGAATGCATGCGCTTAAATCTCATTTTTATTTAGCTGAATTATATACTAAACAGGATTTGCCTGAAAATGCGCGTCCACATTATGAGTATGTAGTTGCTAAACCAAGAGGCGAATATACCGAACAAGCTATTGTGAAGTTATCTGAAACCTATTTAAACACTTCTAATTGGGATAAAGCAGTTCCTTTATTAAAGCGTTTAGAAACCGAAGCCGATTATCCTCAAAACATTACCTATGCGCAATCAAACCTTATGAACGCGTACTATCAATTAGAAAACTATCAGGAAGCGGTTGCCTATGCTGAAAGAGTTTTAGAAAATTCTAAAATTGATAATAAAGTAAAAAGTGACGCTCAAATTATCATTGCGCGTTCTGCAATTAAAACAGGAGATGAGGCTAAAGCAAAATTGGCTTATGCAAAAGTTGAAAGCATAGCTACAGGAGCATTAGCTGCCGAAGCATTGTATTACAACGCTTACTTTAAACATAAAGAAGGCAACTATCAGTCGTCTAATACAACGGTTCAAAAACTAGCAAAAGATTATTCTAGCTACAAATATTACAGTGCAAAAGGCTTGGTTATAATGGCAAAAAACTTTTATGCACTTAAAGATGCATTTCAAGCTACATACATTTTAGAAAGTGTTATTAAAAACTTTGCTGAGTTTGATGATGTAGTTAGTGAAGCACAAGGCGAGCTTAATAGAATCAAAGCTGAAGAAGCTAAAACCAATTCATCAATTCAATCTGAAAATTAAAATCCTTGTTGATTTCAATTAAAACAATTCCTATGCAAAATCAAATAAAATATATAATCACTTTAGCATTTCTAGTAGTTGCAAGTAATGGGTTTTCACAAGAACGTGAAACGGATACTATCGATACAGATGTGGTAAATGTTGTGAAACCTTATACTCCAACAATTTCTGACGCGTTTAAAATTAAGAAAACACCAACTTTAAACGATTCAACTACTGCACAAAAAAAGGACGTTAAATACAATATTTTCTCTATTCCTGTAGCTTCAACATTTACACCTGCCAAAGGAAAAGCAGCAACAGTTGATAAAGCTAAACCTATAAAATTGTATGATAATTATGCGTCTTTAGGTTTTGGAACTTACACTACTATTTTAGGTGAAGTGTATTTAAACCATGCACTAAATAGAACAGAACGAGTAGGTGGTTACTTAAGCCATCATTCATCACAAGGTGGTATTGATGGTTTGTTATTGGACGACAATTTTTCAAACACCAATCTTAATGCCAATTTCAGTAAGCAATTGCGTGATATGTCTTGGACTGTTGATGCAGGTTTTGGACTTCAAACTTACAATTGGTATGGATTGCCACAACCGTTGTTTGATGAAACTACAGCTGATATGATTAACGAAGGGCATTCGTTTTACAATGTTCATTTTGGAGGTAAATTAAACTTTGAAGATGCTATTATCGATAACCTAAAAGTAAGGTTTAGACGTTTTGGTGACGATCAGGATTCTGGTGAAAACAGGTTTGTTGCGTCTTCTGAATTTACAGTTCCAATTAGAGGAGAAGAAATAAAAACCGAAGTAACTATCGATTATATTGGTGGCGAGTTTGATAGAAATTTCTACACCGAAGATGCTATAAAATATGGAAATATCAATTTTGGAATTGCTCCAAGCTATCAGTTAAAGCAAGATGACCTTACCGTAAACTTAGGTGTTAACTTGGTATATCTTAATGATACAGAGTTTAGTGATAACAAGTTTTACATTTATCCAAATATTACTGCAAGCTACCGATTGGTTGATGAAATACTTATTGCTTATGGTGGAATTGAAGGCGGTTTGATACAAAACTCGTACTATGATTTTGCTAACGAAAATCCTTTTGTGTCGCCTACATTGTTTATTGCGCCAACTGATCAGCAATACAATGCTTCAGTAGGTTTAAAAGGAAAATTATCCAATAGCATGAGTTATAATATTAGTGGACGTTATTTTGCTGATAGAAACAAAGCGATGTTTATGTCAAACAGTGTGTTGGGAGGAGCTACCGAAGATTATCAATATGGTAACTCGTATGGTATCGTGTATGACGATGTTAACACATTATCGGTTGCAGGAGAATTAAATGTTGATATAAATAGAAACTTTAACCTTGGTATAAAAGCCGAATATTTTAATTACAGTACTGATACACAATCTGAAGCGTGGAACTTACCAGATATTAAAGGATCATTATTTTTAGATTATCAAATAGACGACAACTGGTTTGCTGGAGCAGGATTGTTTTTTGTTGGCGAAAGAAAAGACCTGTTTTATGAAGAAGGAACACTTGTGCCAACAAGTCCTGTAACTGTAGCTTTAGATAGCTATTTTGATGCAAATGCACATGTAGGTTATAGAGTTACTGATAGATTGTCGGTATTTGTTAAGGCAAATAATATTGCAAATAACGATTACCAGCGCTGGATGAATTTCCCAGTACAAGGCATTCAGGTGTTAGGTGGAGCTACCTATCAATTTGATTTTTAATCAAGACATTACAAATTATAGTAAAAGCGTTCTTTTTAGAGCGCTTTTTTTATTTTTACAGTAAACTAACTATTACCAAATGAAAAATTTATACCTCCTTTTAATACTTGCTATTTGTTTGTCTTGTCAAAATAAAGAGCAAGTAGATACAATTGTTACCAATGCAAACGTCTATACTGTTGATGACAGCTTTACTAAAGTACAAGCATTTGCAATTAAAGATGGAAAGTTTATTGCTGTAGGAACCAACGCTGAGGTAAATTCTAAATATACTTCTGAAAATACTGTTGATGCTAATGGAAAGACAATTGTACCTGGATTTATTGATGCGCATTGTCACTTTTTAGGTTTAGGACTCAACGAGCAACAAGTTGATCTTGTTGGGACGACGAGTTTTGAAGACATGATGAAACGTGTTTTGGACTTCAGTAACAAAAATAACGTCGATTATATTTTAGGAAGAGGTTGGGACGAAACCGATTGGGACGACAAAACAGTACCAGATAATGTACTATTGTCTAAGCTATTTCCTGATACACCAATACTACTAAGACGAGTAGATGGTCACTCAGCATTATGTAATGAAGCGGCTTTAAAATTGGGTAACATTACAGCAAATACTAAAGTTGATGGTGGAGAAGTTGCATTAAACAACGGAAAGCCAACAGGAATTTTACTCGATAACGCACAAGCTTTGGTATTAAAACATTGGCCACAACCTACCAAAACTGAAATCGCTAAAGCACTTTTAGCAGCTCAAGACATTTGTTTTGATTACGGATTGACCACAGTTGATGATGCAGGTTTAAGCAGAGAAAGCATTGAAATTATTGATAGTTTACAACAGTTAGGTGAACTCAATATGAGAGTGTATGCTATGGTGTCTGCTAAAAATACATTAGCGGTAGATTATTACTTAAAAAAAGGAGTTTATAAAACCAATAAATTAAACGTAAGGTCATTTAAGGTCTATGCTGATGGTGCTTTAGGATCGCATGGTGCACTATTGCGTCAACCTTATACTGACCAACCTCAAAAATACGGACTGTTAACTACTTCAATTAACGATTTGGATGCGTTGGCACAACGTATTTCAAATTCTGAATATCAAATGAACACGCATGCTATTGGCGATTCAGCTAATCATGCAGTGTTGACTATTTACAATAAAGTATTACAAAACAAACCAGACAAACGCTGGCGAGTAGAACATGCTCAGGTAGTTTCACAGCAAGATTTTGAAATGTATAAAAGTATTGTGCCTTCAGTACAACCTACACATGCTACTAGCGATATGTATTGGGCAGAACAACGTTTAGGCAACGAACGTGTAAAAGGTGCTTATGCCTACAAACAACTATTGAATGCACATGGTAAAATTGCATTAGGAACCGATTTTCCTGTGGAGCATGTAAGTCCGTTTTTAACATTTTATGCAGCAGTATCACGACAAGATGTAAAGCAATTTCCTAAAGACGGTTTTCAAAAAGAAGATGCCTTAACCAGAGAGGAAGCCTTAAAAGGAATGACTATTTGGGCAGCTTATTCTAATTTTGAAGAGCACGAAAAAGGTAGTATTGAAATAGGAAAGTTTGCCGATTTTATAGTTTTGGATAAAGATATTATGACAGTTGATGTTTATGATATTCCTAACATAAAAGTAGAGCAAACCTTTGTTGATGGTGTAAAACGTTAGGGATTAGAGAAAAAGTAATATTGATAACTAGTAGTAAAACATTTGATAAAATCCCTAAACATATCGATTAGAAAGTTTTTTAACTTAAGACCTAGTTGGAAACAAGTCCAAGCAGAAGTCTATGAAAATTTAGGAATTAATCAATCACAAATATTTACTTGGAAACCACATAGAATAATCCAAATTAACTCTGAAAAGAATATTGTTACCCTTGAAACGAAAGAGGGTAAACACATTTTAATAGAATCGGATAAAATAACAACTCAAAAGCTGACTCAAGGAATTAACGCAAACAAATTTTTAAGGAAGTATGGAACGGAATTTATTCACGAAATAAAGCATTGGAATTTCTCTTATTCTCGTATAAAGCCACCTGAATTTTATATTGACTTAAGAACCAGATTAAAACTAAAAGATCAAACGACTGAAAAGAGAAGAAAAATGTATCACAAACGAAAAATAGTTGTTTCGGAATACTTCATAAAAAAACTGATTGAAAAAACGTTTTAAAACAACGTATATAATTGCTATTGAATGCCTACTTCTGAAAATCCTCACGCTGAATTTATATTAGTTTTTCCTAAATTAGTAACTTAAAATACTCAACTAATCATATACGAACTGTTGGCTACAATTTGCAGGTGATTCGTTTTTGGTGTATATTTACATCAAAAAAAACAAATTATGTCAAGACAAAGTATATCATTTACAAAGCCGAACGATGAATGGTTAAAAGCTCAAGTGGACAGTAAAGAATATTCTAGCAAAAGCGAATTAGTTAACGATTTGATTAGACAAGCACGAAAACAGCAAGTTCAAATTGACTGGATTCGAGCTAAAATTGAAAAAGCTGAAAATAGTGGATTTACGAGTGATAGTAAAGAAAGTATTTTAGCTGAATCAAAGTCTTTGCTAAATGGCTAAATACAAACTGACAAATGAAGCGAAAAATGACTTGATTCGGATTCACCATTACGGAGTTAAAAAATTCGGAATGACCCAAGCGGACAAATATTTTGAGTCTTTTTTTGAATATTTTGACATTATCGCAGAACGCCCTTTTTCCTTTGAATCTGTTGACTATATAAAAAATGGATACAGACGTTGCGTGTGTGGAGTTGATAGTATTTTCTATAAAGTCAATAAAAATGTTGTTGAAATAGTTACAATTGTTGGAAGACAAGATTTGAATGAAAAACTATAATGGGCTTAAAAAACTATAAGCTAGTTCCTAAATAACTTTTAATCTCTTTAATATATCCTCGCTAAATAATCAAAATGCTCACCTTCCATAAGAAGTTCACAGTGTAAACCCAAAGTGTTGCAAG
The DNA here is from genome assembly GCF_050509525.1 of Gaetbulibacter sp. PBL-D1. Classification (NCBI taxonomy): domain Bacteria; kingdom Pseudomonadati; phylum Bacteroidota; class Flavobacteriia; order Flavobacteriales; family Flavobacteriaceae; genus Gaetbulibacter; species Gaetbulibacter sp. PBL-D1. The sequence goes on along the minus strand of NZ_JBNWKB010000001.1, from coordinate 121,819 downwards.
CGGTTTTTAGTGTGTCAAAATCTAGATACAACCATTTCATAGGTTGTTCTTCTTCACCTTTATAGCTTAAAAAATAGTCCAACTCACCAAAGTAGTTGGCATTGGTGTCAATCCATAAACCACCATCGTCGTCCTCATACATATATGAAATATCTGAGGAGTCAATTAAAATTTGTCCGTTAGGATTTAACAACGATTTTAAATGCTTTAAATAAGTGGCAACCTGAGATAGCTGTTGGAAAATTCCTGTACCATTCATAAGTAATAAAATGGTGTCAAACGTTTCGGTAACATCTAAAATAGCAGTTTGCGATACATTGTTTACACCACGTTCTTGAGCTACTTTTACAGCACCTTTGGAGATATCTATAGCTTTTACGCTAAACCCTTTCTCTTGAAGATACAAGCTATGGCTTCCTGCGCCACAACCTACATCTAAAATATGTCCTTTAGCAAGCTGCAAAGCGTATTGCTCTAGTTTAGGCATATCTTTATAAGTCCTAAACAGATAAGGAAGCGGAAGCTCATCTTCATCTGAAATATTGGTCCAGGTTATAATATCTTCAGAATAGTTGTTATTCTGATAATCCAGTAAAGCTTTTCCAAAGATATCTTTCATAGTAATAGTTCATTGCGAATCCAAACTTTTTGTTTGGATGTGGCAATCTTTTAGTTTTAAGTTGAAATTTAAAAGATTACTTCAGTCATTCTTCCTTCGTAATGACAAAAGAGGTATTTTTACACTATGCAAGATGTTATAAATAATCTCCCAAAGCTCGCCAAAGATAAGCATAAGGAAAACAAAACCTTCTTTACCAAGCTTAAAAAAAAGCCACCAAAACAATTGGACTACATCATGCAGGAGCTACACGAAGATGAGTTTGAAAAAACCGACTGCTTGCAATGTGCTAATTGTTGTAAAACAACTGGTCCTTTGTTTACTGATAAAGACATTGATAGAATTGCAAAGCATTTTAGGTTAAAGCCCTCTCAGTTTATTGACCAATATTTGCGTATTGATGAAGATAACGATTATGTATTGCAGAGTGTACCTTGTACGTTTTTGGATGCTGATAATTATTGTGCTATTTATGATGTAAGACCAAAGGCGTGTAGAGAGTTTCCGCATACTGACAGAAAAAAGTTTCAGCAAATTGCTAATCTTACCATGAAAAATGTAGCGATTTGTCCTGCAGCATTCAATATTGTGGAGGAAATGAAAAAAAGAATTAAATTGTAATGCTAGTTTTTGTAAGTTATTGATTTTGAATTTTTTGATATATATTTAATGTTATAAAATTTAGAATATGAAACGATTAACCTTAACATTATTGATTTTCTTTTTTACGTTTAATTTAATGTACTCTAATAATTGGATGTACTCTTTAGATGATGCAAAAAAAATGGCTATTACAACCAATAGGCTTGTTCTTGTTGATTTTTGGGCATCATGGTGTGGGCCTTGTAAACGTATGGATTCAGAATCTTGGAGCAAAGAAGAAGTACAGCTTTTAATGGATAATTATGTGTCGGTTAAAATAGATATTGATAAATACCCTGATATAGCTGAGAAATATGATGTTAGAGGTATTCCATATGTTTTTATTTTAGATGGAAACGGAAAGGTTGTTTATAAAAATATGAGTTATAAAACTAAATCTCAACTTATGGTTTTGTTAAAAAAATATGCTATAAACACATCGTTTTTGAGTAAGGATTTAGTTAATTATTATAAGCAAGAAAGTTTTTCTTCGGCATTTAGGTTAGGTTATAAGTATCAAGATCTTGCATTGCGCCTGGATAAAGAAATAAAAAGTGATTTTTTAAATGTTTCTGATGATTATTTTGATGAGTCTAAAAAGCAATTAAAAGAAAGTTCGTTAAAAAATAAAGATGGATTTTTACAGAAAATCGATTTATACGAAATACAAAGCTTACTTATACTTGATAAGACTAAAAGGGCTTTAAAAGAACTGAATAAGATAGAGATAAATGATTTGGATGAATCAAATGCATCGCTTTATAATTTCCTTGCTTACACTATTCATAAACAATTAAATGATGATGAAGTAGCAATTTGGGAAGAGAAAATGGAAGAAAGTGATAAGCAAAAAGCGTTATTGTTTTTAGATTAAAAGAGTAATACATGCTAATGGAACAAATCATTAATTATTTTGAAACCATACCTTCTCTACATAGAAGTATATTGCTGGTAGGAGGTATTACCTTGTTTTGGCTTTTGGAAGGCGCAATTCCGTTGTTTCGATTTAATTATAAAAAATGGCAACATGCCTTACCTAATTTCTTTTTTACCTTAACCACTATTGTTATCAATTTCGGTTTAGCATTTTTGTTATTAAAAACTGCCGATTGGGTTAAAAACAACGACTTTGGTATTATCAATTGGCTACCAGAAATGCCTTTATGGTTATATTCAATACTTGGTGTTATGTTGTTAGACTTTTTTGGAGCCTATTTAGCACATTTGGTTGAGCATAAAGTAAAGCCTTTGTGGATGGTGCATTTAGTGCATCATACCGATCATAAAGTAGATACTACCACAGGTAACAGACATCATCCTATTGAGAGTGTTATTCGGTTTAGTTTTACTTTGCTAGGTGTTTTTATTGTTGGGACACCAATTGCTTTGGTGTTTTTGTATCAATCGCTTTCAGTTATTTTTACACAGTTAACGCATGCAAATATTAAATTACCGAGACGAGTAGATAAAGTGATAAGCTACTTTTTTGTATCTCCTGATATGCATAAAGTGCATCATCATTATGTGTTGCCATATACCGATTCTAACTACGGAAATATCTTTTCAATTTGGGACAGACTTTTAGGAACTTATATGGAATTGGATAGAGATAAACTTGTGTATGGTGTTGATGTATTTCCTGATGAAGCTGAAAACAGCCGAATTTCAAATTTATTGACACAACCTTTTCAGAAGTATAAAAAACCAACAATTAAACCTTCAAATGAACAACGTTAAAAACGTATTCTGCATATTAGTTTTACTGTTTACAATGAGTTGCAATACAAACACAACAATAGGAGTGCAAGGTCACAGAGGCTGTAGAGGATTGCTTCCTGAAAATTCGTTACCAGCTTTTGAGAAAGCAGTTGCGCTTGGTGTTAACACACTAGAGTTGGATTTAGCCATTTCTAAAGACAAACAAGTTGTTGTATCTCATGAGCCATTTATGAGTCGATTTTATTGCTTAAAACCTAATGGAGAAGAGATTTCCATTAATCAGGATTTGGCGTTTAATTTTTATGAAATGGATTACGATTCCATTAAGCTGTTTGATTGTGGTACAAAGCAACACCCAAGATTTCCACAGCAAAAAAACATGAAAACCCACAAACCGTTGCTGAGTGAAGTATTTAAGTTGAGCGATGCTTTAAATTCTGAGATTAGATATAACATTGAAATAAAGGCAAAACCAGAATACGACAACATTTATACACCAGAGCCTAAAGAGTATGTTGCTTTAGTCTTAAAAGTGATTGATGAATACAATATTGGAGAGCGTTGTAATTTACAGTCGTTTGATATAAGAATACTTGAAGAAATAAAACGACAAGCACCAAGTATGACTCAAGCTTTATTGGTTGATGAAAACGAAGTTATTGCTGATAAGTTAAACGCGTTGAGTTTTAAACCAGAAATTATTAGTCCGTATTTTCAATTACTGACTAAAGATGTGGTTGCTCAATACCAAAAAGAAGGGTATAGTATTATTCCTTGGACAGTTAATGAAAAGGAAGACATGCATACTGTAATTTCTTATGGTGTAAATAGTATTATTACTGATTATCCAGATGTGCTTATTGGAATTTTAAATGATTGAAAATTCTTATTTTGAAGTGCTTCATCGAAATTTTTTACTGATTATTCCTATTTTTTTACCGTTCATAGATTTTTTAGGGTTATAAAAAATAATCCATATAGATTTATAACGAGGGTATTACAAAAATTTAAAAGCTATTAATTCAATATTAGTTGTAACTAATAGTATTTTTTTATGGGAAAATATCGCAGGTTTGTAATAGCTTCATTTATTGGGCTTGCTGCACAAAAAAACTACGGTCAAAAAGACTTTGCATTGCTCGAAAAGAACAATAACTACAGAGCAAACGGCTTATATCACGAGCTTAACAAAACCAAAGACACTTTAATTCTTAAAGGCGATAAAAAAATTACGTATGTGTATTCTATAAATAAAGAGTACAAACGCGAAATTGATACTTATGCTGGCACAAACGAGTTTAAAGTATCCTTAAAACATCTTAGTAAAGGAAAACATATGTTTGTGGTTGATCAATCACCATTAAAAATCATATTTGTTATAAAAATACTTCACGATAGACCAAAACCAATTAGCGATGGTAATATAAAAATAACTGCTATTGAAAGTAAAAAAGACTAGTTGTAAATTATATACGGTTTACGCATTTCATCATAGGCTTTTAAACCTCTAACCCAAGTTTTTTTAATCTCGTAAGCAGTGAGTTTGTTTTCAATTTGCTTTCGTAATTCAGTAGTACCAGCAAGTTTTGTAAAGAAATCGTTGAAGAAAATAGGTTTGTCTATTGTGTTGTTATAGGCTTCTATTAAGTAGTTTAAATCTAATCGGCTTAAATGATCTTTGCCACTTAAGTCTTCACCAAAACATAGCATACCTTCGTGTTTTGGGTATTTAGCACCTTCATTAGGTTGAGGTAAAAATTTAAAAGTATACACCTCTTTGTCAAGATAAGGGCTTCCGTAAATTTCAAAGGGTTTTGGAGTTCCTCTACCAGCACTCACATTAGTGCCTTCAAAAAAGCAAAGACTAGGATACAGGTTTATGGCTTTGTCACTTGGTAAATTAGGCGAAGGTGCTATAGGCAAGCTGTATGGTGTTTTGTGAGTGTAATTTTTAACAGGAATAATAGTAAGCTCACATTGAATACCATTATTGAGCCATTGTTCGCCATTAATCATTTTAGCATATTCACCAATGGTCATTCCGTGTACAACAGGTACAGGATGCATACCAACAAAACTTTTATGCTCAGGTTCTAAAATAGGACCATCAGTATAATGTCCGTTTGGGTTTGGTCTATCTAAAATTAAAACAGGAATGTCCAGTTCGGCACAAGCTTCCATGACGTAATGCAATGTTGAAATGTAAGTGTAAAAGCGAGCACCAACATCTTGTATGTCAAAAATCATAATGTCTATGCCTTCAAGTTGCTCTGCAGATGGTTTTTTATTATTACCATACAATGAAATAATAGGTAAGTTGGTTTTGGTGTCAACACCATCTTTTATGAGTTCTCCAGCACTTGCAGTTCCTCTAAAACCATGTTCAGGAGCATAAACAGCTTTAATGTTGATGTTTTTGGCTAATAAAGAATCTACCAAATGCGTGTATTGGTCTTGCGTTTTGGTGTCTTTAAAAATCACCGAAGTTTGATTAGCCACAATACCTACGCTTTTACTTTTAAGTATGTCTAGATAAGCTTCGGTTTGATTTGCTCCAACTACAATATTAGCATCGTCATGCTGAGCATGTCCAAGCATCTCATTAGAGCTTTGTTCTTTATCTTCAGACTTGGCTCCACTTCCGCATGAAATTCCTATTAAAACAAATAATAAAACCGTATTTTTGAGGACCTTTAATCGCATATTTTTATTTTGAATTACGAGTTTTTTTTAGCAAAACGTATTATTGGTAGTAAAACGTATAAAAGTAGTGTTTCGGCTCCAATTATAAAAATAGGAATCACAGCAATTGCTATTGGTATTGTAGTGATGCTAATTGCTATTGCTACTGGTTTGGGCTTACAACAAAAGGTTAGAGATAAAATTGTAGCGTTTAATGGTCATGTGATAATTACCAATTACGACACCAATGTGTCTGACGAGTCTGAAACTCCAATTTCTACCAATCAAGAGTTTTATCCAAATTTTAATCAGGTTGAAGGCGTAAAGCACATTCAGGCAGTGGCTAAAAAGTTTGGTGTTATTAGGACCGAAACTGATTTTGAAGGTGTAGTTTATAAAGGAGTAGGAAGAGAGTACGATTGGAATTACCTTAAAGAATTTTTAGTTGAAGGTGAGTTGCCAAATTTTGGTGAATCAATGAGTAATGAAGTATTGATTTCTTCGTATTTAGCCAATAGGTTGAAGTTAAAACTGAACGATACATTTCAAACCGTTTTTGCTAAAGAAGACATTAATCAAATACCAAATATAAGAGCCTTTAAAATAGTTGGAATTTACAATTCAGGATTTCAAGAGTTTGACAAAACTTTTGTTATTGGCGACTTAAAACATGTGCAACGACTCAATAAATGGAAACCTGATGAGGTTGGGAATTTTGAAGTCTTTATTGATGATTATTCACAATTAGATGAAAAAGGAAGGGAGATTTTTAAAATAACGCCTTCAAATCTTGATACACAAACAGTAACTCGAAAGTTTTTGTCCATTTTTGAGTGGATTAAAATTTTTGATAACAATACCTACGGAATAATTGGTATCATGATTTTGGTTGCAGGAATTAATATGATTACTGCTTTATTGGTGCTTATTCTAGAACGTACACAAATGATAGGAGTTTTAAAAGCGCTTGGAAGTAGTAACTGGAGTATTAGAAAAGTGTTTTTGTACAATGCTACATACTTAATTGGTTTAGGTTTGTTTTGGGGAAATCTTATAGGATTGTCTTTGCTTTTTGCGCAACACTACTTTGGGTTACTTAAGTTTCCAAATCCTGAAGAGTATTACGTGTCTACCATTCCTGTATATATAAGTTTAGATTACATTTTGTTATTAAACATTGGCACGTTTGTAGTCTGTTTACTTATGTTGTTGGTGCCATCTGTAATTATCTCAAAAATAGCTCCTGTAAAAGCAATTAGGTTTGAATAAAAAAAGGCTTTAAGTGAAAAACTTAAAGCCTTTTTTAAAAATGAGTTAACTATTTGTTTTCTAGTACTTCATCGTCTTTTTGTGCATCTTTACAAGTTCCTAATGAGTCACCTTCATGTTGTATTAAGTGAGCTACTGCTGCCGGAAGCGCAATATTAATAGTGTGAGGGTTGTTGTTTACATTATGGCAAACATCTACTTTAATAGCTGAAAAGCCAGCAAGCATACCAATTAATAGAGTAGTGAAAAGAAAAGTTTTTGATTTCATAATCATTGTATTTTTGGGTTAATAACAAAGTAATATTAATTGTAAATTTTTGTTATAACTAATTGATTTGTAGTTTTTTCGATGTTTTTTATAAAAAAAGGGATTAACTGAAAAACCTTAAAGTTGAAATACGTATAACATCGTTAAACAATTACGAATCTTTTGCTTTTTATAAAACTATACTCATGCTTTTTGCTACTTTTGCAGAGTAAAATAAGAATATGGACTACGCTAAAAATATACTAGAAACCATTGGTAATACACCATTGGTAAAACTCAATAAACTTACTCAAGAATTGCCATGTTTGGTATTGGCTAAATACGAAACATTTAATCCTGGTAACTCTGTAAAAGATCGTATGGCTTTAAAAATGATTGAAGATGCTGAGGCTGATGGTCGTTTAAAATCAGGAGGAACTATTATTGAAGGTACCTCAGGAAATACAGGAATGGGTTTAGCATTAGCAGCAATTGTAAAAGGTTACAAATGCATTTTTGTAATTAGCGATAAACAATCCAAAGAAAAAATGGATATTCTTAGAGCTGTTGGTGCTGAGGTTGTGGTTTGTCCTACTGATGTTGCTCCAGATGATCCAAGAAGTTACTATTCGGTGTCTAAACGTTTGTCGCAAGAAACACCAAACTCATGGTATGTTAATCAGTATGATAATCCAAGTAATGCAAAAGCACATTATGAAAGTACTGGTCCTGAAATATGGAAACAAACCGATGGAAAAGTTACTCATTTTGTGGTTGGAGTTGGAACAGGAGGAACTATTTCAGGTGTTGGGAAATATTTAAAAGAGCAAAACCCAGAGGTAAAGGTTTGGGGAATTGATACCTATGGAAGTGTCTTTAAAAAATACCATGAAACAGGAATTTTTGACGAAAACGAGATTTATCCTTATGTAACTGAAGGTATTGGTGAAGATATTTTACCTGAAAATGTAGATTTCTCAATAATTGATGGTTTTACAAAAGTAACCGATAAAGATGCTGCAGTTTACACTCAGCTTTTAGCAAAAGAAGAAGGGATGTTTTTGGGTAATTCTGCTGGAGCAGCTATAAAAGGTTTGTTGCAACTTAAAGACCATTTTACTAAAGACGATGTTGTTGTGGTGTTGTTTCATGACCATGGTAGCAGATATGTTGGTAAAATGTTTAATAACGATTGGATGAAAAAAATGGGCTATATTGATTAAATAGCCTGTTTTTATTTGAAGCATGTATTAAATATTTTTCTATTTTTAGTATATGCAAGAGGATTTTCTTCATTATATATGGCAACACAAAAAGTTTGATATTCAACAGTTAACTACTGTTGCCAATGAAGTGGTTACTATAAAATCTGTAGGGCAACACAATCATAATTCTGGTCCAGATTTCTTTAATGCTCAGTTGTATATTAATCAACAACTGTGGGCTGGTAATGTTGAAATTCATGTGAAGTCAAGCGATTGGTTTGTGCATTCGCACGAGCAAGACAAAGCTTACGATAATGTAATACTTCATGTAGTTTGGGAACATGATACAGATGTGTATCGAAAAGACAATACCATTATACCAACGTTGCAACTCAAAGATTTTGTAAACGCTAACCTTATCCAAAACTATAAAACACTTTTTACGCAATCTAACAAGTGGATTTACTGCGAAGATGACTTTGGAACTATTGATGATTTTACATTAAGCGCATGGTTAGAGCGCTTGTTTTTTGAACGACTACAACGAAAGTCAAATGCTATTGATACATTGCTTAACACTTCAAAAAATGCTTGGGAAGCAGTACTTTTTAAAATGTTGGCTAAGAATTTTGGTTTAAAAGTTAATGGAGATGCCTTTTTAAGTTTAGCTCAGTCTGTAGATTTTTCAATAGTACGAAAGTTGACTACAAACCAAACTCAATTAGAAGCTTTGTTATTTGGTCAATCAGCACTGCTCAATGATGATGTGCAAAACGCTTACTTTCAAAATCTAGAAAAGGAATATAATTACCTTAAACATAAATTTGGATTGAGTAACGAGCAGGTTTTACCCATTCGTTTTTTTAGGTTACGACCACCAAACTTCCCAACAATTAGGTTGTCACAATTAGCAAGTTTGTATTATAAACATCAAAATTTGTTTTCAAAAATTATTGAAGCCAAAACAATAGATGAGTTGTATGCTGTTTTTTCAGTTAGTGTATCGTCATTTTGGGAAACACACTATACGTTTTCAAAAACATCCAAAGCGAGTAAAAAGGCGTTGTCAAAATCCTTTATAGATTTGCTTTTGATTAATACCGTTATCCCTATCAAATTTGCTTATGCTAAAGCAAATGGGAAATTTATTGATTCAGAAATAGTTGATGTTGCACAGCAAATAAGTGCTGAAAAAAACACAATAGTTTCAGCGTTTAAAGCCTTAAAACAAATACCCAATTCAGCATTATATTCTCAAGCACTCATTCAACTTAAAACCGAATATTGCAATAATAAAAAGTGTTTGCAATGTGCAGTGGGTAATTCGTTAATCATTAAATAAAATCATTACATTGCAACATGAATATTTTTTACAAGGCATTGTTATATTTTCAAAAGCATGGTTACTATGTTTGCCAACGTATTGCTGACCGTATTGGTATTAGAGCAAAAGTGGTTAGAACATCGTTTATGTATCTTACTTTTGTAACATTAGGTTTTGGTTTTGCATTATACCTGTTTATTGCCTTTTGGATGAAAATTAAAGACTTGCTCTATACAAAACGCACTTCGGTTTTCGATTTATAATTATAGATGAATCCATTAATAAAGCTCTTTAGATCCAGAATTTACACAGCAGTATTAATGCTGCTTTTGGTTATACTTATAGGTGTATTCGGATTTAAAATGTTATCAGGCTACACATGGATTGATGCAATATACATGACGGTTATAACCGTTACTACAGTAGGGTTTGGTGAAGTACAACCTTTAGATACGCAATCAAAAATTTTTACGGTATTTTTAATTTTGGCAAGTATAGTAATTGTAGGTTATGCTATATCCATTATTACCGAATATATCTTAAGCAAAAGCAATTATGAAGAACTAAAACAAAAAAAGATGCAAAAAAAGATTGATAGTCTTAAAAACCACATTATTATTTGTGGTTATGGAAGAAACGGTTCTCAAGCAGCAAAAAAGTTAATAGCTTATGAAAAAGACTTTGTTGTAATTGAAAAGGATAAAGAAATAATTGACAAGTTTCAAAGTGAATTAGTTAGCTTTATTCAGGGTAATGCCAATGAAGATGAAATTCTATTACAAGCAGGAATTGATAGAGCAAGTACGTTAATTTCGGCACTTCCTAATGATGCAGATAATTTATTTGTAGTGCTTTCAGCTAGACAAATCAATAAAGACTTGACCATTATTAGTAGAGCCTCTCAGCAAACATCCTACAATAAATTAAAGCTAGCAGGAGCAAATAATGTTATTTTACCTGATATGATAGGAGGAGACCATATGGCTTCTTTGGTTGTGGTTCCAGATTTGATTGAGTTTATTGATAACCTATCTATTGTAGGTAAAGCCAATATAAATATTGAAGAAATTGCAGTAGAAAAGCTTTATAATCCATCAACAATAAAAACACTTCGCGATTTAGACCTTCGTAAAAAAACAGGATGTAATGTTATTGGGTTTAAAGATGGACAAGGCGATTATATTGTTAATCCTGAAGCTGATATTGAATTGGTGCCAAAATCAAAAATCATTGTGTTAGGTAGACCAGAACAAATAAAAAAGCTTAATTCCTTATACAATATTCAATAACAAGACATTCAATTTAACCTTAGATGTTTTAAAAACTCATTTTTTTTTAGCATCTTGTTACCCAATTAACATTAAATTATACTTAAACTAACTAAATTTTAATATACCCATGAAGAACTATCTTCTTACACTAATGACATTAATTTTACCACTAGCCATTTCAGCTCAAGAAAAAGGATTGGATGAAATCATAAATGATAAATTTATGCCTTTTGCTGAGGGTTGGGAAGGATTTATTTTAACGTCTGTCCCAATTGCAGGTTTAAATGTACCAATAGTGGTTATTCTCTTAGTTGTAGGTGCCACTTTTTTTACGCTTTATTTTAAAGTACCTAGTATTACTAAATTTCCAACTGCAATTAATACTGTTAGAGGACGATATGTGGATATTGAAAAGCATGGTGTTGATAAATTATATGATAATGATGAAGCGTTAGCTGAAGAAGATATCCAAGATACTATTAGGGACGAAAGTGCTCATGGTGAGGTGTCTCACTTTCAGGCATTGGCAACAGCAGTTTCTGGTACTGTAGGATTAGGTAATATAGCAGGTGTTGCAGTAGCAATTGCAACAGGTGGTCCTGGAGCAACATTTTGGATGATTGTATGTGGATTATTAGGGATGTCAACCAAGTTTGTAGAGTGTACACTTGGTGTAAAATATAGAGATGTAGGAAAAGATGGAACTATTTATGGTGGTCCAATGTACTACTTATCAAAAGGATTAAAAGCAACAGGCAAAGCAGGACTAGGAAAAGTACTAGGAATCATTTTTGCGATTTTGTGTGTTGGTGCTTCTTTTGGAGGTGGAAATGCATTTCAATCTAACCAAGCAACAGTTCAAATATCTTCATTGATTGGTGTATCAGGTGGAGCAACGGGTTCTATAATTGGTTTTATACTAGCTGTGTTAGTTGGTATTGTAATTATTGGAGGTATTAAACGTATTGCTAAAATCACTGAAAAAATTGTCCCTTTTATGGCTGGTATCTATGTATTAGCTGCTTTAATTATCATTTTCGCAAACTTTAAATATATTGATGATGCCTTCGGGTTAATCTTGGAAGGAGCATTTACACCAATGGCAGGACTAGGTGGATTTATAGGAGTGCTTATTGTTGGTTTCCAACGTGCAGCATTTTCTAATGAAGCAGGAGCAGGTTCAGCAGCAATTGCGCATTCAGCAGTACGTACTAAATATCCAGCATCTGAAGGTGTTGTTGCACTTTTAGAACCATTTATTGATACTGTAGTTATTTGTACAATGACAGCTTTAGTTATCATTTTCTTTAATATTGATGGTACAAATATGCAAAGCGTGTTTACTTACGGAGCTGTTGAAGGTAGTAACGTAATGATTAATGCTACTGGAGAGCGAATAGGAGGTGTTGATTTAACATCAGAAGCATTCGACTCTGTAATTCCAGGATTCTCTTATGTGTTAACTATTGCTATTGTATTGTTTGCGTTTTCAACAATGATTTCTTGGTCTTATTATGGTTTACAGTCTTGGAAATACCTTTTCGGAAGAGGTAAAGCTGCTGATTTAACTTATAAAATATTATTCTTATTATTTGTAATTATTGGAGCTGCTGCTACTTTAGACGCAGTAATTAAGTTCTCTGATGCAATGATATTAGCTTTGGTATTCCCTAACATGATTGGGTTATTACTGTTATTCCCTAAAGTAAGAGAGGAAATGAAGCGTTACTTAGATGCTATTGCAATTAAAAAAGAAGCCTTAGAAGATGGTCATGAAGACATTACTAAGCACATGTAATATACTATTATGAAAAATATTAAATCCCATTTCATGTTCACTAAGCAACAACGGAATGGGATTTTTTTATTGTTGCTACTCATCGTTGCGTTTCAGTGTGTTTATTTTTTTGTTGATTTTAGTGAAACTGAAATAAAAGTGGATGAAAACGAATTAAGCGATTTTAAAGCTGAAATAGATTCGCTTCGATTAGTTGAAATTGAAAACCGAAAACCAAAACTATATCCTTTCAATCCAAATTTTATTACTGATTACAAAGGCTATACTTTAGGAATGACCAATGAAGAAATTGATAGATTGTTAGCTTACCGAAAACAAGATAAGTGGATTAATTCGGTACAGCAGTTTCAAGAAGTTACTCAGGTTTCAGATTCTTTATTGAATGCAATTTCTCCTTATTTTAAGTTTCCAGATTGGGTTACTAATCCTAAGCCTAAAACTACTTTTCAATATCAAAATAATAATACACCTAAGACCTACAATCAAAAGCAAGATTTAAACAAGGCGACAGCTGCTCAACTTCAAAAAGTGAATGGTATTGGAGAAACACTTTCTAAGCGAATTGTTCAATATAGAAATAAGTTTCAAGGTGGTTTTATAGCAGATGTTCAACTTACAGAAGTGTATGGATTATCACCAGAAGTTATTGAACGTCTTACAAATGAGTTTACTGTTAAAACGCCAAGAGTAGTAAAAAAGATAAATTTAAACACAGCTACAAGAGACGAATTGGTTACCATTCAGCATATTGATTATGAGATTGCACATGCCATAATTGAACAAAGAACTTTGCGAGAAGGATTCAAATCTTTGGACGATTTAGCAAAAGTTAAAGACTTTCCACTAAATAAAATTGAGATAATTAAGTTATATTTGACACTCAATTAATGACATAAAAAAAGCATATATGAATAGCATGTACTTCACCGAAGAACATCAATTGTTTAGACAAAGTTTACAAGATTTTTTAAAGAAAGAGGTTGTTCCACATATTGAAAAATGGGAAAAATCAGGAACCGTAGAACGTTTCATCTGGGAAAAGTTTGGAGAGATGGGATTTTTTGGTTTAGCTTACCCTGAAGAGTATGGAGGCTTAAATCTAGATTTGTTTTATACTGTTATTCTTTTGGAAGAACTTCAAAAAATTAACTCTGGTGGTTTTGCGGCAAACATTTGGGCACATGCGTATTTAGCAATGACTCATGTAAATGCAGAAGGAAGCCATGACATAAAAGAAAAATATTTAGCACCTAGTATTACAGGAGAAAAAATAGGCTGCCTTTGTATTACTGAACCTTTTGGTGGAAGTGATGTTGCAGGTATGCGTACTACAGCAGTTAAAAAAGGGGATACTTATGTAATCAACGGATCAAAAACATTTATTACTAATGGTGTGTATAGCGACTATTTGGTAGTTGCTGCTAAAACAAATCCTGAAGCAGGAAATAAAGGTATTAGTATTTTTATTATGGATAGAGATACTCCAGGTATTTCAGCAACCAAGTTAGATAAATTAGGTTGGAGAGCTAGTGATACTGCTGAGATAGCTTTTGATAATGTTACCATTCCTGCAAGTAACTTAATGGGAGAAGAAAACAAAGGCTTTCCATACATTATGCAGCACTTTTCTTTAGAGCGATTAATTATGGGAATCAATGCACATGCAAGAGCTGAATATGCTTTAGATTATGCTAAACAGTATATGAGTGAGCGTATCGCTTTTGGCAAAACAATTGATAGATTTCAAGCCTTGAGACATAAGTTTTCCGATTTATACACAGATATGACTATTTGCAAAGAATTTAATTACTCAGTAGCTTACAGGTTAAATAAAGGCGAATATGTAGTTAAAGAAGCAACTATGAGTAAGCTTAAATCTACTAAAATGGCCGATGATGTTATATACCACTGCCTACAGTTTTTAGGTGGATATGGTTATATGGAAGAGTATCCAATGGCACGTTTACTTCGCGATAGTAGATTAGGACCGATTGGTGGAGGTACATCAGAAATCCTTAGAGAAATATTGGCAAAAATGATTTTAGATAATAAAGACTATAAGCCAGCAACATAAAATCCCAAACAAATGAACTTAACTCACTTAAAAAAAGGCGTTGTTTTAATTTTTGGAATATTCAGTTTAACTAGTTTTGGTCAAACTGAATTGAAAAATAAAATAGTGGACTTTGCTACTTTAATGCCATTAGAAAGTGCTAGTATTTATGTTCAAAATACAACAATTGGTACTGTGAGTAATGCAGATGGAAAGTTTGTATTGTTAGTGCCACAAGAATATGAAAAGGATACACTTGTAATTTCTTCAATAGGATACAAAACCTTTAAAACACCTGTTAACGAATTTGATAATGATTTTGAAGTATATCTAGAAGAAGATATAGCTTCATTAGATGAAGTCTTATTGGTTGCCGAAACAAGACCCAAAACAGGTAACGATATTGTGTTGAAAGCACTAGAGAAACTAAGTGTTAATTTACCAGATTCTGCGTATCTTCAAAAAGGATTCTTAAGACATAAAGAGCGAAATACTAAGGAATTTAAATGGCTTGTTGAAAGTGCTATAACGGTTTACGATTCCGGATACCAAGCTAGCTCAAAAGACCATCTCAAAATTAATGTTGACGAAGTTAGGAAAAGCTACG
This sequence comes from Gaetbulibacter sp. PBL-D1, assembly GCF_050509525.1. Classification (NCBI taxonomy): domain Bacteria; kingdom Pseudomonadati; phylum Bacteroidota; class Flavobacteriia; order Flavobacteriales; family Flavobacteriaceae; genus Gaetbulibacter; species Gaetbulibacter sp. PBL-D1. The sequence continues at coordinate 106,383 of NZ_JBNWKB010000001.1, read as the reverse complement.
ACCTTAGAGATGTTGATAGCTTGTTGATTTATACCTCTTATTTAAAGTATCATCACAAGATGAGAAATCTTAAAGCTAAAAACCTAAAGCGAGATACTATTAAAACAGCGTCTTTAGTAAAAGCAATTAAGTGGAATGATACAAGGGTTAACGGACTGCAAAATCTTTTTCAAGGTAAACTCAATTTGTTGAGAAATTCTAACACTTCAAAATCGCTTTTTGGTGAGGATATATTAAGTAAGCATCATTTTGATTTAGATACTATTTTGGTAGATAATGAAAGAAAAATCTACAAAATAAAAATTTCAAAAGGCATAGATTTTATAGGTTTAGATACCGAAGGGATTTTCAACGAAGGTTATGAAGCCGATGGATGGATATACATCTACTATGATAACTATGCAGTAAAAAAGATCGAGTACGATTTAATTGCAGCTTCACCTGCTCAAAAAAGCCGAAGCAAGGCATTATTTGGAACTCAGTTAAATCACAAACTTGTGATTAATTATATGGAGTATCAGGATAAAATGTATCCAAGTTATATTTATTATGAAACACCTAAGTTGGTTAATGTAGGTTCTAATACAGATGAAAAAATTACCGACGAAGAAAAAGAACGTTATAATAAAGAAGAACGCTACTACTATACAGTACAAGAAGTGTTGTTTACTGAAATTATTTTAGACCGAGAAGAAGTACACAAAACTCTTGAAGGTACATGGAATAATGATATATTTATGGTAAAACCATATAACAAATCATTTTGGGATAACTACAACACTTTATTAGAAAGTGAAGAAGATGAAAAGTTAATTCAAGACCTTACCAAACGCTCAAAATTATTTAAGGATTAACAAGGTGTCGTTAAGGCGATTAAAAAAAATATTTTTTTAATTGCCAGTAATAAATTTGTTTTTATATTTGCGCACCGAAATTTTAAAAGAGAGGAGGTTAAGACACTATGTTAATAATACCAGTTAAAGAAGGAGAAAATATAGATAGAGCGCTAAAGCGTTTTAAGCGTAAGTTTGACAAAACAGGAGCTAAACGTCAATTGCAAAATCGTAAGCAATTTACAAAACCTTCAGTAGAGCGTAGAGCACAAATTCAAAAAGCGCAATACATCCAAAGATTAAGAGATCAAGAAAATATCTAATATTTACTTAATGATACAATAAAGTCCTGTAGAAATACAGGACTTTTTTTTATTCATAACAAATATAAACTTTGTACATTTAGCATATATACGTATGCAAATGTCTTTCAAATCATTTACTGAATATCTTACCCACGAGAAAAACTACTCACCACTTACAATAAAGTCATATAAAAATGATTTGAGTACGTTCTTGCAGTTTATTGTTGATGAGTTTGAACAAGACACTATTGATACTGTAAACTATCAACAAATAAGAAGTTGGATAGTACAACTCGTGGAGAGTGGTATATCCAACAGGAGTATTAACCGAAAAATTTCATCGCTCAATTCCTATTATAAATTTCTTATCAAAACCAAAACAATAACTGTAAATCCATTAGCAAAACATAAAGCGCTTAAAACAGATAAGAAAGTCCAAATTCCATTTTCGCAGCAAGAAATTGAAAGTGTTATTAAAGAGTTGCATTTCGAAACAAGTTTTGAAGGGTTAAGAGATAAATTGATTATTGAACTTTTTTACGCGACAGGAATTCGACGTATAGAATTAGTGCAAATAAAAATCACAGATATTGATTTATCTAATAAAACGTTAAAAGTGCTTGGTAAGAGAAATAAAGAAAGATTCATTCCGTTAATTAATTCAGTAATTGATTCAGTAAAGGCGTATTTGCTGGCTAGAAATGATTTAGAAAAAATCATCGATAAAGATTTTCTTTTTTTAACAAAAAAAGGGTTAAAAATTTACGAAAATCTTGTTTACAGAATTATAAATGATTATTTTAGTAAAGCATCTACTAAAGTAAAAAGGAGTCCGCATATACTAAGGCACTCATTTGCTACTCATTTGCTTAATCAAGGTGCGAATTTAAATGCTGTAAAAGAACTTCTTGGTCATTCAAGTCTTGCAGCAACTCAAGTTTATACTCATAATAGTATAGAAGAATTAAAAAAAGTGTATTCAAATGCGCATCCAAGAAGTAAAAAATGAACAAGATAAATTAATGTCTAACCACTAAAAAAAGAAGAGTATGAAAGTAAACACGCAATCCGTTAACTTTAGTGCTGACAAAAAGTTACTAGACTTCATCCAAAAAAGAATGGATAAGTTAGATTTGTTTTATGATAAAGTTATACAAGCAGATGTATATCTTAAAGTAGAAAACACAAGTGAGAAAGAAAATAAAATCTTTGAAGCAAGACTTAGCGTTCCTGGAGATCGCTTTGTTGTAAAAAAACAATGTAAAACTTTTGAAGAAGGTGTAGACACTGCAGTTTCATCTTTAGAAAGGCAGTTAAAAAAGCGCAAAGAAAAATTAAGAGCACATATGTGATAAAAATTTTCAAAAAATGTTTTGAATAAATAAATAAATCTTTACATTTGCAGTCCGTTAGAAATAGCGGGCTTTTTTTATTGCAAAAAAAGTAAAGAAAAGCCGATGTAGCTCAGCTGGCTAGAGCAGCTGATTTGTAATCAGCAGGTCGTGGGTTCGAGTCCCTCCATCGGCTCAAGTTCTTTAAAAAAAAAGTATTGATAAATTTTGGGGAGATACTCAAGCGGCCAACGAGGACAGACTGTAAATCTGTTGTTTTTTAACTTCGCAGGTTCGAATCCTGCTCTCCCCACAATTATTCTAAGACTAGACCTTATAAAAATGCGGGAGTAGCTCAGTTGGTAGAGCGTCAGCCTTCCAAGCTGAATGTCGCCGGTTCGAACCCGGTCTCCCGCTCATTTTTTAGCCGGTGTAGCTCAGGGGTAGAGCGTTTCCTTGGTAAGGAAGAGGTCACGGGTTCAAATCCCGTCATTGGCTCATTTGAAAACGTACAATTAAAATTGAACACTAATATTAAATAAGATTAAATAAATTAAACATGGCAAAGGCAACTTTCGATCGTTCAAAACCACACTTAAACATTGGTACTATTGGACACGTAGATCACGGTAAAACAACTTTAACTGCTGCTATTACTAAAGTATTAGCTGATGCAGGTTTTTCAGAAGCAAGATCATTTGATCAAATTGATAACGCTCCAGAAGAGAAAGAAAGAGGTATCACTATTAATACTTCTCACGTTGAATATCAAACAGCTAATCGTCACTATGCTCACGTTGACTGTCCAGGTCACGCGGATTACGTAAAGAACATGGTAACTGGTGCTGCTCAAATGGATGGAGCTATTTTAGTTGTTGCTGCAACTGATGGTCCTATGCCACAAACTCGTGAGCACATCCTTTTAGGTCGTCAAGTAGGTATTCCAAGAATCGTTGTATTCTTGAACAAAGTTGATATGGTTGACGATGAGGAGTTATTAGAGTTAGTAGATATGGAAGTTAGAGATTTATTAAACTTCTATGAGTATGATGGAGATAATGGTCCTGTAGTTTCAGGTTCTGCATTAGGTGCATTAAACGGAGAACAAAAGTGGGTTGATACAGTAATGGAGCTTATGGAAGCTGTTGATAACTGGATTGAAGAGCCACAACGTGATATGGATAAGCCTTTCTTAATGCCTATCGAAGATGTATTCTCTATTACAGGTCGTGGTACTGTAGCAACTGGTCGTATCGAGACTGGTGTTGCTCAAACTGGAGATCCAGTAGAAATTATTGGTATGGGAGCTGAGAAATTAACTTCTACAATTACTGGTATTGAAATGTTCCGTCAAATTCTTGATAGAGGTGAGGCTGGAGATAACGCTGGTATCTTATTAAGAGGTATTGAGAAAACTCAAATCTCTAGAGGTATGGTAATTACTAAGCCAGGTTCTGTAACTCCACACCAAAAGTTCAAAGCTGAGGTTTATATCCTTAAGAAAGAAGAAGGTGGACGTCACACTCCATTCCACAACAACTACCGTCCACAGTTCTACGTACGTACAACTGACGTAACTGGAAACATTGCGCTTCCTGATGGAGTTGAAATGGTAATGCCTGGAGATAACCTTACTATTACTGTTGAATTAATTCAACCAATTGCAATGAACGTAGGTTTACGTTTTGCAATCCGTGAAGGTGGTAGAACAGTAGGTGCTGGTCAGGTAACTGAAATTTTAGATTAAAATTTTAATATAGAATATTAAATTAAGGTGTCTTGTTTTTAGCAAGACGCCTTGATTTATATTTACGGGTTTAGCTCAGTTGGTAGAGCACTGGTCTCCAAAACCAGGTGTCGGGAGTTCGAGTCTCTCAACCCGTGCAAATAAGAAAAACAGATGGCAGGAATTATTAATTATATAAAAGAATCCTTTGAGGAATTAAAGAATAATGTATCATGGCCAACTTGGTCTGAAGCACAAAACCTAACAGTGTTGGTTGCAGTGTTTTCAATTATTTTCTCACTCGCTATTTGGGGTGTTGACACTGTTTTTAGTAAAGTTATTAAAGCGTATTTTGATTTAATTGGCTAAAACAAATTTGATGTCTGAAACAAAAGGAAATAAAAAGTGGTATGTAGTTAGAGCTGTAAGTGGTCAGGAAAACAAAATTAAAACTTATATAGAGAATGAAATTTCTCGATTAGGTTTAGAAGATTTTGTTGATCAAGTTTTGGTTCCTACTGAAAAAGTGATTCAGATACGTAACGGAAAAAAAACACATAAAGAACGTGTGTATTTTCCAGGTTACATTATGATTCAAGCTAATTTAAGTGGTGAAATACCACATATTATAAAGTCAATAACAAATGTTATTGGGTTTTTAGGCGAAACAAAAGGAGGAGATCCTGTGCCTTTAAGACAGTCTGAAGTAAATAGAATGTTAGGTAAAGTAGACGAGTTGTCTGTAGATGCTGATGCTAATATCGCTATTCCTTTTACTTTAGGAGAAACTGTAAAAGTTATAGATGGACCATTCAATGGATTTGATGGTACTATCGAAAAAATAAATGAAGAAAAGCGTAAACTTGAAGTAATGGTTAAAATTTTCGGAAGAAAAACACCATTAGAGTTAAGTTATATGCAAGTTGAAAAAGTTTAATAATTGTTACCATATATAGTATGTCTTTTTGCTTCCAAATTAAAAGACGTACAAAACTAAATTTATTAAAATGGCAAAAGAATTAAGTAAAGTAGTTAAGCTACAAGTTAGGGGAGGTGCTGCGAATCCGTCGCCACCAGTTGGACCCGCTTTAGGAGCTGCTGGAGTTAATATCATGGAATTTTGTAAGCAATTCAACGCTAGAACTCAGGATAAACCTGGTAAAGTTCTTCCAGTTGTAATTTCTGTTTACAAAGACAAATCTTTTGATTTTGTAATTAAAACTCCACCTGCAGCTGTACAATTATTGGAAGCGGCCAAAGTAAAAAAAGGATCTGGTGAACCTAACCGAAAAAAAGTAGCTAAAGTAACTTGGGATCAAGTTAAAGCGATAGCTGAAGATAAAATGCAAGATTTAAATGCATTTGAAATTTCATCAGCTATGAAAATGGTTGCAGGTACTGCAAGATCAATGGGTATCACAGTTAAAGGCGGTGAAGCACCTAACTAAAAAATTTTTGAAATGGCAAGAATAACAAGAAAGCAAAAAGAAGCAAGAGCTAAAGTTGAGAAGAATAAATTATATTCTCTTGAAGAAGCTTCGGCTTTATTAAAAGAAATAACTTACACAAAATTCGATGCTTCAGTTGATTTAGCTGTAAGATTAGGAGTTGACCCTCGTAAAGCAAACCAAATGGTAAGAGGTGTAGTTTCTCTTCCACATGGTACAGGTAAAGACATGAAAGTGTTGGCACTTGTAACACCAGATAAAGAAGCAGAGGCTAAAGAAGCTGGTGCTGATTATGTTGGTTTAGACGAGTACTTACAAAAAATTAAAGATGGTTGGACAGATGTCGATGTTATCATCACTATGCCAGCTATTATGGGTAAGTTAGGACCATTAGGTAGAGTATTAGGACCAAGAGGTTTAATGCCAAACCCTAAAACTGGAACTGTAACAATGGATGTTGCTAAGGCTGTAGCCGAAGTAAAAGCAGGTAAAATTGATTTTAAAGTAGATAAAACAGGTATTGTACACGCACCAATAGGAAAAGCATCTTTTAGTGCTGATAAATTGGTAGGTAACGCAAACGAGTTATTATCAACTTTAATAAAATTAAAACCAACTGCAGCTAAAGGTACTTACGTAAAAAGTATTTACATGTCTAGCACAATGAGTCCAAGTATATCAATAGATACAAAAATAGGATAGTAGTTAAACTTTAATATTATGACAAGACAAGAAAAATCACAAGTAATTGAAGAGTTAACTGCTCAACTAGCAGATAATACCAATATTTATATTGCTGATATATCTGGATTAAACGCAGGAAACACTTCAGATTTACGTAGAGCTTGCTTTAAAGCTAACGTAAAACTAGCTGTAGTTAAAAATACATTACTAACAAAAGCTATGGATGCTTCAGAAAAAGATTTTGGAGATTTACCATCTGTACTTAAAGGTAACACTTCAGTAATGTATTCTGAAACTGGTAATGCTCCAGCAAAAGTAATTAAAGCATTCCGTAAAAAATCTGATAAGCCTTTGCTTAAAGGAGCTTTTATTGAAGAAGCAATTTACATTGGTGATGAGCAATTAGATACTTTAGTTGATATCAAATCTAGAGAAGAGTTAATTGGTGACATAGTAACATTGTTACAATCACCAGCTAAGAACGTTGTTTCAGCTCTTAAATCAGGAGGTGGTAAACTAGCAGGTATCATTAAAACATTATCCGAAAAAGAAGGATAATAATCAATTAAGTACGCACTTAAACAAATTATATTATTTAAAAAATTATTAAAACGATAGAAAATGGCAGATTTAAAAGATTTCGCAGAACAATTAGTTAATTTAACAGTAAAAGAAGTAAACGAATTAGCTACAATTTTAAAAGACGAATATGGTATCGAACCAGCTGCTGCTGCTGTTGCAGTTGCTGCAGGTGGAGCTGCTGCAGGTGGTGAAGCTGCAGAAGAAAAATCAGAATTCGATGTAATCCTTAAAGCAGCAGGTGCTTCTAAATTAGCAGTTGTAAAATTAGTTAAAGAATTAACTGGTTTAGGATTAAAAGAAGCTAAAGAATTAGTAGATGGTGCACCAAGCGCTATCAAAGAAGGCGTTTCTAAAGACGAAGCTGAAGGTTTAAAAACTTCTTTAGAAGAAGCTGGAGCAGAAGTTGAGCTTAAGTAAGCTTAACCCATAGCCTACAAATTATGGTTTAGGTCTAGAGGTTGCCTCTAAGACCTAAACCCTTTTGTGTATATAAATGTATACGCAAACAAAATTATTTTTTTAATCAAAATCTCGTTCATCGATGTTAGCAAAAAAAGCTGAAAGATTAAATTTCTCTTCTATTGTAAATAGAACTGAATATCCAGATTTTTTAGATATTCAGATTAAATCCTTCCAGGATTTTTTCCAGTTAGAGACGAAATCAGAAGAAAGAGGGAACGAAGGTCTTTACAACACCTTCATGGAAAACTTCCCAATCACAGACACACGTAATCAATTTGTATTAGAGTTTTTGGATTATTTTATTGATCCACCAAGATATACCATTGAGGAATGTATAGAAAGAGGTCTAACATATAGTGTTCCACTTAAAGCAAGGTTAAAATTATACTGTACAGACCCTGAGCATGAAGACTTCGAAACTATTGTTCAGGATGTGTATTTGGGTACAATACCTTACATGACACCTAGTGGTACATTTGTTATCAATGGAGCAGAGCGTGTGGTTGTTTCCCAATTGCATAGATCACCTGGTGTTTTCTTTAGCCAGTCGTTCCATGCAAACGGAACCAAGCTATATTCGGCAAGAGTAATTCCTTTTAAAGGTTCTTGGATAGAATTTGCTACAGATATCAATAGCGTTATGTACGCTTATATTGATAGAAAGAAAAAATTACCTGTTACAACACTTTTCCGTGCTATCGGTTTTGAGCGCGATAAAGATATTCTTGAAATTTTTGATTTAGCTGAAGAAGTTAAAGTATCAAAATCAGGATTAAAGAAAGTAATTGGTCGTAAACTAGCTGCTCGTGTACTTAACACATGGCATGAAGATTTCGTTGATGAGGATACTGGAGAAGTTGTATCTATCGAGCGTAACGAAATTGTTTTGGACCGTGATACAATTATAGATAAAGATAATATAGAAGAAATCCTTGAAGCAGGTGTAAAAACTATTCTTTTACATAAAGAAAGTGCACAACAAGGAGATTATGCTATTATTCACAATACATTACAAAAAGATCCAACAAACTCTGAAAAAGAGGCTGTTGAACATATTTACCGTCAATTACGTAATGCTGAGCCGCCTGATGAGGAAACAGCACGTGGTATTATTGACAAATTATTCTTTTCAGACCAACGTTACTCATTAGGTGAAGTAGGTCGTTACAGAATGAACAAAAAATTAGGTCTTGATATTGGAATGGATAAGCAAGTACTTACCAAAGAGGATATCATTACCATTATAAAATATTTAATTGAGCTTATTAACTCTAAAGCAGAGATTGATGATATCGATCACTTATCTAACCGTCGTGTACGTACAGTAGGAGAGCAATTGTCATCTCAGTTTGGTGTTGGTTTAGCTCGTATGGCTCGTACTATTCGTGAGCGTATGAACGTTCGTGATAACGAAGTGTTTACACCTATCGATTTAATTAACGCGAAGACTTTATCTTCAGTAATTAACTCGTTTTTTGGTACAAACCAGTTATCTCAATTTATGGATCAAACCAATCCATTAGCTGAGATTACTCACAAACGTCGTTTATCAGCTTTAGGACCTGGAGGTCTTTCAAGAGAAAGAGCAGGTTTCGAGGTACGTGACGTTCACTATACACACTACGGAAGATTATGTCCAATTGAAACTCCTGAAGGACCAAACATTGGATTAATTTCTTCACTTTCAGTTTATGCTAAAGTAAACTCAATGGGATTCATTGAAACGCCTTATAGAAAAGCTGAAGAAGGAGTTGTTGATATCAAAAATGCGCCAACATATTTAAGTGCTGAAGAAGAAGAAGATATGTTGATTGCTCAGGCTAATATTCAAGTAGATGATAAAGGAAAAATCCTTGAAGACAAGATTATTGCTCGTCAAGAAGGTGATTTCCCTGTAATAGATCCTGTAAACGTTCATTATACTGATGTTGCTCCTAACCAAATTGCATCTATATCTGCATCGTTAATTCCATTCTTGGAGCATGATGATGCAAACCGTGCATTGATGGGATCAAACATGATGCGTCAAGCAGTACCATTATTACGTCCGCAAGCTCCTATTGTAGGAACAGGACTTGAGCGTCAAGTAGCTTCAGATTCAAGAGTATTAATAAATGCTGAAGGAAATGGAGTTGTAGAGTATGTTGATGCTAATGAAATTGTAATTAAATACGAGCGTACAGAAGAAGAAGCAATGGTAAGTTTTGATAGCGATACTAAAACTTATCCACTTGTAAAATTCAGAAAAACTAACCAAGGTACTTCTATCAACTTAAAGCCAATTGTAACAAAAGGAGATAAAGTTGTAAAAGGACAAGTACTTTGTGAAGGTTATGCAACTGAAAACGGAGAACTTGCTTTAGGAAGAAACATGAAAGTAGCCTTTATGCCTTGGAAAGGGTATAATTTTGAGGATGCGATTGTGATTTCTGAAAAAGTAGTTCGTGATGATATATTTACTTCTATTCATATTGATGAGTACTCATTAGAAGTTAGAGATACCAAGTTAGGTAACGAAGAGCTTACTAATGATATACCTAACGTTTCTGAAGAGGCAACTAAAGACCTTGATGAAAACGGTATGATTAGAATTGGTGCTGAGATTAAACCAGGTGATATCTTAATTGGTAAGATTACACCAAAAGGAGAAAGTGATCCAACACCTGAAGAAAAACTTTTAAGAGCAATTTTTGGAGATAAAGCAGGTGATGTTAAAGATGCATCACTTAAAGCTTCGCCTTCATTACATGGAGTTGTAATCGACAAAAAATTATTCTCAAGAGCAATTAAAGATAAGCGTAAAAGAGCAAAAGATAAAGAAGATATCGAAGCTCTAGAGAACATCTACTACAAGAAGTTTGATGACTTAAAAGATGTATTAGTAGAAAAACTATTTGCTATCGTAAATGGTAAAACTGCTCAAGGTATCTTTAACGATCTTGGAGAGGAAATTATACCTAAAGGTAAAAAGTACACGCTAAAAATGTTAAATGCTGTTGATGATTATACGCACTTAACATCTGGTACTTGGACTACTGATGATCATACCAATGCACTAGTTGCAGACTTAATCCACAACTATAAGATTAAGGAAAATGATCTTCAAGGTTCATTACGTCGTGAGAAGTTTACCATCTCTGTTGGTGACGAGTTACCAGCAGGAATTATCAAATTAGCTAAGGTTTATGTTGCTAAAAAACGTAAACTTAAAGTAGGTGATAAGATGGCAGGACGTCACGGTAACAAAGGTATTGTAGCACGTATCGTTCGTCAAGAAGATATGCCTTTCCTTGAAGATGGAACTCCAGTTGATATTGTATTAAATCCACTTGGTGTACCATCGCGTATGAACATTGGTCAGATTTATGAAACCGTTCTTGGTTGGGCAGGTCAAAAATTAAACCGTACTTACGCAACACCAATTTTTGATGGAGCTACATTAGATCAAATTAATGAGTTTACTGATGAAGCAGGTGTACCAAGATTTGGACATACATACTTATATGATGGTGGTACAGGAGATCGTTTTGATCAACCAGCAACAGTAGGTGTAATATACATGATCAAATTAGGTCACATGATTGACGATAAGATGCACGCTCGTTCTATTGGACCATACTCATTAATTACGCAACAACCACTAGGTGGTAAAGCACAATTTGGTGGTCAGCGTTTTGGAGAAATGGAAGTTTGGGCACTTGAAGCTTATGGAGCATCAAGTACTCTACGTGAAATCTTAACAGTAAAATCTGATGATGTTATAGGTAGAGCTAAAACTTACGAAGCTATCGTAAAAGGAGAGCCAATGCCAGAACCAGGACTACCTGAATCTTTCAACGTATTAATGCACGAATTGAAAGGATTAGGATTAGATATTAGATTAGAAGAATAAATTTTAGGTGAATTCACTTTGGTCTTCTTTTAATGGAGACCAAAGCGATTAACTATAGACTATAAAGTTATTATGGCTAGAAAACAAGATAAGAATACAGTACAGAGATTTAATAAAATCTCAATTGGTTTAGCATCTCCTGAATCTGTTTTAGCAGCTTCACGTGGTGAAGTTTTAAAACCAGAAACTATTAATTATCGAACACATAAACCTGAACGTGATGGTTTATTCTGTGAGCGTATCTTTGGTCCTGTTAAGGATTTTGAGTGTGCTTGTGGTAAATATAAAAGAATACGCTACAAAGGAATTGTTTGTGACCGATGTGGTGTTGAAGTAACTGAAAAGAAAGTACGTAGAGATAGAGTAGGACACATTAACTTAGTGGTTCCTGTAGCTCATATATGGTATTTCCGTTCACTTCCAAACAAAATAGGTTACCTTCTTGGATTACCATCTAAGAGATTAGATATGATTATTTACTACGAACGTTACGTAGTAATTCAACCAGGTAATGCTAAAAATGCCGAAGGTGAACCATTACAAAAAATGGATTTCTTAACGGAAGAAGAATACTTAAATATTCTTGAAACACTTCCACAAGAAAATCAATATTTAGAAGATAACGATCCTAATAAGTTTATTGCTAAAATGGGAGCTGAGTGCTTAATTGACCTTTTAGCAAGAATTGATTTAGACGAATTATCATACGACTTACGTCATAAAGCAAACAACGAAACGTCTAAACAACGTAAAACTGAAGCTTTAAAACGTTTACAAGTTGTAGAAGCGTTTAGAGACTCAAATGCTAATCGTGAGAATAAGCCTGAGTGGATGATTATGAAAGCTATTCCAATCATTCCGCCAGAATTGAGACCTCTAGTGCCTTTAGATGGTGGTCGTTTTGCTACATCTGACTTAAATGATTTGTATCGTCGTGTAATTATCCGTAACAACCGTCTTAAGAGATTGGTTGAAATCAAAGCTCCTGAAGTAATCTTACGTAACGAAAAACGTATGTTACAAGAGTCTGTTGATTCATTATTTGATAACACACGTAAGTCATCAGCAGTAAAAACCGATTCTAACCGTCCATTAAAATCGTTATCCGATTCATTAAAAGGTAAGCAAGGACGTTTCCGTCAAAACTTACTAGGTAAACGTGTTGATTATTCTGCACGTTCGGTAATTGTTGTTGGACCAGAATTAAAATTATTTGAATGTGGATTGCCTAAAAACATGGCAGCTGAACTTTACAAGCCTTTCATTATTAGAAAACTGATTGAAAGAGGTATTGTAAAAACAGTAAAATCTGCAAAGAAAATTATAGATAGAAAAGAGCCTGTAGTTTGGGATATCTTAGAAAATGTTCTTAAAGGACATCCAGTATTACTAAACCGTGCTCCTACATTACACAGACTTGGTATTCAAGCATTCCAGCCTAAACTTATCGAAGGTAAGGCAATCCAGTTACACCCATTAGTGTGTACTGCATTTAATGCCGATTTTGATGGTGACCAAATGGCTGTTCATTTACCATTAGGACCAGAAGCTATATTAGAAGCACAATTATTAATGTTAGCTTCTCACAATATTTTAAACCCAGCTAACGGTTCACCAGTAACAGTACCATCTCAGGATATGGTTCTTGGTCTTTACTACATGACTAAGCTTCGTAAAACTGACGAAACTTTTACTGTAAAAGGTGAAGGATTAACTTTCTATTCTCCAGAAGAAGTAACTATTGCTTACAATGAGAAGAAAGTTGATTTAAATGCTGGAATTAAAGTAAGAACTAAAGATTTCAATGAAAACGGTGAGTTAACTACCCAAATTATTGAAACTACAGTAGGTCGTGTATTATTTAACGAAAAAGTACCTGAAAGAGCAGGTTATATCAACCAGGTTTTAACTAAAAAATCGCTTAGAGATATTATTGGTAACATTTTAAAAGTTACTAGTGTACCTGAAACAGCTGAGTTTTTAGATGAAATCAAAACTTTAGGATATAAGTTTGCATTCCAAGGAGGATTATCGTTTAGTTTAGGTGATATTATTATTCCAGCTGAAAAGCATACTATGATTGACAAAGCCAATGGTTTAGTTGATGGTATTATGGCTAACTATAACATGGGATTAATTACCAATAACGAACGTTACAATCAGGTTATTGATATTTGGACTTCTACAAATGCTGAATTGACAGAGTTGTCCATGAAGCGTATTCGTGAAGACCAACAAGGATTTAACTCGGTATATATGATGCTTGATTCTGGAGCTCGTGGATCTAAAGAACAGATTCGTCAGCTTACAGGAATGCGTGGTTTGATGGCAAAACCGAAAAAATCTAATGCAGGAGGTGGAGAAATTATTGAAAACCCAATTCTTTCTAACTTTAAAGAAGGTCTTTCAATTCTAGAATACTTTATCTCAACGCATGGTGCTCGTAAGGGTCTTGCCGATACAGCACTTAAAACTGCAGATGCTGGATACTTAACACGTCGTTTAGTTGATGTATCTCAAGATGTAATTATCTACAGTGAAGATTGTGGAACATTAAGAGGTATTGAAGTTTCTGCACTTAAGAAAAACGAAGAAATTGTTGAAAAACTAGAAGATAGAATCGTAGGTCGTACTTCATTAAATGATGTTTATGATCCTATTACTGAAGAGTTATTAGTAAGTGCTGGTGAGCATATTAATGATAGCATCGCTAAAGCTATTGGTAACTCTGCAATTGAGTCTATCGAAGTACGTTCAGCATTAACTTGTGAAGCTAAAAAAGGTATCTGTGCTAAGTGTTATGGACGTAACCTAGCTACTGGTAAAATGGTACAACGTGGTGAAGCTGTAGGTGTAGTTGCTGCACAATCTATTGGAGAACCTGGTACACAGCTTACACTTCGTACATTCCACGTAGGTGGTATTGCTGGTAACATTTCAGAAGAAAACAAACTTATTGTTAAGTTTGATGGTATTGCAGAAATTGAAGACCTTAAAACAGTTAAGAGTACTGATAGTGAAGGTAATGAAGTAGATGTAGTGATATCAAGAACTTCTGAACTTAAACTTGTTGATGCTAAAACAGGTATTACTTTAAGTACTAATAATATACCTTACGGTTCGTTCATTTATGTTAAGAGTGGACAAAAAGTAAACAAAGGAGATACAATTTGTCAATGGGATCCATATAACGGAGTTATTATTTCAGAATTTGCTGGTAAAGTAAAATATGAAAACATTGAGCAAGGTATCACTTACCAAGTAGAAATCGATGAACAAACAGGTTTCCAAGAAAAAGTAATTTCTGAATCTAGAAATAAGAAGTTAATACCAACACTTCATATTGAAGATTCTAAAGGAGAAGTTATTCGTTCTTATAACTTACCTGTTGGAGCTCACCTTATGATTGATGATGGAGAAAAAATTAAGGTTGGTAAAATCTTAGTTAAGATACCTCGTAAATCAGCAAAAGCGGGTGATATTACTGGAGGTTTACCTCGTGTAACCGAGTTGTTCGAAGCACGTAACCCTTCTAATCCTGCTGTTGTAAGTGAGATTGATGGTGTTGTATCTTTCGGAAAAATCAAGAGAGGTAACCGAGAAATCATTATTGAGTCTAAAGTTGGTGAAGTAAAGAAATACTTAGTGAAGTTATCTAATCAAATTCTTGTACAAGAAAATGATTATGTAAAAGCAGGTATGCCTTTATCTGATGGATCAATTACTCCAGATGACATCTTAAACATTAAAGGACCATCTGCAGTACAACAATACTTAGTTAACGAAGTACAAGAAGTATATCGTTTACAAGGTGTGAAAATTAACGATAAGCACTTTGAAGTTGTTGTAAGACAAATGATGCGTAAAGTACGTATTATTGATTCTGGTGATACAATTTTCTTAGAAGACCAATTAGTTCACAAATCTGATTTTATAGAAGAAAACGATAAGATATTTGGAATGAAAGTGGTAGAAGATGCAGGAGATTCTGCAACTTTAAAACCAGGACAAATCATTACTTTAAGACAGTTAAGAGACGAAAACTCAATATTAAGAAGAGAAGATAAGCAATTGGTAACTGCTAGAGAAGCACAACCAGCAACTGCAACTCCAATCTTACAAGGTATTACAAGAGCTTCGTTACAAACTAAGTCATTTATATCGGCTGCATCGTTCCAGGAAACTACTAAAGTACTGAATGAAGCTGCTGTAAATGCTAAAGTAGACGATTTAGAAGGTCTAAAAGAAAATGTAATTGTTGGTCATAGAATTCCTGCAGGAACAGGTGTAAGACGATATGATAGTATTATCGTTGGTTCTAAAGAGGAGTTTGATGAGATGATGAAAGCAAAAGAAGAAATGAACTATAATTAAATGATACCAAGACTTTAATTGTTGTAAAACCAATTGAAGTCTTTAGGTTGATTTTATCCCAATATAAATTGGGAACTCTTTAAAAGAGTAAATTATATAAAATTTAAGAATCCCGTGACTATATCTCGGGATTCTTTTTTTAAATTGTAAAACGTAATAATAAGTTTTCCACTTATGTGGAAATAAAAAATAAAATTTCAATGGCAGACGAACAAAATAAAAAGAAACAAGGGCAAATTAATATAGAACTAGACGAGAAAGTAGCTGAAGGCACTTATTCTAATTTGGCAATTATTAACCATTCGGTTTCAGAATTTGTTGTTGACTTTGTAAGTATTATGCCTGGGACTCCAAAGAGTAAAGTAAAATCAAGAATTATATTAACACCACAACATGCTAAACGATTACTTAAAGCATTAGGTGATAATGTACATCGATTTGAAAAAGCCCATGGTGAAATTAAAGATTACGAGCAACCACCAATTCCGTTAAATTTCGGACCAACAGGTCAAGCATAAATAATAAAAAAGCCTTTTGAAAAATTCAAAAGGCTTTTTTATTAAGCAACTTCTTTATTATACGAATAGCTTAAAGCTCCCGAAGGACATTTCTTAACTTGTTTGATAATTTTTTTAGTGGATGCACCATCAAGATCTATCCATGGTATAACAGATTGCCTAAAAACATTAGATAATTCGTTAGCACAACGCTCAGCATGGACACACTTACATGGTTTGAATGTTACAGTAATATCTTTATTACTGAAACTATTAGAAAAAGTTTCCATAAGTAGATCAATTTGGGGTTATCTGTAAATCAATGTAAAAATTCAAAATCAAATTTCAATGAAATTTTCGATAACTGACACATTTTTAACACTAAAAATGCCTTTTCGTATAAAATTTCTTACTGAAAAACAGGGTTTTTAATTAAAATTCTGATGTAAAATGAAATTTAATACTTGGGTATTTTTGCTGTGTCATTTGTAATGAAAATGCCGAATCTGCTAAAAATACAAGTTGACCTTGTTTGTCTTTTGCCAAAAAGCGTTGTTTTACCCTTAAAAATTCTTTGTACTCTTCATTTTTTTCATCTTCAGGGTCAACCCAACATGCTTTATGTACATTAAGGTTTTCATATGTACACTTAGCTCCATATTCGTGTTCTAATCGATATTGAATAACCTCGTACTGTAAAGCTCCAACTGTACCTATAACTTTTCTACCATTTAATTCTAAAGTAAATAATTGGGCAACACCTTCATCCATTAACTGGTCAATACCTTTGTAAAGTTGTTTGGATTTTAAAGGATCAGCATTATTAATATACCTGAAATGCTCAGGAGAGAAACTAGGTATACCTTTGTAGTTTATAGTTTCACCTTCAGTTAAGGTATCACCAATTTTAAAGTTTCCAGTATCGTGTAATCCTACAATATCTCCAGGATAAGAAACATCAACAATTTCTTTCTTTTCAGCAAAAAAGGCATTAGGACTAGAGAACTTAAGCTTTTTACCATGACGTACATGTAAATAAGGTGTATTCCTTTTAAAAGTTCCTGATACAATTTTTATAAACGCTAAACGGTCTCTATGGTTAGGGTCCATATTAGCATGAATTTTAAACACAAAACCAGTAAAATCTTTTTCTTCTGGGTTAACTAAGCGCTCTTCACTTTGTTTTGGTCTAGGTTTAGGAGCAATTTCTATAAAGCAATCTAATAACTCTCTTACACCAAAATTGTTTAAAGCTGAACCAAAAAACACAGGTTGCTGTGTACCGTTTAAGTAGTCTTCTTTTTCAAAAGCAGGATAGATGCCTTCAACTAATTCTATTTCTTCTCTTAGTGTATTTGCCGATTTTTCTCCTATGAGTTTATCTAATTCTGAAGAGCTTAAATCGTTAATTTCTATGGTTTCTTCAATATTCTTTCTACTGTCACCACTAAAAAGATTAATGTTTTTCTCCCAGAGGTTATAAATACCTTTAAAGTCGTAACCCATACCAATTGGGAAACTCATAGGTACAACGCTCAAACCTAGTTTTTGCTCAACTTCATCTAAAAGATCAAACGCATCTTTACCTTCTCTATCCAATTTATTGATAAATACAATCATTGGAATATTACGCATTCGGCAAACTTGAACTAGCTTTTCGGTTTGCTCCTCAACACCTTTAGCCACATCAATAACAACAATTACGCTATCAACAGCTGTTAGTGTTCTAAAAGTATCTTCAGCAAAATCCTTGTGTCCAGGAGTATCAAGAATATTAATTTTTATACCATCATATTCAAATGCCAAAACAGAAGTAGCAACAGAAATTCCACGCTGACGTTCAATTTCCATAAAGTCACTAGTAGCTCCTTTTTTTATTTTGTTACTTTTTACAGCACCTGCTTCTTGTATTGCACCACCAAAAAGTAATAGTTTTTCAGTAAGTGTTGTTTTTCCAGCATCTGGATGCGAAACGATACCAAAGGTTCTACGTTTCTTTATTTCGTTGATAAAACTCATAATCTTGCAAATAGGCTGCAAAGATACTGTTTATATTAAGATTTTAGAATTACGATTTCAGATTTTGTATAGAGAATGTTATTATTAATTTTTTAGTGGTATTTTTGTGATATGATTGAAGAACACGTTATACTTGTTGATGAAAACGATAAGCAAATAGGCTTAATGCCTAAAATGGAAGCGCACGAAAAAGCATTACTGCATAGAGCTTTTTCTGTATTTGTTTTTAACAACAACAACGAACTAATGTTACAGCAACGTGCAGCTGATAAGTACCATTCGCCTTTATTATGGACAAATACTTGCTGTAGTCACCAAAGAGAAGGCGAAGCAAATATAGAAGCTGGTAAGCGACGTTTATTTGAAGAAATGGGGTTTGTTACTGAACTTGAAGAGACAACATCTTTTATTTATAAAGCACCTTTTGATAATGGCTTGACAGAACATGAATATGACCACATCATGATAGGATACTATAATGATACACCAAACATAAATCCTGATGAAGTTGCAGATTGGAAGTGGATGACTCTTGATGCTGTAAAAGAAGACATCAAGCAACAACCAGAAATTTACACAGCTTGGTTTAAAATTATTTTTGATAAATTCTACCAACACATAAACATTGTAAAATGATTGTTACCGTAAGTAGAAAAGCACATTTTAACGCAGCTCATAGATTGTACAGAAAAGATTGGAGCGATGAAAAGAATGCCGATGTTTTTGGAAAATGTAGCAATCCAAATTTTCATGGACATAATTACGAGTTGATAGTAAGTGTAACAGGACCTATCAATAAAGAAACAGGTTATGTTATAGACATTCAAGACTTAAAAGACATTATAAAAGAAGAAGTTGAAGATGCCTTTGACCATAAAAACCTAAATGTAGAAGTTGAAGAGTTTAAAGACTTAAACCCTACAGCCGAAAACATAGCAGTAGTTATTTATAATAAGGTAAAACCTAGACTAAATTCAACACTAGACTTAGAAATTAAACTTTTTGAGACACCTAGAAATTTTGTAACCTATTCTGGATTATAACACATGAAAAATATTCTTTATCCTATAAAATTCACACCTATTTTAAAAGATAAAATTTGGGGTGGACAAAAACTAAAAACACTATTAAATAAGACTTCAGATTTACCAAATATTGGAGAAAGCTGGGAAATTAGTGATGTAGAAGGTGATACATCTGTAGTTGCAAATGGAGCATTAAAAGGTCAAACCTTAAAGCAAATACAAGAAACCTATAAAGAAGATTTAATAGGACTTCAAAACTATAGAGTTTTTGGTAATAAGTTTCCGTTACTTATCAAGTTTATCGATGCAAAACAAGATTTATCTATTCAATTACATCCCAATGATGAATTGGCTGCAAAGCGACACAATTCATTTGGGAAAACCGAAATGTGGTATGTAATGCAAGCCGACGAAGGTTCGAATTTAATAGTTGGGTTTAACCAAAAAATGGATGCTGAAACCTATTTATCGCATTTAGAAAATAAAACGCTTACAGAAATTTTAAATTTTGATAAAGTTAAAGTAGGTGATACTTATTTTATAGAAGTAGGTCGTGTGCACGCTATTGGAGCAGGAGTAGTGGTTGCTGAAATACAACAAACTAGCGATATTACTTATAGAGTTTACGATTGGGATAGAGTAGATGATGAAGGAAACGAAAGAGAACTTCACAACGATTTAGCCATTGATGCAATTGACTTTGAAATGGAAGATAATTTTAGAGTTAGTTATGAAAAGGCTAAAAACCAATCTAATAAAATGGTTAGTTGCCCATATTTTACCACAAGTTATTTAGATGTTGATAGTACACTTAAAAAAGAAAATAATCACGATTCATTTTTGATTTACATGTGTGTTGAAGGAGAAGCACAAATAACTATAGATAGTGCAACTGAAACTATTAAAAAAGGAGAAACAATACTACTTCCTGCAGCAGTAAAGAATTATGAAATAACTTCGGAAAATGCGAAGCTATTGGAAGTTTATGTTTAATTTTGCGACAATAAAAATTTATAATTATGGCAAACGTTAGAAACCTTAAAAAAGACATTAATTACGTTTTAGGTGATATTATTGAAGCTGTTTATGTATGGGAATACAACAACACTGATAAAGACACTAAAAAAAGCGAAGCAATTATTGATGAAGCTATAGAAACTTTTGATTCTTTAATAGCAAAGGTGAACGATAAAAAAGTAGAAGATAAGAAAGCACATTTTAAATCTATCAACCAAGAGTTGGAAGATAAAGGAAGAGCTTTAATCGAAAAAATTAATAAACTAAGCTAAAACAGAAAAAAATGTTTGCAAATATAATTTTCGCGATTATATTTGCATCCTGTTTCGCCGATATAGCTCAGCTGGCTAGAGCAGCTGATTTGTAATCAGCAGGTCGTGGGTTCGAGTCCCTCTATCGGCTCTTAATATTAAACTCTAACTGTAAAACAGTTAGAGTTTTTTTATTTAAAACTATCAAAAAGGGATGAGAAGTTTATCCTGAGCGAAGTCGAAGGGAGTCCCTCTATCGGTTCTAAAATAAAAATCCCAAACGTAAATGTTTGGGATTTTTTTTATTCAATGTTTTCTTCGTCTGATTTCCGTTGCTCAATAGTTTCTTTTAATTGCTTACCGTACTTAGAGTTTTTAATATTTTCATCAAGCGAATCGTATATGGTTTCTAAATACTTTACCGTAGTATTTGGTATTTCGCTTAAGGCTAAATAAGGAGCAACTTCACTGTTTTTATTATTTACAGCAAAATTTATTGTGTAAAGGTATTTACGTTTTAAAAGACTATTGTATTCTTTGTCAAAATCGAAACTAGTGGTATCGTTTTCTTTTTTAGCTTCAAAGTTTTCTTTTATAAGGTCAAGATTTTTGTCATTAAAACGAGACATCATCATTATGTATTCGTCTAATCGTTTTTGTTGCTCAGAGCCTTTTATTTGAGCATCATAATTAAAGTTTTTAAGTGTAGAACTTATTTCAGTAACACCTTTATCTGCAAAAAAAGCAATAACGCCTTCGTCATTGTCGTTTTTGTCTAAGGTTAAAAACAAAACTTCAGGTTCTTCTAAGTCGCTGTGTAACTCAAACTCAGAATTGCCATTAATAGCAAAGGAATCTAGCGTTACCATTAAGCTATCTTGTTGTTTTTGTAAATAAACAGTACCTTTTTTTAATCCTGTTACATGGCCTTTTAAAGTGAAGTTTGTGTCTTTTTTATTTTCTCCACAAGAAATAATTAGTAAAGCTATTACTAAAAGGCTAAAAAGTTTAAAGTGTTTTGTCATATTAAAATTTAAAAAATCATTAATTAAGTTATAGGAGCAACTATTCTCATAAGTTCTGCAGTAAGCATAGCACCATAGGTTCCAACAACATATCCAAATACTGCTAGAATAACACCTACAGTTGCAAGCGATGGATGAAAGGCTGCAGCAACCACAGGAGCAGAGGCAGCACCACCAATATTAGCTTTACTACCCACAGCTAAGAAGAAATATGGCGCTCTAATTAGTTTTGCTACTAAAAATAGTAAAGCAACGTGTATTGCCATCCAAACTAAACCAACCACAATTAGCCCTGGATTGTCAACTATTTTAGTAAGGTCCATTTTCATACCAATAGAGGCAACAAGAATATAAATAAATACACTACCAATTTTACTAGCTCCAGCACCTTCATATTTTTTCAATTTGGTAAAGGATAAGATGATTCCTAAAATAGTAGCTATAGTAATCATCCAGAAAAATTGAGATCCAAATGAAGACCAAGCGGATTTTTTATCACTTACAGCATCGAAGTTAGCTACTAAAAATTCAGAAATTTCATTAGCACCAAAATGAGCAATTCCTACAACAGTAAAAGCAAAACCTAAAATCACCATAAAATCGGCTAATGTTGGGTTCCTAGAAATACTAGCAGCATAACTAGATACTTTTTCTTTAAGGGTTTCAATAGAACTGTTATCAGCTTTCAGCCATTTATCAATTTTTTCTTGTTTACCAATTCCTAATAAAAGGATAGCCATCCATATATTAGCAACAACAATATCAACAATTACCATTCCTGCATAATTTGCTGTATTGTATTCATAAATTTCTAACATTGCAGCTTGATTAGCACCTCCACCAATCCAACTTCCTGCTAAAGTAGAAAGACCTCTCCAAACAGCGTCAGGACCAGCTCCACCAACAGTTTCAGGAGATACTAATGCAATTAAAAATACAGCAATAGGTCCGCCAATTATGATTCCTAACGTACCTGTTCCAAACATAGCAAGAGCTTTCCAGCCTAGGTTGAATACAGCTTTTAGGTCGATACTAATAGTCATAAGTACCAAAGCAGCTGGAAGCATAAATCTACTAGCAATGTAATAGGCTTGAGATTTACCTGTTACTTCTACTAATGAGCCTTCGGCGTTTTCAAATCCCCATTCTGGAGCAATTATCCTAAAAGTAGTTAAAGCTGCAGGCAGCATATATGCCATTAATAATGCAGGTATGTATTTGTAAAATTTTTTCCAAAAACTATTTTCACTTGTGGAAGTATAAAAAACAAAACCTAATGCTAGCATTAACAACCCAAATACTATAGTGTCTTGGGTGAATAAAGGTTTTACTTCGGTTAATTGCGTTGTGTCCATAAACTAAAATTTAAAGGCGCAAAATACCAAAATAAAAGCGCATAAAAAAGCGACATTGTTAAGTGTCGCTCTCGTTATTTTTTTTAGGTTTTGGTTGTCTGTTTTTTTCTTTAAGGTACTGCATGAGCATCCACTCAATTTGACCATTGGTACTTCTAAATTCGTCTGAAGCCCATTTTTCAATTGCTTTGAGCATATCTTCATTTATTCTTAGAGCAAAGGCTTTCTTTTTAGACATTGTTACTATGGTTTAACTGTGTTTTGTAATATGTTATCGCGTTTTCAGCTTCTATTTGCTTTTTTGTACCTATGAGTAGTTTTTTTCCATTGGCTAACTCTAGTTGAATACCAATAGTTCCTGAAACATTAATAGCTTTTCCTTTAGATTTTTTCCAACCACCTTTTATTCCCCAACCACCATATTCTGAAATGGGTTCATAGGTTCTAATATAGGCGTTGTTTATAGATTTCCAAGAAATGGTGTTGTATTTTAAATGCAACGGAAAGAATTTATAATGAATTCCTAATTCGTCAATTTTAGTGGAGAGTTTAAATATAAATATGAGTCCTGAGAAAAATATCAGAAGCAGAATTATTAAAATAAGTTCTAGAGTTGAAATGGAGTTTTGATTTTTAAAATATTCAACGCATACCAATATAATAGGAATAATTGCACTTATTGCTATAAGTGCAATTAACCATAATTGATTAAATCGTTGTTCTTCTTTAAAAACTCTCATTATCTATTTTTATCGCGTTCAAAAACTATAAATGAAATAATATGTTGGTTAGGTGTAATAGTTGTGACACGCCAACCTTCTTTTGCATATTTGTTTAAGATTTCCTCAAGTTTTTCGGTTGGATTTCTCCATCCTAATTTTGGTTTTATGACTTTGTATTCTTTCATAATCTTAATGACTTAAAGTTCCTGCATTTACAACTGGCGAAGCTTCTTTGTCTCCACATAATATAACCATAAGGTTACTTACCATTGCTGCTTTGCGCTCGTCGTCTAACTCAACAATTTCTTTTTTGTTTAATTCATCCAGAGCCATTTCAACCATACTAACTGCGCCTTCAACAATTTTATGTCGTGCAGCAACAATAGCAGTGGCTTGTTGACGCTTAAGCATTGCATTTGCAATTTCTTGAGCATACGCTAGGTAACCAATTCTAGCTTCTAATACTTCAATTCCTGCAATGGATAGTCGCTCGTCAATTTCTTTTTCAAGAGCGTTGCTTACTTCATTTACACTTGAACGAAGTGTGATGTCTTCGTCGTGACCTTCATCGGCAAAATTGTCGTAAGGATACATACTTGCTAGTTTACGAACAGCAGCATCAGTTTGTACACGTACAAAGTTTTCATAATTATCTACATCAAAAGCAGCTTTGTAAGTGTTTTGTACTCTCCAAACTAAAATTGTACTAATCATAACTGGGTTTCCTAGTTTGTCGTTCACTTTTAAGCGTTCGCTATCAAAGTTACTTGCTCTTAAAGAAATCTTCTTTTTAGAGTAAAAAGGGTTTACCCAATAGAAGCCATTCTTTTTTACGGTTCCTACATATTTACCAAAAAGTAATAAAACTCTAGAGCCATTAGGTTGTACCATAAGAAACCCAAAGGCTAAGATTAATGCAGCAACAATACCAAAAGCTGACCACCCTGTTTCTGTAATAAATATTAGTGCAATGCTACCGAAGAATATTACTAAAAAAAGGAATAACATTAAATAGCCATTAGCTGGAACGATAATTTTCTCTTCTTTCATGATTGATTAATTTAAAATGATATTAAAATGATATTATAAAGATATAACTTATCTCATTAGTATGCAAAAATTAATTTTTGTTACAGAAGCCAAAAAAAATAATTTTTGGCACGACTATTGTATTTAAATAAGTGTAATTGATTAATAGCTTTAGAAGCGAGTTAAATATTACATTTGGTTGGTTAGTTAATAAGAAAAGCACCTGGTTTCAGGTGCTTTTTTGTTTGTAGTAAAATGTTGAAATTACTTTGTTATAAAACTAGAAATGGTATCAATAAGCTCTGGTGTTACTTTATGATGTGATTC
The DNA here is from genome assembly GCF_050509525.1 of Gaetbulibacter sp. PBL-D1. Classification (NCBI taxonomy): domain Bacteria; kingdom Pseudomonadati; phylum Bacteroidota; class Flavobacteriia; order Flavobacteriales; family Flavobacteriaceae; genus Gaetbulibacter; species Gaetbulibacter sp. PBL-D1. The sequence goes on along the minus strand of NZ_JBNWKB010000001.1, from coordinate 81,479 downwards.
GTTATACGATTTAAAATTAACCAAGTCATCACCTTCAATACTAAAAAGAACATGGTTCATTTTATCTATTAGCTTCAACTCAGCACTAGGGTTTGAGTCTTTTAGTCGGTTAGCATCTTCAACGCCAACTTGTAAGTCGTTAGTACCATTTACAATAAGTATAGGTATTTGTAGAGATTTTAAAATGTCTTGTGGATTGTATTGCATCCAGTTTATCATAAACGGTTGTATGTCTTTACCCAAAAAAGAAGACAAAACAGGAGGGTAGTTGCTGGTGGTTTTACCTTCTTGCAATACCGAAAATATTTTCTTGGTGTCTTCTAAATAGGCTGGAGCAGTTTGCTCTACTTGTTTAATAATGATTTTATCAATAGTTTGACTTGCACCAGCTATGGAAATAAACCCATCAACATCTTTTTCAGCAGCAATCATTCCTATTAAACTCCCTTGACTATGACCAACTATATAAATTTTTGAATAGGTGTTTTGAGATTTAAAATAGTTTACCACATCAATGGCATCAGTTACAAAATCGTCAAACATTATAGTGTTATCCAACTTTCCTGTTGCTATCAACTTTATGGTACGTTTGTCATACCTAAAGGTTGCAATACCATTATTGGTTAAGCCTTCAGCAAGTTTTTTAAGACTGTTATTTCTTGCAAAGTTTTGATTACCATTTCGGTCAACAGGTCCTGATCCTGCTATAATAATCGCCAATGCTGGTTGCTCAACAGCGTTTGGAACTAGTAAAGTCCCTTCAATAAGAGTATTTACTGCAATCTCTCTTGCAGTAAAATTTTGTGAAAGTCCTTTTGATGAAAACAAAAGCAATACAATTGCAAAATTTATATAGTGTTTCATTGTGTTTTTCAATCTTGTCAAGTCTGTTTCAAAAGTATAGAAAATCAATATTTGTTTGATTGTATAACGACAAATAATTTAAAATATTAGAACGTAAACATAAGTTTTTAAAGTGTATTTTATCGGTAAAACGTATTATTTTATCGTTAAATGTTAAAATTTAATGCATTTCATCGATTTAATATGTATTTAAACAGATTTTTTAAAATATAATTCTACATTTGAAGTGTACTAAAATTTAGTTTTTAGTTCAATGGATTAATTAATTAATATTTGCATTATGTTGTTGGCTTAGAGACCCTAAATCTACAACCGTAATAAAAAGCAAATTAGGAAAACCGAGATTGAGGGATCTCGGTTTTTTCTTTTTACAGCTATACTATAGTTCTAAATGTTAAGTTGATGCGTTCTCCAATAACTTTTTTGGTCTTTGGAACTTGATGTAGCCAATAGTGTTGCATTTCTCCTTTCATTATTAGCAAACTACCATGTTCTAAAATAAGCTTGTGTTTTTCGTCTTTTAGCTGTCTGTGTTTAAAAAGAAATGCTCTTTGAGCTCCAAAACTCAATGAAGCAATTACTGGGTTTTTACCTAATTCTTTTTCATTATCAGCATGCCAACCATTACTGTCGTTACCATTTCGGTATAAGTTTAAAAGTACAGATGTAAATTGATGTTCAGCAGTTTTCTCTACATTAGTTTTAATCCGTTTTAACTCATCAGTAAAAGGTAGAGGAGTCATTGTTATGTTAGAGTAAGCATAGGGTTTGTTATTGTTGGCATACAATGCAGTTAGTCTTGGTTGTTTGTAAGTTTTACCAAAAACCTTAATATCATCTTGCTGCCATGATATGACTTTTCTTAGTCTGCTAAAATACTGGTCGGCTTCAGAGTTGTTATAAAAATTAGGAATATAAATTAGTTCAGCATTAGGAAGCTGAAAGGTTGTTTTTTCGTTTAAAAACAAAGTCATAGCCTAAATTTTTTCTAAATTAGCTTATACATTATGAAAAACAAAATTATCATTTGTCTTCTATTGCTCATATCTTTTGGTTTTACCAAACAAGATACTACCAACTTGCCTGAAGGTTTTGTGTATGTAAAAACAATTATCCCAGATATTGATGTTGAACTACGCTATTATAGTACGCATAATTTTGTTGGAGATACCATAGTAGGTTACAAAGCCAATACACTTATTTTAACCAAGCAATCTGCCGAAGCTTTGAAAAAAGTACAAGATGAATTACAACAGCAAAACCTTTGTTTAAGAGTATATGATGGTTATAGACCACAACGTGCAGTAAACCACTTTATGCGTTGGGCAAAAGACTTAAATGATACTATAAATAAGCAAGAGTTTTATCCTGAAGTTGAAAAACGCTTTTTGTTTAGAGAAGAATATATTGCCACACGATCAGGTCATAGTAGAGGAAGCACTGTTGATTTAACCATTATTGATGGTAATACCAATGAGCCATTGGATATGGGAAGTCCATTTGATTTTTTTGGACAACAGTCTTGGGTGAATTACGAAGACATAACCAATGAGCAAAAAGCCAATCGACAGCTGCTACAACAGGTTATGCTAAAACATAATTTTAGAAATTACTCAAAAGAATGGTGGCATTTTACATTACGTTGGGAACCTTTTCCTGATACTTATTTCGATTTTGAGGTGGAGTAGCGGTTAATGGCTTTATGCTCTTTTCCTGTTTTTTAAAATTATTAGCGTAATAATATAGATTAATACAATAGCAAAAGGAATAGCAACAAACCTATGTTCTGGAAATAAATACCATAATGCTAAAACCACAACAGTTCTTGTTATCGAATGAAAAATACCAACCCAATGATTGATGATCCATGAAAAAGGAAGCCACATCAATCCTGTTAAAATACCAACAGTAAGTGGTAAAGAAGTATAATCAATAAGGAAAAAGGGAATAGCAATAGCATAAACTAACACTGCTTGAGCAACAGTAAAAAAGAACAGTTTATCAAACTCATTTTTCTGTTTTTGTTTATCCAGAAAGTTTTCACCTGTAAACTTTGAAATAAATATGCCTAAATATACAATACTACCTGTTGCAATAAATAATACCCAAACAGTGGTTTGCGCTGATAATGTAAGACCAGAAATTCCAACTAGTAACCAAGCAATCAATCCTGCTAATGGAGTTGCTATAAACTTACCGTTTTTAAATTCAGTGCGTTGCGCTTCAAGTGTTCTTTTGGTTGGTTCCATTTTTTTAGTTTAGTTGGTCGTTTTATTTTTAAAAGCTATCAAGATGAGTTTTATTTTTAATCTGCAATAATTTCAAAATCTACACGTCTATTTTCTTTATTCCCATTTTTTAGTTTTGGACCATTGGGTCTATCAAATTTAGCATCGAGTATTTCTATTCGATTTTTTTCAACTCCATTTTTTATAAAAATTGCTTTTATAAATTCAGCACGTTCGAGCGATAATTTTGGTTTGTTTTCAATCTCAACAGAATCGGAATTTCCAACTATTCGCACTTTCATCATACGATATTTAATCATTGTACTAATAATATGATAAGCTTCTTTTAATTCAGTTGTCGAATTACAGTTTTGCTCAAAGTAGACAGGATTCACAAAACTGTAATCAACTGTTAACCCAATCTTTTCCATTTCTTCTTTTTCTTTCCAGGCGAGATTCCACAGTTTAGAAATTGAGTCAGAAGTTTTAATAAGAGTTTCAGTTGGTATTTTTTCTATAGATTCTAAATCTGCACAATTGTATTTTATTGCTCCGCAAGAAGTAAGTAATAGAAGTGAAATAACAAAATACAAGCCATTTTTCATAATTACGTACTAAGGTTTTGTGTAGTTGTCAGTTTTAGTGGTTTAGGTTATTTTTTAGTCAGTAGATTACATTACAGGTTTCTATTTATTAACTATTTTATCTACTAACCTATTTATCCAAGATGATTTTGGCTTTTCCAAATTTTTTGGCTTTTTACCAAGACGTAAATATTCATATGCTTCGTCCGAAACAAGTTTCTTTAGTTGCGATAATTCCAACTCCATTTCTTCCACCATTTTCGCAGAAAAGCCACCACTCTTTATACATACAAAATTTTGGTCTATTTTATCTATGGTCATAAACTCATCCGAAGAGATTTCTTTATTTAGCCACTTTTCGGTCCGCTCATTATAAAGTTTAGGATTGGTAGGATTTCCATTGTATTTATAATAAATTGAAAGTTTTTTTAAATCAATCATTTTTTGCATTCAATTTTTCTGATAGATAGTACTAAGTAGTATACTACAACTCTAAAATAGTAATAATCAATTACAAATATGACCAAGCCCAATACATTAATACAAACTGTAAAGGAATACGTAGTATTAAAATCCATTTTGGGATGCCAGCACTTGCTTTTTCACCAGATAACATATAAAAATGTACTAGTAAAAACACTATTAACATTGCTATAATGCCATATACAGCACTAGTTTTTAAAACAGGAATACATAAGGCAATACCCAGAGCAATTTCGGCAATGCCACTTAAAAGCACCAGTAATTTATGGTTTGGTAAATACCTAGGCATAATGCGCATATACATTTTAGGTTTTATAAAATGCATAATGCCTGCAAAAACATAAATTGCAGCCATAAGGTGTAGGTGCCAAGGGTTATTCATCTTTAAATACTTTATAAGTGAGTCCTACACCATAATTGGTAAGGTCTGACTTTAATAAACTAGATTCAATACCACTTCCTTTTTTGAATTGTACCCATTTATTATTGTCTAAAAACACACGTTTTATGTAGGTGTTGTGCGTTTCAATTTCATCAGTAAATGGGAAAAGTGGTCTAAAATTAGTAGGGATTTTTACAATGCCTCTTGCTGTTTTTATTTCCTTGTATTTTTTATTAGGAAGTAATTTTCCTGTTTTATCAGTGTAACCTAAAACCTGTATGGATACAAAAAAACCATTTTCAGGAATGAACAAATTGTGTTTGGAAACATCCAGTTCGTATGCATCACCATGTTTTTCGGTAGCTACAAACACAATGTTGTCATAAGTTAGAGCCTCTCCAGGAAAACCATTATTGTTCTTGTAAAACTTTACTTTAAACAGCGTTGAGAATTCACGTTTGTTGGCATTGGAACGTTTGCGCTTTTTCCAGTCTTTTGACTCTAAAGTAATAGGGAAGTGAACAGTGCTTATTTGTTTGAGTTGCGAATCGGTATTGTTAAAAAACACAGCAATTTCCGATTCTATTGTTGGTAACCAGCACTTGTAATAATCGTCATCCAAATACGGTTTAAGCGTTTCTTCCTTAAACTTTCTGTTGATGGTTACATTAATGACTACTTCATCCAATTGGTCAATGTAAGGTTCTAAATTGATAGTCTCCGAGAGGTTGTTTGCTGCAATTGAAACATCTTTGTAACCTAATGCCGAAACAAACAGAGAGTCAACATCTGGATATAATTTTTTACTAAAAACAAACATACCTTCATCATCGGCAAAAATACCATGTCCATTGCCAAAAGATACGGTTGCATATGCAACAGGTATTTTGCTTTGTGCATCCTTTATTCTGGTTTGTGATACTGCAAAACCAGAATAAAGAATACCTAAATATAGTATGAGTTGCTGTGTTTTAAACACCTTATTTTTTATTGGCTATCCAAGCGTTTATTTTGTCTTCTAACAATGCTAAAGGCATGTTTCCTGATTCTAAAATTTGATTATGAAACTCAGCAATATCAAAAGCATCACCAAGTTCTTTTTCAGCTTTAGCACGTAATTCTTTAATTTTTAACTGACCGATTTTATAGGATAAAGCTTGACCAGGAATAGCCATATAACGCTCAATTTCGGCAGTGATACTTGCTTCAGTTTCAGCTTCATTTTTTAATGAATATTTTATGGCTTGCTCTCTTGTCCATCCTTTAGTGTGAATTCCTGTATCAACAACCAGTCTAATGGCTCTGTGCATTTCAGCACTTAACATTCCAAAATATTGATATGGGTTTGTGTATAGTCCAAGTTCTTTTCCTAAGGATTCAGTATATAAAGCCCAACCTTCTCCATAAGCACTGTAATACAATGTTTTTCTAAAGTCTGGTAGTTCTTTATTTTCTTGTTGTAAGGAAATTTGATAATGATGTCCTGGAATAGCTTCGTGTAAAAATAAAGACTCGTCAGAGAAGTTATTGTAATTTTCGGCATTTGGCACAGGAACATAAAAAATACCTGGTCGAGTACCATCTAACGATCCTGGGTTGTACTCAGCACTTGCTGATGCTTCCCTGAAAGCTTCAGTGCGTCTTACTTCAAAAGGTGTTCTTGGTTTTACATTAAATAGTTTATCTAATTGAGGTTGCATAGTTTCATGTATTCTATTGAAGTGCGCTATAACTTCTTCTGCAGTTTTGTAAGGCATAAGCTCTTTATTGGTTCTTACATAGTCAAAAAATGCAATAATATCACCTTCAAAACCTACTTGTTCCTTTACTTTTTCCATTTCAGAAAGTATACGCTTTACCTCACTAAGACCTAGTTGGTGGATTTCATCAGCAGTCATGTTTGTAGTAGTGTAGCGTTTTATTAAATGCTGATAATACTCATTACCATTAGGTGTAGCAGAAATGCCACTTTCAGTTTTACCAGCCGCTAAGTAATCTGTACTCATGTAAGCGTGAAGTTTTTTATAGGCAGGCACAACTTTGTTTAAAACCATGTCTTTGTAAGCTTCGGTTATTTTAGTCTTATCTTCATCAGAAAACGTATCAGGTAAATTCTTTACAGGAGCGTAAAATAAGTGCTCATCAAGATTGGTTGTGGTTGAAGCCTCAAGTTGAGGTAATACTTTTTTGATTAAAGATTTTGGCAACACATAACCTGCTTTAACGCCTTCTTTCATTTTTTCTTCAGCAGAATTCATCCATTGTAAGTAACCGTCTAAACGACTTAACCAGTTGTTATAATCTTCAACTGTTTTAAATGGTTGCGAAGATGAACCGCTAGCCAATTGACCAATAATTAGGTGTTGTGCCCAAAACTGATTGATAGGCATTAAATCTTCATTAAATTCAAAACGCTCTAAGTTGGTATCACATTCCCAAATTAAAATGGCTTTACTTAATCGCTGACTCTCAGATAAACTATCATTATTAAAAGCACTAACTTGAGATTTGTAATTACTGTAATAGGCTTTTTCATCAGATTCAAACTGATTTGATAAGGTGTTTGGTAACTTGTCATTATATCTGTTGTCACCAGCTGAGGTTGCATTTAAAGGGTAAAGTTTAAGTCCATCTTCATGATAAAGCTTTAAAACTTTATCAAAAGCTTCATTATTTACAACATCAACGTCTTCATTGGTTTGGTTACTTTTAGTATCCTCTTTACAGGCAATAAAACTTAGAATTAAACAGCTAAGTGCTAGAATTTTTTTCATTGATTGAATTTTTGAATTAAACCTTAAAGATACATAATCTAATATTCAATCATAAAAAAAACTACTGCTCAATATTGAACAGTAGTTTTAAGTTTTTGGTTGGTAATTTTAATGTTTTATTCTTTGTCTAATTTTTTAGTCATATTAAAACCTGCAAAAAGCCCTAAACCAGCCATTGTAAAAATACAAGCAGGATAAATACCTCCATCATTAATGCTTGTGTAGGTTTCTAAAAGTAAAGCAATAAAAGAACCAAGACCAATGCCCATTAATAATAAGGCTAAGTTTAAAATTAAAACTTTCCAAATTGGTGCTGCTTGTTGTCTTCCTTTTACAAAAATGCTTGCATCTGCTCCTTTTTCAATAAGCGTTATATAAGTTTTTGTTGATAAACGACTAAGCGTTTAATATTCGGTTTTATCACCTTTACTAGCCCATTTATCAAAAACAGAAACACCTTCATCTTGCAACATTTGCTCAAACGGAATGCTTCTTACCGTTATTGGTTTGTCAATTTCTTCGTATATAAAATGATCGTCAAAGCCTATATTTGCAGCATCTACTTTATTACATGCATAATATACTTTTTTAGGTCTTGCCCAATAAATGGCACCTAAACACATAGGACAAGGTTCGCAAGAGGTATAAACAACACAATCGTCTAATTGAAAGCTACCTAAAACTTCGCAAGCTTTACGAATAGCAACAACTTCGGCATGTGCTGTAGGGTCATTGGTAGATGTGACACAGTTATGACCTTCTGCAATAATAGCTCCATCTTTTACAATAACACACCCAAAAGGGCCTCCAGCATTTGAGCTCATTCCTTTGTCTGCCATAGCAATGGCACGTTTCATAAATTCTTTGTGATTACTCATATTGAAATTTTAAACTTTTGCAAAGGTCGTCCTTTTTGTAAAAATGCCCAAATGAAAGTCAACGCTTAATTACTCCACTTTTTTAGCTGGCATATTTGCACCATTTTGATGCAATGTTAAACCTGTAACGACTCCTTTATCATCAACATTAAAACTAATACTAGCAGCAACAACTTTTAGGAAGAAGCGATCTTTAGCTTCAGCAAAAACTTCAAACTTTGGTTGACCTGTTGCCTCTGCAAATAATTGTCCTTCGTTATTGGTTGTTATGGTTATTATAAATTCTGGTTGTAATTCATATTTACCAACGTACGTGTTTAGTATGTCTTGTGAAACAGTAATGCTTTCTTTTTCGGCTGGTGGAGCTTTATCAGTTTCATGACCTAAAGTTTCGTTGTTACCATTAATCATAATAACTTGTTTCTTACCATTATCATCTTTGGAAAATTTGTAAGCAGTTGTACCAGATTCAAAAAAGAAATGTGTTTTTGATAACGGGAAAATTTCAAGTTTAACACTTCCTTCTCGTAAACTATAAATCTTTCCGTTTTCAACAGTAATGTGTCTTATGATGTTGCCATCAAATTCATAAGCACCAACCCAAGTGTTTAATTCATTTTCAGACAAGGTAATTGCATCAGCTTTTGATGGTATAGGTTTTCCAATGGCAATAGCTGCAATTCTAGTCGCTAAATCGGTTACATTTTTACAGTTGCAGTTGCTTAATACAGAAACGAAAATATCTTCTTCAGGTAAGTAAATACCCATAGTGGTATATCCAAAAATTCCTCCTCCATGTTGAATGCTTGGAGAACCACTAATAGTGTTTTCACCTAAGCCATAACCATAAGGAATATGCTCGCCATTGTTGAGTGTAGAACCATGAATGGCTGTTTCATAACTATCTTTAGTAATAAATGTATAATTGTTTAGGGCATTTTGCCATTTAAGTAAATCATTGGTTGTAGACATTAATGATCCAGCAGCATAAGGTAATGTCATGCTTAGATAATCTGCGTTTTCATAACCATTTTCACCTTCTTGATATCCTAAAGCTCTGTTTTTAATTAACTCTTTTTTACTTCCGTAATAGGAATTTGTCATACCTATTTTTTCAAAAATATTCTTTTCAACAAAGTCTTCGTAAGTCATTCCTGAAACAACTTCAATGATGTATCCTAAAAGAATATATCCTGAATTGTTATAGCTGTATTGCTCTCCAGGATTAAAATCCATAGGCTCATCCTTAAAAACATCTATAAGTTCTTTAGGACTCATGTCTTTAGCTGCAAATTGCCTAAAACTAGGAATGTTTGTATAACTTTTAATACCACTAGTATGGTTTAATAAATTATGAATGGTTATTGTTTTGCCTTTAGTTGGGTAATCAGGTATGTATTTAGTAATGTCGTCATTAACCTTTAGTTTACCTTGCTCTTGTAGCATTAAAATAGCAATTGCTGTAAACTGTTTGGTAATTGAACCAATTTCAAAAACATGATTTGGCGTCATTGGCACATCTAATTCAAGACTTGCCTTACCAAAAGCTTTTTGATAAATGACTTTACCGTTTTTGGCGACTAAAATTGAAACTCCAGGTTCATCAGCTTTGTATGCCTCAGATGCTAAGACATCAATTTTAGGTTCAATATTCTCTTGAGAAAATAAATGTGGTACAGGAAGCAACATGCTAACTAAAAAACATATTGCTAAGGCGAAACGTTGTGAAATCATTGGTCGGTTTTTTTAAAGTGATAATTTACAGTTTATTATAAGACGACCAAATAGTTTTTTAGTTACAGTTTTACTTAATAACCTTTACTGTGTATGTTGCAACAATGTCGTTATTAACTTTTATATGCACATCATGATAACCTTTGTGTTTAAAGGTATTGTTGAATGAAATGCTAGTGTCGGTTTTTTGTAAGTCTTCGATTTTAAATGAGTGTTCCTTTGAGCCAACAAATTGCACAAGCTCTACTCGGTCTTGAGGGTTAGATGCTAATGTCTTAAAACTAAAATGTAATGCTACGTCTTTTTTAGTGGTCACATTAAGTGTTTTTGGATACGTAGGAATAATTTTGTGCTTAAAAGTTTCACCATAAACAATAGCTTGAGGTGTAAATTTGGTATTTGCTAACGAATCATTTAAAAACCATTTTTTATCCAACGGAAAATGATTTTTGGCAAAAAGAATAGGGTCTGTTAAAAAATAGCCATCATTATAATCTTTAATAAAACTCGTGTTTAAAGTAAATCCGCTAGACCAAGTGGCATCACACAAGTACCATTTATTATTGAGTTTTACGGCATTCCAAGAATGGTTAGCAAAGTCTAATGCTTCAACATTGACAGAAACTGATCTTCCGTAACCATCAACAATCACGCATTCAATGTCAGCTAAAAAACAAAGTTCTTTTACCAAATAGGCATAACCTGTGCACATGGTTTTTTTACGTTTAAGTAGTTTTTTAAAGGCTTTAACCTTAAACTCATTATTCCATTTTAAATAAGCTACAGAATCGTGTGCTAGTTTTTTTTTGTGTTTAAAAACTTTACTATCTTGAGTAGTATCTCCTTTTATATTTTGGCATACCCAAAGATAAATAGCCCTGAATTTTTCAACATCAGTTTTAATATTAGCGGTAAGCTTATGCGCAAGTACAGGAAGGTTGTCAAGATCTTCTCCTTCATTTAATTTCGCAATATTATCTGCACGTGTAAAATCGACAGTGTTAAAATCCGATACTTGCGCTACTGAAAAGCTTACAATACTAAAGGTTATTATAACGAGTGTTTTTCTCATGTTGTAGTTTAATTCCTTTTAGACTTGTAAACTTCTTTTGTTGCTACTTTTCCCATAATGATACAAGTGTCACCTTCCATCATAACTTGTAATGCTACACTAGAAGCAGAATTTTTATCATTAATAACCAATTTTTGAGATTTCATTCCTAAATAGCTAAAAACCAAAATATCTCCTTTTTTTAGTTTCTGCGGAAAAGTGAAGTTGCCATCAAAGTCGCTAGAAGTTCCAATAGTTGTGCCTTGTAGCACTATGTTTACTCCAGGAAGTGGAAATTGACCATCAGTAACAGTGCCTTCGACCGTTATGTTACTTTCTTGAGAATCTTGAAGCACTTTTGAATTGTTTTTATCTGAACTGTCAGACGTTTTTGATGTGTTTTGTGCTTGAGCAGTTCCAAACGAGAATAATGATAAAGATGCTAAACCAACAGCGCTTAAAAAGCTTAACTTTTTTCGTTTTGGAGTAGGTGAGTAGGTTTTTAACTGATTGTTGTTAAATCTGCCACATACATTTTGAGTTTCTTTTGCCTTAAAAAATGCAATAATTTCATTTGAAGTCATTTTAGTGAAATCAACAACCTCTTTTTCGCATGAGCCACAAAAACCACCTTTTGCAGTAGGCATAAATTTTTGAAAGTTTTCTTGACAAGGTGATTTAATACTTAAGTTGAATGGGTTTTTCATAATACAAAGTGTTAATGTTATACCTGTCAAACCTAGCAAAGACTAAGATGTTGTAAAATGAGGAATTGGTAAAAGATGTGTTTTAGTGAGGGAACATCACTTTTTGTTTAGGATAAAAAAAACCACTTCGTGTTAGGAAGTGGTTTTTTAGTTCTCTTGTCATTGCGAATGTAATGAAGCAATCTCACATTAAATAAATAGATTACTTCGTAATTCTTCCTCGTAATTACGAGTTTACTTTATCATGTCGTAGCTACGCTTAATAAAGTTTGTAAGTTCTTCACCTTTAAGTAACCCTTGACTTAAACGCGCTAAATCTAAACTTTGGTTTATTAAACGTTCTTGTTTTTTCTTGGTTTTGGTGTTTAAAATTTCACCAACCAATTCATGATTTGTGTTTACAACCAAGTTGTACATATCTGGCATGTTGCCCATACCAAACATACCGCCACCACCAGTTTGTTGCATCTCTTTCATACGACGCATAAATTCTGGTTGTGTAATCATAAATGGAGCAGCATCGCTATCCATAGGTTCTAATTGCACTGTGAATTTTTCAGCAGGAATTACTTCTTTAAGAAGTTCGTCTAGCGTTTTCTTTTCATCATCACTTAATTTTGAAATCTTGTTGTCATCTTTCTTAATTAAGTTGTCTACATGATCAGCATCAACACGTGCGAACGAAATATTCTCTTTTGTCGTTTCTAGTTTTTGCATTAAGTGAGAAACAATAGGAGAATCTAAAAATAACACTTCGTAACCTTTTGCTTTTGCAGCTTCAATGTAGCTGTGTTGCGCATCTTTGTTTGATGCATAAAGAATAACAAGTTTATCGTCTTTATCAGTTTGTTTTGCTTTTATAGCATTGTAAAGTTCGTCATACGTGTAGTGTTTACCATCTACCGTTGGGTACAATGCAAAGGCATCAGCTTTTTCAAAGAATTTTTCTTCAGAAAGCATTCCGTATTCAATTACAATTTTAATGTCGTCCCATTTTGCTTCAAAATCTTCACGGTTGTTGTTGAATAACGATTTTAATTTATCAGCCACCTTACGTGTAATGTAAGACGAAATTTTCTTCACAGCACCATCGGCTTGTAAGTAACTACGAGAAACGTTTAGTGGAATATCAGGAGAATCAATAACACCACGAAGCATCGTTAAGAATTCTGGAACAATACCTTCTACGTTATCTGTTACAAACACTTGGTTTTGATACAGTTGAATTTTATCTTTTTGGATGTTGAGGTCGTTAGTCATTTTTGGGAAATATAAAATCCCAGTTAAATTAAACGGATAGTCAACATTTAAGTGAATGTGAAATAATGGTTCCTCAAACTGCATTGGGTACAACTCACGATAGAAGCTCTTGTAATCATTGTCTTCTAAATCTGTTGGTTGCTTTGTCCAAGCAGGATTTGGATTGTTTATGATGTTGTCAACCTCTTTTGTAGGTGCAGGATCGTCTTCTTTTGCATCTTCAGGTTTTGGTAAGGTTTCTGTTTTTGTTCCAAATTTAATTGGCACAGGCATAAACTTATTATACTTTGTAAGTAGTTCGCTTATGCGGTTGTCTTCTAAAAAATCGGTAGAATCTTCAGCAATATGAAGAATAATTTCAGTACCTCTTTCAGTTTTATCGTGAGCTTCTAGTGTAAATTCTGGTGAACCATCACAAGTCCAATGTGCAGCTGGTTCATCTTTGTAAGATTTTGTAATGATTTCTACTTTTTCAGCAACCATAAATGCTGAATAAAAGCCAAGACCAAAATGTCCTATAATTCCTGAATCTTTTGCAGAATCTTTGTATTTGTCAAGAAACTCTTCGGCACCAGAAAAAGCAACTTGGTTGATATATTTTTCAACTTCGTCAGCAGTCATACCTAACCCTTGGTCAATAATGTGAAGTTTTTTACCGTCTTTATCAACTTTTACTTCAATTTGCGGATTGCCGTATTCAACGCTAGCTTCACCAATACTGGTTAAGTGCTTTAGCTTTAAAGTTGCATCAGTTGCATTACTAATTAACTCACGTAAAAAGATTTCGTGGTCACTGTATAAGAATTTTTTAATGAGCGGGAAGATGTTTTCTACCGATACATTAATGTTTCCTTTTGCCATAATATATGTGTTTTATTGTATTTGTAATTATGTTCATTCCAAAGACAAAAAAAATACCAAGCCCAAAAAAGTGACAAAGTGACATTATATAAAATGTTATGCATGCATAACGATAGATTATTTTTTTTAAAGAGGTTTTATTTTGAAATATTTAAATTGCGAAGCTAATTTTTATGATATGTATAATTCAAAAATAATAGGTTTAGGTTCTTATGTGCCTGACAATGTGGTAACCAATGATGATTTAACCAAGTTGATGGATACCAGTGATGAATGGATTCAAGAGCGAACAGGAATTAAAGAGCGTCGTTGGGTAAAACCAGGAAGTGGTGATACCACATCTGCAATGGGTGTAAAAGCAGCTAAAGTTGCTATAGAACGTGCAGGAATTGATAAAGATGACATTGATTTTATCATTTTTGCAACTTTAAGTCCAGATTATTACTTTCCTGGACCAGGAGTTACCGTTCAAAAAGAATTAGACATAAAAACAGTTGGTGCATTAGATGTACGTAATCAATGTTCTGGTTTTGTTTATGGATTATCGGTTGCTGATAATTTTATAAAAACAGGAATGTATAAAAACGTGCTTGTTATTGGAAGTGAATTACATTCTCACGGATTAGATAAAACTACTCGAGGAAGAGGTGTTTCGGTGATTTTTGGAGATGGAGCAGGAGCAGCAGTTTTAACACGTGAAGAAGATAATAGTAAAGGTATTTTATCAACGCACTTGCACTCTCAAGGAGAACATGCCGAAGAGTTAAGCTTGATAGCTCCAGGAATGGGAAAACGTTGGGTAAATGATATTATAGCAGATAATAATCCTGAAGATGAGAGCTACTATCCTTACATGAACGGACAGTTTGTATTTAAAAATGCCGTAGTTCGTTTTAGTGAAGTAATTATGGAAGGCTTAATGAAAAACAAGTTGCAGGTAAATGACATTGATATGTTAATTCCGCATCAAGCCAACTTGCGTATTTCGCAGTTTATTCAAAAGAAGTTTCAATTGGAAGACGACCAAGTATTTAATAATATTCAAAAATACGGAAACACAACAGCAGCTTCTATTCCTATTGCTTTAACTGAAGCTTGGGAACAAGGAAAAATAAAAGAAGGTGATACTGTAGTTCTTGCTGCCTTTGGAAGTGGATTTACTTGGGGAAGTGCTATTATTAAGTGGTAAAGGCTCAATAAAAAAGTAAAATTTATAACCATAAAAAAACCCGAAACTTTAAAACGTTTCGGGTTTTTTCGCTATTAACCAACTTACTAACACTAAACTATAAAACAGTGATATTTTAATTGATTAACTTTAAAACTTATCACTACACCTTAGACGTAAAAAATTAAAATTTATTTCATTCGTTAACACTTTTAACTATCAATTAACAAAAATTAAAAAACCCAAAGCAATAACCTTGAGTTTTAAGTTTAACACTTACTACTATTTTTTGAATTTTGATTGATGAAGGCTAATTCAAATTAATCTAAATTCTTTAAGAAAGTAGCTAGTTATATAATAGACGAGTTAATTGCGTATATATTACAGTTTTTAATAAATTTTTAAAGAAAAAAAGCCCAAAGTTTTCACTTTGAGCTTTTGTGTATAATGTGTTGTTTTCAAGTTTTTTTATAATTTATGAAGGCTAATTCAAATTAATTTAAACTTGTCGATTACATTATAACTGCAAAAAAATGACTTTTTGGTGATTTTTTAATCATGAATAATCAAGAATAACATTTTATTAACTTTTGAAGAGTAAAAACCCGAAACAAAAATGTTCCGGGTTTTCTTATTCAATAACCAAGCATTAACACTAACCATCAACTATTACGTTGGCTATCAAATTTTTTTACATAAAACCACCACTTCCTTGGGTTTCATTATCATCTCTTTGTTTTCTGCTTAACGCTCTGTATTTTCCACCGCCAAATCGGTAAGATAATCCTATGCGCCATTGGTTACTTTCCCAGTTAAATTCACCTTCAGTAGGAAAAGGTCTTGTGCCATCAAAAGCAAATTTCATTGAGTTGAAAATATCACTGTAACTAAAGCTAAAAGTTGCCTTGTCCTCTAAGAACGTGTAGCGTAATCCAGTGTTAACTAATGTCATTGGTTTTCTTATGTTTTGAAGCCCTTTTTCTTGCCCTCTATACATTCCAAAAACAGATAAATTCAAACTTTTAGTAACTTTAAAGTTGTTATTCATTCTAAAGTTAAAAGTAGAGTTGTCTACATCAACGTTTTCTTGTTCTACAACACCTCTTACAGTTCTGTAATAAAACTCAGCACTTGCATTTAAACTCCACCATTTTGTTGGTCTGTAGTTTGTAGAGGCTTCAACACCATAAGCTGAATTGTTGTCAAAGTTATCGTAAGTTAATATTACGCTTTCTCCAGTTGGATCTTCTGGATCTATATAAACAGCTCTGTTAATTTCATCTTCAATGTTTCTGTAAAATGTACCAGCAGTTATGCTACCACCTTTTATTATTTTAGTATAGTTAATTTCGAATGAATTGGTAAACTGTTGTCTTAATTCAGGATTACCAATTGAAGTTACACGAGGTGTACTCCATTCTCTAATTGGGTTGATTTGTCCTAAACCAGGACGATCAACACGTCTACTATAACTAAATTGCAAAGTGTTTTTTTCTGAAAGATTATAGGTTGCAAATACCGATGGGTAAATACTGAATTGCTCATCAGTAAATTTGGCATTGTCTTGAGTGTCTTGAGCAAAGTTAGCTTCAACTTCATATTGCTCTAAACGCGCTCCAACTTGGTAAGACCATTTTTCGAATGTTTTACCATAAGTGGTGTAAAACGAATATATGCTTCTATTGTACTCATAATTAGAATCGAATAAATTAGCATTTGTAGTATCGTAAATATTATCAGAGTTATTAGATCTGTATTCTGCACCAATTTCTAGTTTAGCCTTTTCAGATAAAGGGTTAACATAGTCTAAATTTATAACAGTATTGTCTCTTTTGTTATCAACAACATCAATATAACCAGTGTTGTCATTAAACGCGAAGTTAGCAAACTCATCACTATCAAACGTGCTATAGTCAGCTTCTAAACTTATATTATGACCTTCTTTTTTGAAGTCGTGTTTATAAGCTCCATTGTAGGTTGAAGTGTTATTTTCATTTGAGTTATTGAACACCTGACGGAAATCAGGAAAATCATTATTTAAATATAATACATCAGTAGTTCCATTACCTTTTCCATCATATATGTTTTGATTGGTGTAAAATGAAAGTGTATTATTATCATTAATGTAGTAATCTACTCCAATTTTATAAAGGTGCGATTTGTTGTTGTTACCAAAATCGAACAATTGCTCAGTATTGTTGTCAAATCGCTCTATCATTCCGTAGTTTTTGCTTTTCCCTATGTTGTTACCGTAGTTTCCGTAAAAGTTAAGTTTTCCATTTCGGTAGTTCATATCAATTGAACTGTTGAAGTTAGGACTGATTTCTTTAGCGAAACCTATGTTTACATTACCATTAAAACCAATGTTTGTGTTTTTATGAAGAATGATGTTGATAATACCACTCATTCCTTCAGGATTGTATTTAGCTGATGGGTTTGTAATTAATTCAACACTTTTAATTGATGTAGAAGGAATCTGTTTTAATAATTGAGCAGCAGGTACGTTGGTTGGTTTACCGTCTACAAGTACACGTACATTTTCATTACCACGTAAACTAATGTTTCCGTTTTGACTATCAACACTTACTGCAGGAAGATTGTTCATGATTTCTGAAGCAGTCGCTCCAGTAGTAGTAAGGTCTTTACCAATGGTAATGACTTTTCTGTCAACTTTTTGTTGAATTGAAGATACTTCTGCTACAACAGTCACTTCGTCAAGGCTTGCAATATCTTCTTCAAGCATAATATTACCAAGGTCAATTCTGTAACTGCCTTTATCGACAATTATTTCTTTGGTTACTGTTTTGTAACCAATGTATTGAGCGCTTAAAAAACTTTTACCTTCAGGTATGTTTTTAATTTCAAAATTACCTTGGTCATCAGTAATCCCACCAGTAATAGTTGTACCAGCTGCATTTTTAATAATAATGTTTACGTAAGGTAAGGGTTGGTTGAGGTTTACGTCTAATACTTTTCCGGTTACGGTTCCATCTTTTTCAGTGTTAGCTAATGTAGCATTTGCAGTTAAAGATAGGGTAAAAGCAAATAGACAAAGCAATAATAACTTTTTCATTTTTTGATTGATTGATTAGTTTTGTTTTTTTACGATTGTATTTGATAGACGCCTTTATGAATTTTGTGTTACTCTTTTTAACACTACTTAACAACATTTTAACATATGAGCAAAAAAACCTTAGTATTTGGAGCCTCTATTAAGCCTAATAGATATTCAAACTATGCTGTAGAACGATTAGTGAATAATAACCATGAAGTAGTAGCTTATGGAAGCAAAAGCGGGACGATTTCAGGAGTAGAAATTGATACTGAATTATTACCTTATAAAGATTTAAATACTGTTACACTTTATCTTAACCCAACGGTTCAAAAAGAGTATTACGATTATATTATTGGGCTTAAACCTGAGCGAGTTATTTTTAACCCAGGAACAGAAAACGATGAGTTTTATAAATTATTAGATAAAAACAATATTCCTCATGAAGCGTCTTGTACTTTAGTGCTTTTGTCTACGGATCAATATTAATCCTAAATAGGTTAGTAACCCATTTATAATAAGAATTTCAAAGCCAATTTGATAACCGTTGAATAAAGTTTCGGAATAGGCGTTTAAAAGATAAGATACAATAGGAGCAATGATAGCAATAATCCATACATGTTTGTCTTTTATTTGAGATTTGGTTAGAATACCAAAAGCAAACAACCCAAGTAATGGTCCATAAGTGTAACCAGCAGCTTTAAATAATTCCCAGATAACAGAAACATCTTTAAAAATTAAATCAAAAAGTATAATTACAAGTACTAAAACTATACTTGTGAAAATATGTACTGTTTTTCTAATTTTCTTTTGTTGTTCTTTTGGTTTTTTGTCTAGCTCAATAATATCAATGCAAAACGAAGTCGTTAGTGAAGTAAGCGCTGAGTCTGCACTAGAGTAAGCAGCAGCGATTAGACCAAGAATAAAAAATGCTGAAGTTATGACACCTATTTCAGGTAACATAGCTATGGTTGGAAAAAGGTTGTCTTTGCTTGCTGTAATATTATTTTGTTGAGCATATTGGGTAAGTAAAAGACCCAGTACTAAAAAGAGAATGTTTACAAAAATTAAAACCACACTAAAGCTTACCATGTTTTTTTGAGCTTCTTTTAGGTTTTTACAGGTTAGGTTTTTTTGCATCATATCTTGGTCAAGTCCAGTCATGGTAATAGTTATGAACATACCTGCCAAAAAGCTTTTAACGAAATATTGAGCATCATTTACATCTTCAAAAAAGAATACTTTACTCATTGTACTTTCCTTTACATTACTATAAATATCAGAAACACTATTTAAATCTAGTGCAGATGCTAAAAACACAATAGTAACAATTACTGAAACCAACATGAAAAGTGTTTGAAGCGTATCAGTAAATATGATGGTTTTAATTCCGCCTTTAAAAGTATAGAGCCAAATAAGCGCAATAGTGATGATAACCGTTATAAAAAAAGGAATTTCAAACTGATTAAAAATTAGTAATTGTAGCACTTTTGCTACTAAAAAAAGACGAAATGCAGCACCAACGGTTCTTGAAATTAAAAAAGCAACAGAACCAGTTTTATAACTCGTGTTTCCAAATCTATCTCTTAAATAGGTGTAAATTGAAGTAAGGTTTAGCCTGTAGTAAATAGGTAGTAGTACATATGCTATTACCAGATATCCAAATAAATATCCAAAAACAACTTGTAGATACCCAAACTGCTTACTCTCTACAGCTCCAGGAACCGAAATAAAAGTAACTCCCGAAAGCGAAGCTCCAATCATTCCAAAAGCAACAAGGTACCAAGGAGCAGATTTATTGGCTTTAAAGAACGCTTCGTTAGAATCTTCTTTACTTGTGAAGTAAGAAATTAAAATTAATACGACAAAGTAACCAATGATAAGTAGCGCTATTGAACTAGGAGACATAAAAATGAAATATTAACAATACTATTGTTTTAAAATACTATTTTTGAAAAATTTAATAAAACACAATATTAACTAAATTAAAATGAAAAAAATTTACATTTCTTTAGTTTTCTCAGTATTCATGATGACATCTTGGTCTCAAGAATATAAAAGAATGATGGATGCAGGTACCTACACTGTAGAAGAAATCATAGCTGAGGCTGAAGCTTATTTTGCAATTGAAGGAACTGGACAAGGTAAAGGTTACAAACCTTACAAAAGATGGGAATACCAAGCCTTGAGAAATATGGATGAAAACGGAATGCTTAAAACGCCTGAGTTTTATTTTGAAGAACTTGAAAACTACAATAATTATATTAATCAAAATTCAGGATTAGCAAGAACTACTGTTGGTACTTGGGAGCAATTAGGACCAACAAATTGGAACCAAACAAGTGGATGGAATCCAGGAGTAGGAAGAGTAACATCTATTGCTGTAGATGCTTCAAACTCTAATCATATTATTGCAGGAGCAAACTCTGGAGGTGTTTGGAAAACTCTTGATGGAGGCGCTACTTGGGAGGTGTTAACAGACAATATGTCGAATTTATATGTATATGCATTAGCAATAGATCCTAATGACTCATCAACATATTATTGGGGAACCACAAGCGGAAATATATTTAAGTCTACTGATGCAGGAGCTACATGGAATTTCTGGTCTGATACTGGAAATGGAAGTGTAAATAAAATCATTATTGATCCTGCAAATTCTAACAAAATGTATTGCAGTGTGCAAAGTGGAGGTATTTTTAAATCTTCAAATGCTGGAGCTAACTGGACATTAATAAACGAGTCTGCAACAAATGGTTATGATGTTGAGTTTAAACCAGGAGATTCTAATACCATTTATGCTTCAGGGCAAGGTGTATTTGTGTCAACAGATGGAGGAGCTAACTTTTCTGAAATTACAGGTGTATTTTCAAATGGACCTAAGATGATAGGCGTTTCAGCTAATAGTCCTTCAACAGTATATGTTATTGAAGCCAGTGGAAGTGCATTCGGAAGCTTGTACAAATCGACAGATAGTGCTGTTACTTTTAGTGAGTTAGACCACGATGGTAAAAATTATTTTGGATATAGCTCTGACCCTGAAGATCCAAGCGATGTTGGTTCTGGTCAAGCACCTAGAGATATGGATATAACAGTTAATCCAGCAGATGCAAATGAAGTGCATATTGCTGGTATTAATACGTGGCGCTCTTTAGATGGAGGTGTTTCATTTAATATTTCTTCCCAGTGGATTCCGCAGAATGCTGCAGCACAAGGGATTGGGTATTGTCATGCTGATGTAGATATTTTGGAGTTTGTAGGTGATAAGTTATATGCAGGAACTGATGGAGGTATTTATGTTGCTAATAACCCTTCTTCAGCGTTAACAGCAAACTTTTATACTGATTTATCTGCTGGAATGAGTATCAAGCAGTTTTATAAGTTTGGTATTACGCAGTCTGATCCTGTAATTATTAGTGGAGGTTCTCAAGATAATGGAACATCAGCGTATTTGGCTAATGGAGATTGGATTGATTGGTTAGGCGCAGATGGAATGGAGTCGTTTGTTGATAAGAATAATAGCAATATTATGTATGGTACTTCTCAATTTGGTACTACATACAAAACTATTAATGGAGGATCAAACATATCTAATTTAGTTAAGCCTGACGGAAAAGGAGGTCAAAACTTTTACAATTGGGTTGTACCTTTTGAGCAAGATCCACTTGTTCAAAATACTATTTATATTGCTTTTGACGAGGTTTACATGTCTACCAATGGAGGTACAAGTTGGACTTCAGTGTCGCAAAATTTTGGTGCTAACATAGACAATTTAAAAGTAGCGCCTTCAAATAGTAGCTACATGTACTTGTCAATAAATGGAAACTTATATAAAAATACTTTTGTAGGTATTGTTAATAGTTGGTCGCAGCTCTCTGGGTTTTCGGGTTCTGTAAATTCGATAGCAATTCATCCAACAGATCCAAATAAAGTAGCAATAGCTACAACATCTACTCAAAAAGTATATGTGTCTTCAAATGGAGGAATAACTTGGACACCTTATGGATTTGATTTACCTAACTTTAGCGCTCAGGCTTTAACCTGGCATGACAATGGTGAGGATGGTTTATACTTAGGTATGAACTATGGTGTATATTATATTGATAATACTACAGGAAATAGCTGGCAACCATTTAGTAATAACTTACCTAATGTAATTATTAGCGAGCTTGAAATAAATACAGTTGAAAACAAAATTTATGCAGCTACTTACGGTAGAGGTGTGTGGAGATCTAATTTGTATGATGCTAGCTTAAGTGTTAGTGAGTTTGATTTACAATCGTTAAATATGTACCCTAACCCAGCAAAAACTCAAATTAATTTACGTTGGGATAAAGGAGATAACGTGTCAATAAGAATCTATAACTCTATTGGTAAATTAATGTATTATGCTAAGGATGAAAATCTTTTAGATACTTACACAATAGATGTTGCTCAATACGCTTCTGGTCTTTATTTTGTTAAAGTAAACACCTTAAATGGAGTGGTAACTAAAAAGCTTATTATAGAATAAAGCTTTATAAAACATTATAAAAACCCAATACTGTAAAAAAGAGTATTGGGTTTTTTGTAAGTAATAAACTCATAAATTGTAGTACCTTTGCTTGTATGGAATTTTCTTCAAAATTATTAGAAAAAGCTGTTGATGAAATGTCTCAATTACCAGGTGTTGGTAAGCGTACTGCGTTACGTTTAGTACTACATTTATTGGGACAGCCAAAAGAAAATACATTGCAGTTAGCCGAAGCATTAAGCACTATGCGTAATGATATTAAGTTTTGTAAAAACTGTAATAATATTAGCGATACCGATTTGTGCGAAATTTGCTCAAACCCTAATAGAGTAGAAGATGTTATTTGTGTAGTTGAAGATATTAGGGATGTAATGGCAATTGAAAACACAAGTTCTTTTAAAGGATTGTATCATGTGCTTGGAGGCAAAATATCTCCTATGGATGGTGTTGGTCCTAACGATTTAAACATTGAACCATTGGTTCAAAAAGCTAGAGAAGGAAAAATTAAAGAGCTTATTTTTGCCTTAGGTTCAACTATGGAAGGTGATACCACTAATTTCTATATTTATAAGCAAATACAAGAGTTTAATATCACTACATCTACTATTGCTAGAGGTATTTCGGTAGGTAATGAGTTAGAATATACTGACGAAATCACCCTAGGTAGAAGTATCATTAACAGAATTCCTTTTGAAACCTCTTTAAAATCGTAAAGTTATATTGAAATTATCAGTTGTCATATTAAACTATAATGTGCAATACTTTTTAGAATCCTGTTTAAAAAGTGTTCAAAAAGCTATTGATGGTATTGAAGCCGAAATAATTGTAGTAGATAACAACTCTAGTGATAGAAGTTGTGATATGGTAAAAACGCATTTTCCTGATGTTGTTTTAATAGAGAATAAAGAAAACTCAGGATTTTCCAAAGGAAATAATATTGGTGTATCACAAGCCAAAGGAGAGTACTTATGTATTTTAAATCCAGATACGATTGTTGCTGAAGACACATTTAAGATACTTTTAGAGTTTGCTAATGGCATTGAAAACTTAGGTGTTTTAGGTTGCAGGTTAGTAGATGGTACTGGTCACTTTTTACCAGAAAGCAAGCGAAACATCCCAAAACCCAATGTAGCGCTTAAAAAGCTGCTTGGTAAACCTCAATCGTATTATGCAACACAAATTGAAGAAGAAGCGGTAGGTGAAGTTCCTATTTTTGTTGGTGCTTTTATGATATTGAAAAAAGAGGTATATAAAGAAGTAGGTGGGTTTGATGAAGACTATTTTATGTATGGAGAAGATGTGGATTTATCATACAAAGTCCTAAAAGCTGGTTATGACAACTATTATAATGGTAACACTACTATTATTCATTATAAAGGTGAGAGCACATTAAAAGACCTTAACTATGCCAAGCGTTTTTATGGTGCAATGCAAATTTTTTACAAAAAGCATTTTAAAAGCAATTTTATATTCAATTCATTGGTTTGGTTAGGAATTAGAGGTGCTTATTTAATGCGATCTGAACCTGTAGTTGCTAAAAACAGAATAGATAGTTATACATTAGTTTCTAAAGATATTCCTATAGGTTTAAAAGAAGCTTTAAACAAACCTATTACACAGGTGATATCAATTGATACGGTTGAAGAGTATACCGAAATAATTTTTGATGCTGAATTTGTAACCTATAAATCTATAATTGAGCATATTTCAAATCCTGAAATTAATAATAAGGCATTTTTTAAGATTTTACCAAAAAATGCTAATTTTATCATCGGAAGCAATAGCTCTAAAAACAGAGGTGAGGTTATCCATTTTAAAAAAGATTAATTGAAGAAACAACAATAGATTAGATGTTTTTTTATTAATTTTGCAAACGAAAAACCCAAAAACACTTTTTCATTATTAATATGGCAAAATTTGAATTAAAACTCCCTAAGATGGGAGAAAGCGTAGCAGAAGCAACAATAACATCTTGGTTAAAAGAAGTTGGTGATACTATTGAGGCTGATGAGGCTGTTCTTGAAATTGCTACAGATAAAGTGGATAGTGAAGTTCCAAGTGAAGTAGATGGTGTTTTAGTAGAAAAACTTTTCAATGCTGATGATGTTGTGCAAGTTGGTCAAACTATTGCTATTATTGAAACTGAAGGAGAAGTTTCAGCTGAGGCTCCTGCTGTAACTACTGAGCCTGTTAAAGAAGAGGCAGCTAAACAAGTAGCAGTTGCTGAAGTTGCAAAAACCGTTGAGGTTGCTAAAGAAACTGTAGCTCCTGTAGTATCTTCTGGAGACCGTTTTTATTCGCCATTAGTAAAAAATATGGCAAAACAAGAAGGTATTAGTCAAGCAGAATTAGATGCTATTCCTGGTACAGGAAAAGAAGGACGTGTCACTAAAAATGATATGTTATCTTATATTGAAAATAGAGACTCACAACCTAAACCTGTTCAAGAAGTAGCTAAAGTAGCTCCAACGCAAAACAATGGAGTTGCACAACCAAAAGCTGCTCCAGTAGTAAGTAGTGGAGACGATGAGATTATTGAAATGACTAGAATGGGCAAATTAATTGCACATCATATGGTGGAGTCAGTACAAACTTCTGCTCACGTGCAAAGTTTTATTGAAGCTGATGTTACTAAAATATGGAACTGGAGAAAAAAGGTTAAAGATGCTTTCCTAAAGAGAGAAGGTGAAAACCTAACCTTTACGCCAATTTTTATGGAAGCTGTAGCTAAAGCATTAAGAGATTTTCCTATGATGAATATTTCAGTTCAAGGTGATAGCATCATTAAGAAAAAACATATCAATTTAGGTATGGCAGCTGCATTACCAGATGGAAACCTTATTGTGCCAGTTATAAAAGATGCAGATCAACTTAACTTGGTTGGTATGACCAAAAAAGTAAATGACTTAGCAACTAGAGCAAGAGATAATAAATTAAAACCAGACGATATACAAGGAGGAACCTATACTGTAACTAATGTAGGAACCTTTGGTAGTATTATGGGAACACCAATTATTAATCAACCTCAAGTAGGTATTTTAGCACTAGGAGCTATCCGAAAAGTACCTGCAGTTGTTGAAACTCCTGAAGGTGATTTTATTGGAATTCGTTATAAAATGTTCTTATCGCACTCTTATGACCATAGAGTTGTAAATGGAGCGTTAGGAGGGCAATTTGTTAAGGCTGTAAAAGATTATCTTGAAGCTTGGGATTCTAACAGAGAAATCTAAAATTCTATAAATCATATAAAAAAAGCACAATCCTAGATTGTGCTTTTTTTATGTCTTAAGTGTTATTTAGTCCTACTTTGTAGGTTTCAATGGCGCGTTCTCTAGCGTCTTTATGTTCTACCATTGGTGGAGGATATTCTAAAGAGTTTAGTTCTGGAATCCACGAATTGATATAAGTTAATTTAGGGTCAAATTTCTTTATTTGTGTTGTGGGATTAAATACTCTAAAGTATGGAGCAGCATCACAACCAGTTCCTGCAGCCCATTGCCAATTGCCATTGTTTGAAGAGAGTTCATAATCTAATAGTTTTTCAGCAAAATAAGCTTCTCCCCATTTCCAGTCAATTAATAAATGTTTACATAAAAAACCGGCAACAACCATTCTAACTCGATTGTGCATGTAGCCTGTAGCGTTCAATTCTCTCATACCAGCATCAACCATTGGGTAGCCTGTTTGTCCTTTTTTCCACTTTTCAAATTCTTCAGTATTGTTTCTCCATTTTATGTTATCGTACTCGCTTTTAAAATTTGAGTCCACAACTTTAGGAAAGTGAAAAAGAATTTGCATGAAAAATTCACGCCATATGAGTTCGTTTAAAAAGGCTTGATGTTTTAATGTTTTTTTAATAACCTTTCTAATACTAATAGAGCCAAATCTTAAATGAGGTGATAAATGGCTCGTTTGGTCTAAAGCTGGAAAATCTCTTACTTTTTTATAATCCTCTAGAGATTCTAAATCGTAGTCTTTAACTGTAATAGAAGAACGTTTAAAACCTAACTCAGATAGCGATGGTAGTTTAAAATCAGAATCTAAAAAATTAGTTTCAGAGTTTGAAGCGTAAGAATTTAAATGTTTAGTATTAAAATTTTCAAGCCACTTGTTTTTGTAAGGTGTGTAAACAGTGTAAGGTGTATTGTCGGCTTTTAATACTTCATTTTTTTCAAAAATAACCTGGTCTTTTAATAAGGTAAAGTTAACATCATGTTTTGCTAGCAATTGTTTAACGTTCTTATCTCTAGTAATAGCATAAGGTTCGTAATCTTCATTAGCAAAAACGGTTTGTACATCAAACGTATTTACAATCTCTTCCCATACTTTAATTGGATCTCCAACTTTGCAATACAAACTTTTTGAGTGCGATTTTAAGCTGTTTGATAGTTGAGTAAGTAAATTATGAATAAATGTAACTCTAGAGTCTGCTTCATCCAATTCTTCAATAATATTGGTGTCAAAAATAAAAACAGGAAGTACAGGATATTCGCTTTGTTGAGCTTTCCATAAGGCATGATTGTCTTCAAAGCGTAAATCTCTTCTAAACCAAAATAGTGTAACTTTTTCTTTGATAATTAATGTGTTAAATGCAATTTTGAATCATAAAATATCGTTTCAAAACTGTTTGTTAAGTATTAAAACGAATTTCGGTTAATTATTTGATAAAATCAAATACCATACTCAAGGTTTGTTTTATCTCATTATCTTTGCCTAAAAATTAATAACATGCAGCTTAATCTTACAAAACCTATCTGTTTTTTTGACTTAGAAACTACTGGAATAAATATTTCTAGCGATAGGATTGTTGAAATTTCTATTCTTAAAGTATATCCTGATGGTAAAGAGGAAACTTACACCAAGCGTGTCAATCCAACAATTCCAATTCCGCCAGAAGTCACTAAAGTTCATGGTGTTTCAGATGCTGATGTAGCCAATGCACCAACGTTTAAAGAAATTTCTAAAGAAGTACATAACCTTATTAAAGATGCCGATTTAGGAGGATTTAACTCCAATAGGTTTGATATTCCATTATTGGCTGAAGAAATGCTTCGCGCAGATGTTGATTTTGACATGAAAGGGAGAGTTGCTGTTGATGTGCAAACTATTTTCCATAAAATGGAACAACGTACTTTAAGTGCTGCATATAAGTTTTACTGCGATAAAAATTTAGATGATGCCCATAGTGCAGAAGCTGATACTTTAGCTACATACGAAGTTTTAAAAGCTCAAGTTGCAAAATATGACGACTTAGAAAACGATACAAAGTTTTTAGCTGAGTTTAGTTCTCGTAAAAAGTTTGCAGATTTTGCAGGTTTTATTGCATACAATAAAAAAGGAGAAGAATGCTTTTCTTTTGGAAAACATAAAGGTAAAACTGTTGAGGCTGTTCTTAATGATGAACCAGGTTATTTTGGTTGGTTGTTAAATGCCGATTTTCCTTTGTATACCAAAAAAGTGCTTACAGCTATTAAGTTAAGAGCGTTTAATAATAAGTTGAGTTAACTTTTAAGGAAAGACAGAAATCCCATTTTCTAAGATGAAGTTTTTAATATTTCTTTTTCCATTTTTTGTTTTATCTCAAGAGCAATTAGCAAAAGGAGTGGTAGTTGATAGTGATACGAATTTACCAATTCCTTATGTTAATATAAGTGTTCTTGAGTCTGAAATAGGAACTTCAAGCGATGAAGAAGGAAATTATACACTTGCTATAGAGAATAATAACTTGCGTAAAAATGTTAAGTTGTCATCGTTGGGTTATAAAGACACTACACTTTTAGTGTCTTCATTTTTAAAGGTTTCAAAGCTAGTTTTACAGCCTTTAAACGAGCAGCTAGACGAAGTTGTAATTTCAAAAAAGTTTGAAGAAAAAACTTTAGAAATTAATAAAATTACCGAAGACGATTTGTGCCAAGGCTTTGGTTCATCTTTTAGAAACCCTTGGATATTAGCCTTATATTTTCCTTTCGAAGAACATTACAAAAATAGAGAGTACTTAAAGTCTGTTAGGTTTCATTTTGGAAATTTTAAAAACAATAAAGCAAAGTTTAGACTTCGTTTGTACACTATAGGAAATGATGGTCTTCCGCAGAAAGATTTACTAAAAGAAAATGTAATAGTTACCCTAAAAAAGAAGCAAAAAACTGTAGATATAGATGTTTCTGACTACGCTATAATTTTTCCAAGAGAAGGATTATATGTGGCTTTTGAATGGTTGTATATACCTTTTAACGAAGAGGAGGTTACATTTCATTTTGGTAAAAACAATAAAAAAAAGGAAAAACGTATAAGGCATAATCCTATAATTTCTGGTATTTGTGCAGAAGAAGGCAAATACAAAATGGCAGCATATATTTCTGGTGAGTGGAAAGTCCATTCTTCAAATAAATTTCAAAGTGATTTAAAAACTGTTCCAGCTATAACATTAACTTTGTCAAACTAATTAATAAAAATCCATTCTCTTGTAGAGAGGGTTTGGTAGATGTTATGAAACTCATTTGCATAGGTCGAAATTATACCGACCATATAAAAGAACTAGAAAATGAAAAACCAACAGATCCTGTTGTGTTTTTAAAACCTGATACAGCAATTCTTTTAAAGAAACAGCCTTTTTTTATTCCAGATTTTTCCAACGATGTGCATCATGAAGTAGAAGTTTTGGTAAAAATCAATAAAGTAGGTAAGTATATTGATAAAAAATTTGCACATAAATATTATGACCAAATAGGTTTGGGTATAGACTTTACTGCTCGTGATTTACAAGCGCAATTAAAAGCCAAAGGATTACCTTGGGAGAAAGCCAAAGCCTTTGATGGAGCAGCAGTAGTAGGTAATTGGGTTGATAAACAGCAGTTTAAAGATGTTAATAATTTGTCCTTCACTTTAGAAAAAAATGGCGAAGTAGTACAAAAAGGCAACACAAACCTGATGCTGTGGAAAATTGATGAAATTATCGAATATGTGTCAAAATATTTTACTTTAAAGATTGGAGATATTATCTTTACGGGAACTCCATCAGGTGTTGGCAAGGTAATTGCAAACGACAAGCTTGATGGATTTTTGGAAAACAAACAAATGTTTTCAATAACTGTTAAATAAATGGAACAACATTATAAACTATTTAGAGTAAGAGAATTAGCAGGTGGTGACGAAGATTTTGTAAAGTCATTAGCCGAAGCTTTTCTCGAAGAAGTACCAGAAGATGCTGAGCGATTAAAGAACGCTGTAGCAGATAATGACTATTATACTGCTTACCAAGCAGCTCATAAAATGAAACCAACAGTAGATCTTTTTGAGCTTGGTGTTTTACAAGATTTAATAACAGTACAAGATTGGGGAAAGTTTGAAAAAACTGGAGACGATATTTCAAAAGAACTAGAACTTGTTTTAAACGCTGTTGAAAATGCAACTGCCGAGTTAAAAACGGACTTCAACTTATAATGCAAGCAGAAATAATTACTATTGGTGATGAGATTCTCATCGGTCAGGTTATTGATACCAATTCAGCGTTTATTGCTGAACAATTAAATAAAATAGGAGTGTCTGTCTATCAAATTACTTCGGTTCAAGATGATAGAGCACACATTTTAAAATCTTTAGCTGAAGCTGAAGAAAATGCAGACATCATTATTATTACTGGTGGTTTAGGACCAACCAAAGACGATATTACAAAAAAAACTATTGCTGAATATTTTGATGACGAATTGGTCGAAGACCTTTCTGTTAGAAAAAATATCGAGTTTCTTTGGGAACATTACATTAAAAAACCACTATCTCAGGTTAATATTGACCAAGCCTTAGTGCCTACCAAATCTAAAGTGCTAATGAATAAGTATGGTAGCGCTCCAGGAATGTGGTTGGAAAAAAACAGAAAAGTATTTGTTTCGCTTCCTGGTGTGCCTTTTGAAATGAAGGCATTAATTAAAGACGAAGTGATGCCAAAACTGAGAGAGCAGTTTCAATTTCCTTATATAAAGCACAAAACGATTTTAACTAATGGGTTGGGAGAAAGCACTCTTGCAGAAAGAATTGAAGAATGGGAAGATAACCTACCTCAATTTTTAAAACTGGCTTATTTACCTAGTTTAGGGCGAGTACGTTTAAGGTTGTCTGCTAAACATCAAGATAAGGAGTTGGTGGAAACCACTATACAAGAAGAAATTAATAAGCTATTGCCTCAAATAGAAGATATTTTTGTTGGCTTTGAAGAAGAAGGCTTGCTAGAAGAAATTATAGGTAAGCATTTAGTAAAATTAAATAAAACCATTGCAACTGCTGAAAGTTGTACAGGAGGAAAAATTGCAGAATCGTTTACTGCAAATGCAGGAGCATCACAATATTTTAAAGGAAGTGTGGTAAGTTATGCTACCGAAGCTAAAATAAACGTATTAAAGATTGATGAAGCCTTAATTGAGAAGTACTCTGTGGTTAGTGCACAAGTTGCTGAAGCTATGGCAACCTCAGTTTTACAATTGTTCAATACCGATTATGCTATTGCTACAACAGGAAATGCAGGACCATCAAAAGGAGATGCTAATGCAGAAGTTGGAACAGTATTTATTGCAATAGCTACAAAAGACAAAGTATATTCTCAAGAATTTAACTTTGGAAACCATAGAGCAAAAGTCATAAAAAAGGCGGTAAACAAAGCTTTTGAAATGATTCAAAAAGAAATTTAAAAAAAGTAACGATATTAGTTTGTTGATATTATAAAGATTTACTAAATTTGCAGCCTGTTTTAAAATAACAACATTTAAAGTTAGAAAGAATGTCAAGAGTTTGTGAACTTACTGGAAAGAAAGCGATGGTTGGAAACAATGTTTCTCACGCTATGAATAAAACTAAACGTAAATTTGATGCGAATTTAATCAAAAAGCGTTTTTATATTCCTGAAGAAGATAAATGGGTAACTTTAAGAGTTTCTACATCTGCATTAAAAACTATCAATAAAATTGGTATCACAGCAGCATTAAAAGAAGCTAAAGCTAAAGGATTTTTAAAATAAAAAGCATAACGCATAAAGATACGTTACAATGGCAAAGAAAGGTAATAGAATACAAGTGATATTAGAATGTACTGAGCACAAAGAGTCTGGACAACCAGGAACTTCTCGTTACATTACAACTAAGAACAAAAAGAATACGCCAGATAGAATGGAGATTAAAAAATTTAATCCTATCCTTAAGCGTATGACTATTCATAAAGAGATAAAATAATTGAATCATGGCAAAGAAAGCAGTAGCATCGTTACAAACAGGATCTAAAAGATTAACTAAAGCCATAAAGATGGTAAAATCACCAAAAACTGGAGCTTATATGTTCGTTGAGTCAGTTATGGCACCAGAATTTGTTGATGATTTTTTAAAGACAAAATAATTAAATAATCATATTTAATTCTATAACTGCTTTCATTTGAAAGCAGTTTTTTTATGTCTATATTTGACAGCCTATTATGACAGAATAGCAGTATTTATTTTAGGCTAGATTTTTGCATAGGCATTACAAATTTTAGGTCATGAGTTTTTTTAAAAAAATATTTTCTTCTGAAAAAAAAGAAACCTTAAACAAAGGTCTCGAAAAATCCAATACTAGTTTTTTTGGTAAGCTAAGTAAAGCTGTTGCTGGAAAATCTAAAGTTGATGATGAAGTTTTAGATAATCTAGAAGAGGTTTTAGTTTCAAGTGATGTTGGTGTTAATACCACACTTAAGGTTATTGAACGTATTGAAGCTCGTGTAGCTAAAGATAAATACTTAGGTACTGATGAGTTAAATAAAATTCTTCGCGAGGAAATTGCTAGTTTGCTAAGTGAAACCAACTCAGGTGAAGAAACTGATTTTGTAATACCAAGCGATAAAAAACCTTATGTGTTAATGGTAGTAGGTGTTAATGGTGTTGGTAAAACAACAACCATTGGTAAGTTAGCCTATCAGTTTAAAAAACAAGGATTAAAAGTAGTACTTGGTGCTGCTGATACCTTTAGAGCTGCTGCAATTGATCAACTTCAGGTTTGGGCAGATCGTGTAGATGTGCCTATGGTAAGACAAGACATGGGAAGCGATCCTGCTTCTGTAGCTTTTGATGCATTACAGTCTGGTGTTAACCAAAATGCTGATGTTATCATTATTGATACTGCAGGACGTTTGCACAATAAAGTCAATTTAATGAATGAGCTGACCAAAGTAAAACGTGTAATGCAAAAAGTAGTTGGTGATGCACCACACGATGTGCTTTTGGTTTTAGATGGTTCTACAGGTCAAAATGCATTTGAACAAGCTAAGCAATTTACAGCTGCAACCGAAGTAACATCATTGGCAGTAACCAAGTTAGATGGTACAGCTAAAGGTGGTGTGGTAATTGGTATTTCAGACCAATTTCAAATCCCAGTTAAATATATTGGAGTAGGAGAAGGTATTGAAGACTTACAAGTATTTAATAAATATGAGTTTGTAGATTCGTTCTTCAAGTAAAAAAATAGTCCTGTAAAACAGGAATCTCATTATGAAAAGTGAATTTTTCAATTTAAGAGAAACTAAAGTTTTAAAGCCGATTACAATTCTTATACTTTTGTATTCGGCTTTAATGTTTTTTGAATATACACAACGGTTTCTTGGGATTTTCACAATACCAGATAATCCTTTAATTCCTGACTATCTGCCATATTACATGGCTTTTCCTTCTTATTTTGTTTTGCCTTTTTTCATCGTTATAATTTTTACTTGTGTAAGAATGATAATTAAACGTAATTACGACTATAAAACCGTTTATATCTTGTTGGGTCTTGTGGTTGTGTTTTTCCTTTTTAGATGGCGAATTCAGGAATTCTTATTGTCACAAAGTCCTTATACTGCTTAAATTAATGCAAGTGATTTTGTATTTTTATTAAAAATATAAGTCATGAGATTAATACTTTCCCTTATTGCGCTTTGTATGATTTTATCGTGTAAAGAGTCAAAGACTAATGTTGAAACAGATAAGACACCATCAACTGATATTAGTGACATTTCAACAAAAGAGTTTAGAGAATTTAAGATCTTAGATTCAAAATACATTAATACTACTGAACTTTGGGAGGTTTTTAATTCAGAGTTAGAAGATTTTACTGAAGCGACTTACAATAGTCTAAAACCTTTTGTTCTTGAACAGGACATTCCAACATTGCATAAAAATGTGCAAGAAGGAAAGTTAACTTATGAGCTTTTAACTAAGTTTTATTTATATCGCATTAGAGCATTTGATAGAGAAAACGAATTATCTCTCAATTCAGTAATAGCATTAAATCCTAATGTAATTGCTGAGGCTAAAGCTAAAGACGAGCAACTAAAAAACATGGACATTACTGAGCAATTTAATTTTTCGGTTTATGGTATGCCAATTCTTTTAAAAGATAATATTAATACATCAGGTATGCCTACTACAGCAGGAGCAGTTGCACTTCAAAACAATACTACTGAAGATGCCTTTATTGTTTCACAATTAAAGCATGATGGTGCCCTTATTTTAGGGAAAGCTAACCTTAGTGAATGGGCTTATTTTTTCTGTGGTGATTGCCCAAGTGGTTATAGTGCTATTGGAGGACAAACCTTAAATCCTTATGGACGAAAAATTATTGATACTGGAGGTTCAAGCTCAGGAAGTGGAGTAGCTGTAGCAGCTAATTTTTGTGTAGCTGCAGTTGGTAGTGAAACTTCAGGGTCAATTTTATCACCTTCAAGTCAAAACTCAATTGTAGGCTTAAAACCGACTATTGGTTTATTAAGTCGTAGTGGTATTGTTCCAATTTCTTCAACGTTGGATACTCCAGGGCCAATGACTAAAAATGTTATAGATAATGCCATTTTACTTGCTGCTATGTATGGTTTTGATGAAGCAGATGATAAGTCGCTTAATCTAAAATGGCCTAAAGCGTATTATGTTGATGGTGATTTTAGTAAAGATGATTTAAAAGGAAAACGTTTTGGTGCATTTAAACGATTAATGGAAGATTCTCTTTATGTCAATGCACTTTCAGTTTTAAAAGCTCAAGGAGCTGAAGTAATTGAAATTGAAGAAGAAGAAGTTGAGCTGCCTGATTTTATTCGCTTATTGAATTTAGACATGAAAGCCGATTTACCAACATATTTATCAACGTCTGCTAATGCAAATGTTGGAGTTTCATCAGTGCAAGATGTTATCGAGTTTAACAAGAAAGACTCTATAACCACAATGCCTTATGGACAAAAATTGTTTGAAGGTATTGTAGCTGACTCTGCTACTGATAGTGAATTTGAAAGTATAAAAGCAACGCTAAAAACTAATGGAAAGCTGTATTTTGATGTACCAAAAAAAGCACACGATCTTGACGGATTTTTATCAATAAACAACTATCATGCAGGTTTTGCTGCTGTTGCTGAATATCCTGCTTTAACAGTGCCAATGGGTTATACTAAAGATGGTGTTCCTAAAGGATTAACCTTTATAAGTACACCACTATCAGAAAAAAACTTATTAAGTTGGTCTTATGTTTATGAAGCAGCTTCAAAAAAGAGAATTGCTCCAAAAAACTATAACTAGTATTATCCTATTTCATAAATCAATTATCAATTAGCATTCCGTATCTTTGCGGACTAAAAAAGAAGTAAAGTATAAAAGATTCCCGCTTTTGCGGAAATACATATGAGAACGAAATCGCTTAAAAAGAATAGAATTAATGTAGTAACACTTGGTTGCAGTAAAAACGTGTACGATAGCGAAGTGTTAATGGGACAGCTAAAAGCTAGTGGTAAAGATGTGGTGCATGAGCAAGAAGGCAACGTAGTTGTTATCAATACCTGCGGATTTATCAACAATGCAAAGGAAGAAAGCGTGAATACCATTTTGGAATTTATGCAAAAAAAAGAAGCTGGCGAAGTTGATAAAGTATTTGTCACAGGCTGTTTGAGCGAACGTTATAAACCTGACTTACAAAAGGAAATTCCTAATGTTGACCAATATTTTGGTACTACCGAGTTACCTCATTTATTAAAAGCACTTGGTGCCGATTATAAGCATGAATTAATTGGTGAGCGTTTAACAACCACACCAAAAAACTATGCCTATTTAAAAATTGCTGAAGGTTGCGACAGACCTTGTAGTTTTTGTGCTATTCCATTAATGCGTGGAAAACACAAGAGTACACCTATTGAAGATTTAGTAACCGAAGCTGAAAAACTTGCAGCCAATGGTGTTAAAGAATTAATACTTATTGCTCAAGATTTAACTTACTACGGATTGGATTTATACAAAAAACGTAATCTAGCCGAATTGCTTGAACACCTTGTAAAAGTGGATGGTATTGAGTGGATACGTTTACACTATGCATTTCCAACTGGTTTCCCAATGGATGTGTTGGAGGTTATGAATAGAGAACCAAAAATTTGTAACTATCTAGATATTCCATTACAACATATTTCTGATGCTATTTTAAAAAGTATGCGTCGTGGTACTACCAAAGAAAAAACCACAAAGCTGCTTAAAGAATTTAGAAAAGCAGTACCAGGAATGACTATTAGAACCACTCTTATTGTTGGATATCCTGGAGAAACCGAAGACGATTTTGAAACCCTAAGAGATTGGGTTAAGGAGATGCGTTTTGAGCGTTTAGGTTGTTTTACTTACTCGCATGAAGAAAACACTCATGCCTACAACTTAGAAGACGATGTGCCTGAAGATGTGAAAATTGACAGAGCAAACCAGATTATGGAAATACAATCGCAAATTTCTTGGGAATTGAACCAAGGAAAGATAGGACAGGAGTTTAAAGTGGTTATCGATAGAAAAGAAGGTAATTACTTTGTAGGTAGAACAGAGTTTGACTCACCAGATGTAGACAACGAAGTACTTATTGATGCTAGCACAACCTATTTAAAAACAGGCGAGTTTGCAACCGTAAAAATTATTGAAGCTGAAGATTTTGACCTTTATGCAGAGGTTGTGGGTTAGGGATTTGTTTTTAAACTAAATTGCTGTTTTTTGTATGAGTTGTTAAATAGGTGATTTTAAAAATTAAAAAGAATATCTTCTTTTACCATGTTTTTAACGTCAATAGTTGGTAAAAGATATTCGTTAAATGGAGTACCTTCTGTTTTGGTGTGTAATATTCCTCTAGCAGAACCTATGGTTAATACAGCAAAATGAACCGCAAGTCCTTTTGCTATTAAATAAGTTTTGTCATCTTGTTTCATTTTGTCCGAGAAGTCATTTTTCTCTATTTCGAATAGACCTTGAACTTCTAGAATTATAAAGGGCTGATCTTTTTTTTTCTCAAAAGAAAAATGAGTATTACAGGTAACTGTATGGTCGTCAATGTCTAAACCAAACCCTAATCCAGTCATTAAGTTTGTGTCACCAGTTTTTTTGTATGCTTTATCAATTATTGCAAACGAGAGAGTTCGTAAACCTGTAAAAGCAAAACCTAATTTATTATATGTCATAGCTTTTTAAATTTGTTTAGCTGTGTAGGTATATGAGTTCAAGTTTTCCATATTGGGTTGTAAAACAGGATTTCTTTTTACTATCTTTTCAGAGGTCAATTCTTCCTCGATGGTCTTGTATTTGCGTTTATGAACAATTTGCATTGAATATTGCATAACGGCTGAATTAGACCTATTGCTTGACTTTATTTTTGGAGATGAAATATCAACTCCTAAAGCATCGGCAATCTTATCTATTGTTTCGAATGTTAAATTCGCTTTAGCACGTAGTATTTTATTTACTTGTTGAGCACTAACATCCATTTTATTAGCTAAATCTGTTTGTTTGATTTTATGTAAATCCATATAATCCAACAACTCCAATGCGAATGCTTGAGCTCTAGTAATATTTCTCCTGTTAGAACGATCTTTTTTAGCTCGTTCTTTCCATTTAGTCGCTGTTTTTGTAACTACTTTGTTTAAGTTTTTTTCCATTTTATAATTCGGTAGAGTCTGTGATGTTTTCTTGTTTTAGCCAAGACTTAAAATAAGTCATTTTATCTAATTCCAATATTAAAGGTTCTGTATCCATCTTATCGACTAATTTAATACCTGCGCCTGTGATTACGATTGCATCGATACCAACTCGTACTCCATATAGTCTTAATAAAGATCCGTGGTCATAAGTGTACATTTTTTTTCTTCCTGGGTCATCATATCTTTCAGATTTCGATAACTCAACAAATTCATCAAACAAAGTTTCAAAACAATCACCGTTTTGAGATTCTTCACTTATTTCATCTAATTTATCAAACAAATCACCAGCTTCTCGAAGAATTTCACTTGTTAAAAATGTCAAGCTATGATTTTTATATACACCTTGTTTCCAACCCGATTTAGAAGATTTAATAAAATTCCGTACAAACAATGGGTCTTGAAGTTGATCCTGTATTTTATCCAGTTCTGTTTCATACTCTATGGGTGTTTGGTAAAATGGACAATTATCAAATTTAGCTAAAAAGACTCCTTGATATTGTTCGTCAAATGTACTAAAAATTTTCATAAAATCAACCTGTAGGTTTATTTTTAGTGTAAAATTAACAAATAAGCATTTTTAAAAGTGAATCTATAATTAAAACTTATTAACAATAAAATTAATCTTATTCTATTGATAATTAAATAAATGTATTACTGATAGTAATTTATATCATAAATCAATTAAGTTTAATTGCTATCTTATTTTCGTCGAATTGTATAGGAGTTAAATCCTTTCGTAGCATTCATTTGTTGATACCAAAAAAGAATAGGAATTACAACACTTACAGTTCCAATAATTCCAAATAAACTCCATAAGGCTATGGTAGATGCAATACCAATTCCAACTCCAATAAGAATTAAGACATTATTAGGTTCTGCTTGTATGTCATTTACATGTTTCTTTTCAATCTTTCCGCAATTTTGACAATTCACATTAAACTCATCTCCTTTTTCCATTTGTAAGTCTGGTCTAGTTGGAGCGTTAGACTTTATTTTAATATCTTTTTTACAAGATTGACAACGAGTAACTAATTTCATATTTAAATCTTTATATTTAATGGGTTGGTTAATATTAGGATAGTTTTTATAACAATAGTTATTCAACTAATTTCGGCTATTTTTCTAACAAACCCAATAAAAAAAGTAAAGCGGTATTCGTTTTGGGTATTAAAAGCACTTCTTAACTTAATTTTTAGATTCTAAAAAATGGAATAACTGTATATTTACACTTCAATTGAAATGTATTTATGCCAACTGACTGTATTCCGTTTAGAGATACCCATTATTTTTCAGGTCTAATCTGTGACTATTTAGAGGAACAAGAGCCTTTAAAACCGTTTTATAACCGATTTCCGAAGCTAGAAAATTTCAAAGCGCAAATCGATGAAAAGCGTTTGTCGGTTTCATCTCAATCGAGAGCTGTTTTAGTAAAAGCTCTGCAATCTCAGTATGAAAGTGTTTCAACATCTCAGTTAACAAAACAGAACATTCAGTTACTTGAGCACGATAATACATTTACAATTACTACAGGTCATCAGCTTAATTTGTTTACAGGACCACTTTATTTTTTCTATAAAATCATTTCAACTATCAATTTGTGCAAGGAGTTGAAACAACAATTTCCTGAGCAGCATTTTGTACCTATATATTGGATGGCAAGTGAAGATCATGATTTTGAAGAAATTAACTATTTCAATTTTAAAGGAAAAAAGGTACAGTGGAACAGAACAGCATCAGGAGCTGTAGGCGAATTGGATTTAGACGATTTAGACCATGTTTTTGAAGCGTTTGCAAGTCAGTTGAACACGTCGTCCAATGCTGAAACTTTAAAGCAATTATTTAAAGAAGCCTATTTAGAGCATCAAGATTTAACTCAAGCGATGCGTTATTTGGTGAATGCTTTGTTTAAGGAGTATGGACTTGTAATTGTTGATGGAAATGATGCAGCACTAAAGCGATTGTTTATTCCTAATATAGAAACAGAACTCACGCAACAAACCTCTTTTACTAAGGTAACTTTGGCTAATGAGCAGTTGAATGCTTTGGATGGCAATTATAAAATTCAAGTTAATCCAAGAGAGATTAATCTGTTTTACATTAAACAAGGTTTAAGAGAGCGAATTGTGGAGCAAGAAGGCGTTTTTAGAGTTCACAATTCTAACATTACATGGAACCAAAACGAAATATTGCAAGAGCTTAACGAGTTTCCTGAGCGTTTTTCGCCAAACGTTATTATGCGACCATTATACCAAGAAGTTATTTTGCCTAATCTTTGTTACATTGGTGGAGGCGGAGAGTTAGCGTATTGGTTACAGCTCAAATTAAATTTTGAAGCGCAAAACGTGGTGTTTCCAATGTTGTTGTTGCGTAACTCAGTATTGATAACTACCGAAAAGCAAAAAGAAAAACTTAAAAAACTTGATGTTTCTGTAACCGATTTGTTTTTAAATCAAGATGATTTAATGACAAAAGTGACCAAAGCTATTTCGAAAGTAGCTATCGATTTTTCTTCACAAAAAACACATTTGCAACAACAGTTTGAAGCCTTGTATGTTCTAGCTGAAGCAACTGACAAATCGTTTAAAGGAGCAGTTGCAGCACAAGAGCGCAAACAAATAAAAGGTCTTGAGAATTTAGAAAAACGATTGCTTAAAGCCCAAAAGCGAAAACTAAACGACCACTTAGAGCGTGTAAAGGAAATTCAAAATGAATTATTTCCTAATCATAGTTTACAAGAGCGTAACATGAACTTTTCTGAATTTTACTTAGAATACGGAAACACATTTATTTCAAAACTAATAAGCGAATTGCAACCATTAAAAGGTGAGTTTTTGATCCTTGAATTTTAGTTGAAAAAAAACTTGGTTTCCTAAAACGAAATTCTAAAAACCTTGTTACTTTTGCACATGCAACACAACAAAGTACTTATTTTAGATTTCGGTTCGCAATACACACAACTTATTGCGCGTCGCGTTAGAGAGTTGAATATCTACTGTGAAATTCATCCATTCAACAAAATTCCAACTGATTTAGACAGTTTTAAATCTGTAATTCTTTCAGGAAGCCCAAACTCTGTGAGAGGAGAAGATGTTCTACATCCTGACCTTTCAGAAATTAGAGGAAAAAAGCCACTTCTAGCAGTATGCTATGGTGCGCAATATTTGGCTCATTTTTCTGGAGGAGAAGTAGCGCCTTCTAACACTAGGGAATATGGAAGAGCAAATTTAAGTTTCGTTAAAGACAATGAAGCTTTCTTTTCTGGAATATCAAAAGGAAGTCAGGTTTGGATGAGTCATAGCGACACTATAAAGCAATTACCAACTAATGGTGTTTTATTAGCTAGTACTCACGATGTAGAAAATGCGGCTTATAAAATTGAAGGAGAACAAACCTACGCTATTCAATTTCACCCTGAAGTATATCACAGTACAGATGGGAAACAGTTATTAGAAAATTTCTTAGTAACTATAGCTAATGTTGAACAAGATTGGACACCTCAATCGTTTGTTGAAGAGACAGTTGATGCACTTAAAGCGCAGTTAGGTAATGATAAAGTTGTACTAGGGCTTTCAGGAGGAGTAGACTCTTCGGTGGCTGCAATTTTATTACACAAAGCAATAGGTAAAAACCTGTATTGCATTTTTGTAAACAACGGATTACTACGTAAAAATGAGTTTGAAAGTGTACTTAAGCAATACGAAGGCATGGGACTTAATGTAAAAGGCGTTGATGCTTCGGCACGCTTTTTGGATGCTTTAGAAGATGTAAGCGATCCTGAGCTTAAACGTAAAGCTATTGGTCGCGTGTTCATTGAAGTTTTTGATGATGAAGCACATCTTATTGAAGATGTAAAATGGTTAGCGCAAGGGACTATTTATCCTGATGTTATAGAAAGTGTTTCTGCAACAGGAGGTCCAAGTGCAACAATTAAAAGTCATCATAATGTTG
The DNA here is from genome assembly GCF_050509525.1 of Gaetbulibacter sp. PBL-D1. NCBI lineage: Bacteria > Pseudomonadati > Bacteroidota > Flavobacteriia > Flavobacteriales > Flavobacteriaceae > Gaetbulibacter > Gaetbulibacter sp. PBL-D1. The sequence continues at coordinate 40,027 of NZ_JBNWKB010000001.1, read as the reverse complement.
GAGGACTACCAGATTTTATGAAGCTAAAAATAGTAGAGCCATTAAAAGCTTTATTTAAGGATGAGGTTCGTCGTGTAGGTGCTTCAATGGGAATGGATAAAGATATTTTAGGTCGTCATCCTTTTCCAGGTCCAGGATTAGCAATTCGTATTTTAGGAAGTCTAAACAGAGAAAATGTTCGTATATTACAAGAGGTAGACGCTATTTTTATAGATAATCTTAAAGCTTGGGATTTATACGATAAGGTATGGCAAGCAGGTGCAATCTTGTTACCTGTAAACAGTGTAGGTGTTATGGGAGATGAGCGTACATACGAAAAATGTGTTGCGCTAAGAGCTGTAGAAAGTACTGATGGTATGACTGCCGACTGGGTAAATTTACCTTATGAGTTTTTACAAAAAACTTCTAATGAAATAATAAACAAAGTAAAAGGCGTTAATAGAGTAGTATACGATATTAGTTCAAAACCGCCTGCTACTATTGAATGGGAATAACAACGTCCTGCTAAGCAGGAATCCTTAATCTTTTTGGATTAGGATTTTAAAGTAAATTATATGAAGAAACTTGTTTTAATAGCCATCATTTTTTTTGCAACATGTATTACAGCATTTGCACAAGATTTTAAAACACACAAAGTAAAACAAGGAGAAACTATTGAAGACATTGCCAAACAATATTTGGTAACACCTTTTGATATTTATGCTTTAAATCCTGATGCTAAAAAAGGCTTAAAGGTTAATACGGTTTTAATAATTCCTACTTCAAAAGTAAAAGAAGAAGATCTCACTACCGAAACTAAAGAAATTATTGGTTTTAGAACTCATAAGACCAAGCGAAAAGAAACGCTTTACAGTATTTCTAAGGAATACGATATTGAAATTGATGAGATTAAAAAGCACAATACCTTTTTATATGCCAATAATTTAAGAAAAGGCGATAAGCTAAAAATTCCTAGATATAAAACTGTAGTATCTAAAGTTACTATTGATAATAGTATCAAAAAGTATAAGGTTTTACCAAAGGAAGGTAAATGGCGTGTTGCTTATAAGTTTGGAATAACTGTACCACAGTTAGAAGCTCTAAACCCTAATATGAATGAGGTTTTACAACCTGGAGACGAGCTTAATGTTCCTAATATTTCTAATAATGAAGAAAAAGTAATTGAGGAAAATTACAATTACTATACGGTTTTAAAGAGCGAAGGTTACATGGCTTTAAACCGAAAGTTAGGATTAACACAAGAGCAGTTAGAAACTCTAAATCCTGAGCTTAAAGAAAGCGGTTTAAAACTAGGAATGGTGTTAAAAGTACCATCAGATGTTGATACTACAATATCAGCTAATGATGTAGCAAATACCAATTTGACTAGTCATCTTAAAAACTTCAATACTAAGCGTATTGCTTTAATGATGCCTTACCGATTGAATCGAATAGATATTGACTCAATTGCTGATGTGAAAAGAGCGATTAGAACAGACAGTCGTTTGTCTATCTCATTAGATTTTCATGCAGGAATGCTGTATGCTTTAGATTCGGCTAAACGATTAGGAATTTCTACGTATTTAAAAGTGTTTGATACTAGAGATCATGCTAGTGAGGTTGCTAAAATTTTAAATTCAAATGACTTTTCAGATTATGATGCTGTAATTGGTCCATTAATGCCAGATAATTTTGATCGTGTAGCTTCAGATTTAAAACGCGATAACATTCCTGTGATTTCGCCATTTACAACACCAAAGAACTTATATGATAACGTATATCAAACTGTACCATCTTCTGATTTGCTCCAAAAAGCAATGATTAATTTTGTGAAGTTAGACACATTACCAAAACATATTGTTATCATTTCTGATGCTAAAAATAAAGCGGTGAGTAGCATGATAAGATCTGAACTCGCTGCATCAAAACAAATCTTTTCAAGAAAGGATAAAGACGGAAAAGACTCAAATTATATTTTAATTTCTGATTTGGATGGTGTTTTTAAACCAGGAAGAAATATAGTTTTTCTAGAAACCTCAAACGAAGCTTTTGCATCTAATGTTATAAGTATGCTTAATGGTATTCATAACGATGAGCAACAAATAGTACTTATGACTACTAATAAAAATAGTGCTTTTGAAGGTGAAAATATTTCAAACTACCATTTGTCTAACTTAAAGTTTCATTATCCTTCAGCTAATAAAACATTTAGCTCTTCAACTACAAATGGATTTGTGAATGCTTATAAGAGAGACCATAATGGTGTTGAACCTAACAAATATGCAGTAAGAGGTTTTGACTTAACTCTAGATGTGCTAATGCGATTAGCGTCTGAAGAAGACTTATTTGACGCTTCAGGAAGTGAGATAGAAACAGAGTATGTTGAAAATAAATTCCGTTATTCTAAAAAACTTTTTGGAGGTTACTTTAATGAAGCGGTTTATATTGTTAAGTACGACGATTTAACAATTGTAGAGGCTAAGTAAAATACTTTATACTATTTAGAGTGTAACTAGCGTTTTAAAAACATGTTACAGCTTAAATCCATATTCTTATTTTTAAGTATTGTGTTATTATCTACTTCAAACGAGGTTACAATCTCTTGGAGAAATAACTACAAACTAAGTTGGGAACACTTTAAAGGTCAACCTCAAAAAAATACTGATGCTGTTGCAGTAACTGCGTCAGGAATTACATTTTCTTATAGTTTAAAACATAAAAATTCTGAAGTAATTGATTTTACAGCCAATGTTGAAGCGCATTTTTATCCTGAAAAATCCTGGTACATAAAAGAGCGAGCCAATCAATATATTTTGGCTCATGAGCAATTGCATTTTGATATAACTGAGTTGCATGTTAGAAAATTAAGACATCAAATAAGTCAAGTTAAGATTAATAATTTTCTAAAGAAAACACTGGATAGATTGCACCAAAACAGCAATGAAGAATTAGCTAAAATGCAAAAACTTTACGATACTGAAAGTCATAATTCCATAAATACCGAAGCTCAAACTAAATGGCAAAAGTTTGTTGCTAAAGAACTTGAAAAATACGAAGCTTATAAATCTGCAGATTAAGTGATACAACCCGATAAAGATTTTCTTATAAAATTAGCACATTACAAAATGCCTTACGGTAAATATGAAGGAAGAGACCTTATTGATTTGCCTGAGTATTATGTGGTTTGGTATCATAATAAAGGGTTTCCAAAAGGAAAGCTAGGAGAGATGCTTCAAACCGTTTATGAGTTAAAAATAAATGGATTGGAAGACCTAATTAGGAATATTAAAAAGCAATATCCTAAGTAGTTTTTAAAACTCACCTTTGTGCGCTAATGCTTGCTTAATATGCGCTATATGATGGTTGCTATGCCATGCGTAAATACCAATTGTTTCTTCTAATGAAAAACGTTTTCCATGTTCAGGATGAATAAACTCGCGCTTCAATTCTTCATTATTTAATGACTTAAGTAGCTTAGTGAGTTTGCTATGTATTCCTTTTAAGAGTGTTATACTGTTAGAAAGGTCATCATCAGTTGAGTCAGGTAATTCAGCCCAACGGTTTTCGAGGTAAGGTTTTATGATTGGAGCGTCTTCGGTTAGAGCAAGCTTAAAACGAATAATGCTGTTTAAATGGCTGTCGCCACAATGATGAACCACTTGTTTTATAGTCCAACCATTTGGTCTGTAAACCCAATTAAGTTCTTCTTTAGTTAGGCTTTTAGTTAGTGCTTCAAGAGTGCTTGGTAGTTGTTCAATATCATTAATCCAAGATGTGATATGATCTTGGGTAATCAGTTCGGGCTTTTTAAAAGTCCCAATAGGATATTTTAGTTTTTGAAGTGCTTCAGTAGTCATAAGATTAAAAATTAAAATCGGTAACCAATTCTTAAATGTAAATTAACTGCTACATCGCTAGTTTCAAGTATTCCACGATCAAAATCTTCAAGATAGTGAACATACCCAACACCTATTCCTGCTTCATAGGTAAAATGATTTCCAAGATGACGTCTTATTCCCCAAGTAGGAATTATTGAAATATCACTAATAAAGTTAATGTTATCTTCATTAGCAATGATAAACCAATCAGGATGATAGCTTGTTTTTATTGAAACAAAATTTCCGCTGTTGCCATCAGTTCGTCTAGACTTATCAGCTCTTTTATTTAAGTTATAATACCAACGAGGTTCTAAAGTGATTACAGGCGCAAGTAAAAAGCCATAAGAATCATAAATGTCATTTCCCCAAATCATTTCCCCAAATACCAGCATCTAAACCTATTTCGCTTCGTAAAGCAATACTGTTTGAGAGCCTAGATTCATTATGTACCCAAATACCTAAAAAGCCAGTTTGTACACCAAAGGTAGATTTTTCTACACTAGTAGTTTGGGATTGTGTTGAGAGTGAAATAGTAAAAAAGGTTAAAATAAGTAAAGCTTGTTTCATTTGTTTATAGTATTGGGTGTTATTTAGAAATGAGTGTGTCTAATTCAAAATATTTTTCTTTAATAAGACTTAATGCAAAAGCTGCTGCAGCTGCACTAAATACAGAATAATCAAATGCACCTTTAACTCCTGTTGAAAATGTCATTGATAAGGCAAAAACTAATAATAGTATTCCGCTAAACTTGGCTATAAGTTCTGTTTTAAAACCAATAATTAGTAAGATGGCAAAAATAATTTCTAAAGCAGTGGCAAGTGTTCCTAATGCAGGAATTACTGCTTCAGGAAGCCAAGGGTTGATAAGTTGCGTGTACTCTAAAAAATTGTTCCAGTTTCCCCAAGTAGAAATAGACTCAGGCCACCACCCAAACCTATCAAAACAAGCTGATAAAAAACCTGCAGAAATTGCAAACCGAAGAAAAAGCTTAATGATTTTAGTATTCATAAATGTTGTGTCGTTAGCATGAGCAAGATAATGAAATTACTTGTCAATAAGTTTAAAATTAAAGTAATAAATGCTAGAAATGAATTCTGAAATTAACATTAGGAGTAATACCTAACGACCTATTTTTTATAGCAGAAATTTCATCGTTTTCATCAATGATATAATAACTGTTAATAGTGTTTACTTTATTAAGTACATTCCAAATAGACAAACCAATAATAGCATTGGTTGTGTTGCCCATTTTAAACGTGTAATTAGCAGAAAAATCAGCACGTAAATAGTCTTCAAGGTTTGAGGCATTAGGTGAATTGTATTCAATAATATTGTTAGAAGTATTTTGAATAGCATCAGGTAAAGTTACAGGTTTTCCTGAGTGCCAATTTACACCTAAAGCGAGTTTTATGCTGTTTATTTGGTAAGTTCCTGCAAAAGTTAAAGAATGTCTTACATCAAGGTTGTTTGGAAATGTATTGCCATTGTTTAAGTCGTCAAAAGTGTAATCGTTTTTACTAAACGAGTAGCTCAACCAAGCACTTGTATTAGTAAACTGTTTGTTTATTAAAAAGTCAATACCTTTTACTTGATACCTTCCAATTGCATCAGTAAACTGATATTGGTTTTGAAACCCTTGACTTCTACTTGTAATACCATCAACATCCTTAATAAATGCTTCAGCGCTTATCAGTAATTTATTTTTATTATAATGAATTCCTGCAGAACCTTGCTTACTTTTTATAATAGGAATATCAATATCGTTTGAGAGTACCCAACGTCGTTTTTCAATGCCTAAAAAATCGTTTTGAAGATCGATAATTTGTGACATGGTTTGACTTTTAAATTCTGCGAGAAACTCTAAGCGAAAAAGATTACTAAGCTTATGGCTTACTGCTAAACGTGGTTCAGTAAATACTTCTGAAAGCTTGTCAATGTAGTTGGTTCTTATACCAATTCTGGCATAGGTATTTTTGTTTCCTGAAGTAAACTCAGCTTCACCATAAATACTGTGCGTTTGATTAATTTGTTTCGTGAAATTATGAAATTCAGGGTTGTTAACGTCCTCAGAATTACTTACCACAACACCATTAAGTTGGTAGCCTGCATGTATTTTTAAATTTGGGTCAATATGGTTGGTAGCATTTATTTTTAAAGTAAGATCGCTAACGTCATTTTCTTGAAGTAAACGTTGGTTGTTTGCCACATCATAATTAGTGGTGTTTAAGTTGTATTTAGAAAGATAAAGTTGAGCTGTTGTGGTTAATGAACTGTTCCAGTATTTTAAATATTCAGCTCCAAAAGCTAGATTATTCTGTTTTAAGCTACTGCGTAATGTCTCATTCATATCGTCAGTCATGGTCTCTTCGTCATAGCTTAAATTGTTGTTTATGGTTAAAAAATTAAAACGAAGTTGATCAGTATCTGAAATATCATATAGCAGCTTTGTACTTATATCATAAAAATAAAAGGTTTCATTACTGGTAAGTGTATTGTTGGATTGGTTATTTGATAAATCAGAATCCTGAAATACACGTTTAAAGTATTGGTCGTAGGTTGGTGTAAAAATAAAATCGGTTATCGATCGTCTTGCTGAAACCTGAAGTTCGGTTTTTTTACCTAAAGGTACTTTGGCAAAACCATCAGCGCTAATAAGGTTAAAACCTGTTCCTGCTTTAAATTTATGGCTTAATGAGTTGGATTGCTGAATGTCTATAACGCTAGAAATTCCATCACCAAACATAACACTAGTACCATTTTTAGATACATTAACGGTTTTGGTTAAATATGGATTGAATGCAGAAACCAATCCGAAAAAATGACCTGATTGGTACATTTTAATTCCATCCCATAAAATAAGATTTTCATCATGAGAACCACCACGAACATTAATGTTTGATACCGTTTCATCAACACTTATAATACCAGGAAGCGCTTGTATTGTTTGTAAAATGTCAGGTTCGATTAATCCTGGTAGAATACCAAATTTTTCGGTTTCAATAACCACTTTACCATCACTCTTTTTCAAAATACCTTTAGTAAGGTAATTATTGATGACTATTTCTTCTAGTTTTTGGGTAATGATATTACTAAAAGGGCTAGATGGTTTTGAAATGACTACACTGTAATCATCAATAACAATAAAGTCTAATTGTGTTTCGCGCTTTAGTTGGTCTAAAGCTTGTGCGAGTGAAAGTGTTTCGTCTGGTAAACTAGCAGTTGCACCTTCAATAGTTTGATCTATATAGTTAAAATGAATATTGTAACGCTGTTCTAGAGCACTTAAAATATAAACAAGAGATTGAGTTTCTTTTGAGTTGTTTTGAGCCTTAATGCCAATAACACTCAAAAAAAATAAAGGTATGAAAAGATAAAAAACACCTTTTTTACTCACGCTTTAGTGTAATCGTATTATCCGTTTTTTTGTAAGTTAAATGTAAAGGTAAGGTAATAGATTTTAATGCATTTTCAATGTTATTGTGAGTAAAACTTCCTGTAAATAATTGAGAACTGTCTAAGTTAATAACATGAAAATTCACATCGTATTGACGCTCAAACTCTGCAATAACTTCTTTATAAGGCATACTTTTAAAGTAGCTTTCATTGTTTAACCAAGATGGTTGTGTTTTAAGTTCTTTTTCTTTTTCAATTAGTTTTCCATTTAATAGTAAAAAACTTTCACCAGCATGTAGTTTTGTCTCTTTTCCTTTGTAAGTAACACCAACAAGACCTTCGTAACAAATTACTTCAAAATAGTTTTCTCGTTGCTTAACATTAAACTGAGTACCATAAACGGTTACGGTTCCATAAACTGTGTTAACGTTAAAACTGCTTCCTTTTTCCACTTTAAAAAAAGCTTCTCCTTTTAAGTCTACAGTCCTGTTTTTATTCCATTTATGGGAATTGAATGTTATTTCAGAAAGTGAATTTAAAGCCACCGAAGACGCATCAGGTAGTTCAATTGTAGTTTTTTCAGCTAATTGCGTGTTAACCAATGTGTCTTGGTTAATGGTGAAAAAATAAATTCCAAAAGAAATAACAAATACAGCAGCAATACCCATAGCAATAGATAACCACTTTTTTTGAGGAGGTTGCTTTGAGGTGTTAATGTGTTGCATAACATTGCTTAAAGCTTCAGAAGTGTTATATTCAGGAGCTTTAAAATGCTGCATGCTATTTGATAACTTTACCAAATCATCATAATCTTCAAGCTGTTTGAAAGCTTCAAGTTCATCAGAGGTTAAGTTATGGTCTAGCCATTTTTGTATTAAATCTTCTCGTTTCATGTCTTCAATTACAACTATATAACAGTTAGGTGTTAAAATATCCTACCCTTAATTACAATTCTTTTATATCTTCTCTAAGTTTTTTTAGTGCACCATAAATTCGTTTTTCAACAGCTTTTACCGAAATATCTAGTAATTCAGCAATTTCTTTAAAACGTTTTCCTTCAACTCTATTTAGTAAAAAGGCAGTGCGTTGTGCTTCGGTTAAGTTGGCGATGGCTTTTTCTAGTTTTTGTAAATATTCCTGTTCTTCCATTACAAAATCAGGAGACTCATTTGTATAATGCTTAGGTTTAATTTGCTGATGCTTTAATACTACTTTTTGATGAGCAGCTTCATTGAACATTAAATTATTTGCAGTTGTAAATAAAAAACTCTTTGCTTTATTTGAAGGAATTTTACCACAGTTTTGCCAAAGTTTAATAAAAGCCTCTTGTACTTTGTCTTTTGGGTTTAACTGTTCGCCAAATTTATAGTGTAAAAAGTTGTGCAGATTTTTAGCATGCTTCTCGAATATTGAAGTAAATAATGTTTCGTCACAAATATTGTCATGTAATGGTTTGGGCATACAGAAAAATTAAGATCATAAAATTATAAAATTAAAATATATGGTAGGTGTTTTTTAAAATCATCTGTTGTATAAATAAAGACAACCTATAGAATTATGAAAATTAAACATTTATTAGTTTTAGCCTTTTTTGTCCTATTAGCCCCAATTATGGTTACTTCTTGTCAGGATGAAGAAATTGAACCAAACCCAGAAAACGAAAACATTATCAACTCTGAAACAGCTCTTGTAAGCCTTATGCAATCTACTTCGGCTTATGATGGTTCAGTAGATGATGTTATGGATGAAGCCAATTGTTTATCTGTTAATCTACCTGTAACAGTTGTAGTAAATGGTATAACAATTACAATAAACACCCTAGAAGATTTAGGTCTTATTGAAGCTATCTACAATGAGTTTGATAATGATGATGATGTGTTGGAATACGTTTTTCCAATAACTATTATTTTAAACGATTACACCGAAATTACAATTGAAAACCAAGAGCAGTTGCAAGAGTTTATTGATGAGTGTACTGCTGATGAAGACGTGATTGAATGTATAGATTTTCAGTATCCAATTTCATTTTCAATGTATGATACAAACTTTCAGGTTATAGATACAGTTGTTATTGGTAGTGATTTTGAACTATATGTGTTTTTGCAAAGTTTAGAAACCTCTAATAGTGCTGTTGTTCTAGCAAGTTTAAACTTTCCAGTTACAATGGTTTATGCTAATGGAGATACAGTTGAGGTTAATAGTAATCAAGAGCTTGAAGCTGCTATAAATGCTGCTGAGGAAGAGTGCGATTATGATGATGAGGATTGTACACTACAAGAAGTGTCTGAAGCACTACAAGATTGTCACTGGGAAATTGTGTCTTACAATGGAGATGATAATTTCATAGATTTTGATTTAGTATTTGGAGGTGGTGGAGCCTTACAAATTAGTGAAGGCGATTTAACCGAAGTTGAACTAGGTAGCTGGAATTTAGAATCTACAGACCAAGGTATTGTGTTGTCAATAGAGCAACTTTCAGCTTTTTCACAAGATTTAGGAGGAGATTGGTTAGTTGTTGATTGTGCTGATGACAGATTTGAACTTGTTAGAACAGTTGAAAACACAACTACCGAAATTGTTATGGAAATCAACTGTGATGATAATCAAGTTAGCTGCGATTTTCAAGATGTAAGAGATTACTTAGTGGCTTGTCCACAAATACCAGCTCTAAATGGTTATACTCCTTCATTTACAACATTTACATTTCATGACTCAAATGAAATATCTACTCTATATGAAAATGACCTTTTATATTCTGGTACTTGGGATATCGCCATGATTGAAGGTGAGTTAAAGGTATTTATAAACTTTAACGGACTTGAGGATTACAATGGAGAATATGCTGTTGTAGAGTGTAATGAAGATTCGTTAGTATTACAGCAAGGTGAAGATGTATTAGTGCTGACCCAGCAATGTACAAGTGACAATCCGTTTGAATGTTTTTCCAATACAGAATTGGTGATCTGTGACAATATGGAGCCATTTAACGATGGTATGGCAGAATTCAATTTAAACGAAGCTTTCCCAAATTGCATGACAGATGATGTTGAGGTTGGTTTCTACCAATCTATGACCAATGCCGAAGTGGAAGTCAATCAAATACCTGCAGAAGGATATGTAAATGCTTCAAATCCACAAACACTCTATGCCAGAGTTACCGAAGTTGGAACAGGAAATTTTGAAATCTATACCGTGGAATTGGTCGTTGAAGATTGTGGTCAAACTTGCTCAGAGCAAGATGTAGATGCATTTCTTTTAGATTGTACTTGGAATGTAGTAAACTACAATGGTAGTGATAATTTAATAGTTTGGAATTTTGATTTTGAGTCGTCAAATAATATTGTGGTTATTTATACTGAAACTGCAACTATAGATGCAACGTGGACGACCTCTCAAACAAACAATGGAGTTATTATTGAGTTTTCTAATGTAGCAGGATCAGATATACAAGCTATAACAGGTCAATGGCTTGTAGTAGAATGTGAGGAAGATAGGTTGCAGTTACATCGAGAAAATGATATAATGGTTATTGAAAGAACATGTGATTGAGTCTTTATACATGTTGAAAAACCTCGTGTTTTTTAGTTTTTAGGTTAGTTAAAAAGGATTGTAATAATTTTACAATCCTTTTTTCGTATAGAATTATTGCTAATACTTCCTTAATACACTACAAATTCTTAACTTTGCAACTTTCTAAAAAGCATTGAAGTTTTTTACCGATATGTACTTAAAAAGTAGAGAGATATATGTTTAATAATTTAAGTGATAAGTTAGATAAAGCGCTACACGTATTAAAAGGTCATGGTAGTATTACTGAGGTTAATGTTGCTGAAACCCTTAAAGAAGTACGAAGAGCACTTTTAGATGCCGATGTCAATTTTAAAATTGCTAAAGAATTTACGAATAAAGTAAAGGAAAAAGCATTAGGTCAAGACGTATTAACAACGTTACAACCAGGACAGTTAATGGTTAAAATCGTTAAAGACGAATTAACCGAACTAATGGGTGGAGATGCCGAAGGTATTAACCTTTCAGGAACACCAAGTGTTATATTAATGTCAGGTTTACAGGGTTCAGGTAAAACAACTTTCTCTGGTAAACTTGCCAATTATTTAAAAAACAAAAAAACCAAAAAGCCTTTATTAGTAGCCTGTGATGTGTATCGTCCTGCAGCAGTAGATCAGTTGCATGTAGTAGGTGAACAAATAAATGTTGAGGTATATAGTGATAAAGGTAACCAAGATCCTGTAGCTATTGCGCAAGCTGGTATTGCTCATGCAAAAGCTAATGGACATAATGTGGTTATTATAGATACTGCTGGTCGTTTAGCTGTAGATGAAGCAATGATGACCGAAATATCAAACATTCACAAAGCCATTCAGCCACAAGAAACATTATTTGTTGTAGATTCTATGACAGGTCAAGATGCTGTTAACACAGCAAAAGCCTTTAATGATGTTTTAAATTTTGATGGTGTAATTCTTACTAAGTTAGATGGTGATACACGTGGTGGAGCAGCAATTTCAATTAAGTCTGTAGTAAACAAGCCAATTAAGTTTATTGGTACAGGTGAGAAAATGGAAGCTATTGATGTGTTCTATCCTTCTCGTATGGCAGATCGTATTCTAGGAATGGGAGACGTTGTGTCACTTGTTGAAAGAGCTCAAGAGCAGTATGACGAAGAGGAAGCAAGAAAACTTCAAAAGAAAATTGCAAAAAACCAATTTGGCTTTGATGATTTCTTAAAACAAATTCAGCAAATCAAGAAAATGGGTAACATGAAAGACCTTATTGGAATGATTCCTGGAGCTGGAAAAATGATGAAAGATGTTGATATAGATGATGACGCTTTTAAAGGTATTGAAGCAATTATTCATTCTATGACACCAGCTGAAAGAACTAACCCATCAATAATAGATGCAAGCCGAAAAAAACGTATAGGTAAAGGTTCAGGAACTTCGGTACAAGAAGTTAACCAATTGCTTAAGCAGTTTAACCAAATGAGCAAGATGATGAAAATGATGCAAGGTGGTGGCGGCAAACGTATGATGCAAGCTATGAAAAACATGAGGTAATTTAGTGTTCAGTCTCTAGTCTCAGTTGGCAGTTTAGAAAATGGATTTTAAACAACTAAAAGCATATCAAAAAGCATTTGAATTATCAATGAATATTTTTGAAATTTCTAAATCCTTTCCAAAGGAAGAAACATATTCCTTGACAGATCAAATTAGAAGAAGTTCTCGCTCAGTATGTGCAAATATTTCTGAAGCTTATAGAAAAAGAAGATATGTAAAACATTTTATTAGCAAACTTACTGATGCAGATGGTGAAAATTCTGAAACAAGTACGTGGTTAGATTTTGCTTTAAAATGTGAATATATTTCATTTGAAGATCATTCTAAAAGTATAGAAAAAAATAAAGAGATTGGAAAGCTAATAAATTATATGATTAATAATCCTGGTAAATTTGGTGTATTAGTTGAAGAATAATTACTGCGACTGTTTACTGCGACTGAAAACTTAAAAAACATGACAATTCTAGACGGGAAAAAGATTAGTAACGATATCAAAGATGAAATTGCTGCTGAAGTAAAAAAAATGAAAGCTAAAGGAGAAAAAGTGCCTCATTTAGCGGCAATTATTGTTGGTAACGATGGAGCAAGTTTAACTTACGTAGGAAGTAAAGTAAAAGCTTGTGAACGTGTTGGTTTCGAGTCTACTTTAGTTAGAATGTCAAATACAACGAGTGAGATTGAATTGTTAGATAAAATTGAAGAACTAAATGAAAATCCAGATATTGATGGATTTATTATTCAGTTACCACTACCAAAACAAATTGATACTCAAAAAGTGCTTTTAGCTGTTGATCCTGATAAGGATGTAGATGGATTCCATCCTGCAAACTTTGGTAAAATGGCATTGGATATGAGTACTTTTATTCCTGCTACACCTTTTGGCATTTTAGAATTGCTTGATCGTTATGGTGTTGAAACCAAAGGAAAACACACTGTTGTAATTGGTCGTAGTCATATTGTTGGAAGACCAATGAGTATTTTAATGGGACGTAAAGGTTTCCCAGGAAACTCAACAGTTACATTAACACACAGTCATACAAAAAACATTACACAAATTACTTCTCAAGCAGATATTATCATTTCAGCATTAGGAGTTCCTAATTTCTTAAAAGCAGAAATGGTTAAAGACGACGCTGTTATTATAGATGTTGGTATTACTAGAGTTCCTGACGAGTCTTCTCCAAAAGGGTATGTGATAACTGGTGATGTCGATTTTGAAAATGTAAGTAAAAAAGCAAGTTATATTACACCTGTTCCTGGTGGAGTTGGTCCAATGACTATTGCTATGCTACTTAAAAATACTTTATTAGCTAGAGAAAGACACGTAGGTTAAGGTCTCCTTTTTTTAGATTGAAATGTTTTGGTTGAACCTTCTAATAACTCATTAAGTTCATCCATTTCATTTTGAGTAAGTTCGCGATAACTCCCAATAGGCATATCTAGCTTTATATTCATAATACGTGTACGCTTTAAGGTTTGTACTTCGTAATTTAAATACTCACACATTCTTCGTATTTGTCTATTTAGACCTTGTGTTAGAATAATTTTAAATTCGTAGGTGCCAACTTTAGTAACCTTACATTTTTTAGTAACTGTATCTAATATTGGTACACCATTAGACATCCTATTAATAAAAGTTTGAGAAATAGGTTTATCAACCGTAACAACATACTCTTTTTCGTGGTTGTTGCTAGCTCTTAATATTTTGTTTACAATATCACCATCATCTGTAAGTAGTATTAATCCTTCACTGGGTTTGTCCAGACGACCAATCGGGAAAATACGTTTATGATAGTTGATAAAATCGATAATGTTATCCTTTTCAACACGAGTGTCTGTAGTGCAAACAATACCAACAGGTTTATTAAACGCTAAGTAGGTAAAAGACTTTTTTTTGTTTTCTACAAGTTTACCATCAACATGTACTTCGTCATCAGGACTAACTTTTGTTCCCATTTCTGGTACTTTACCGTTAATAGTAACTCTACCTGCATCAATAAGTTTATCGGCTGCTCTACGAGAGCAATAGCCTACTTCACTTAGGTATTTATTAAGACGTTTAAGATTATCTTCCATAGTGCAAAGATAAAACAAGATTAGGCATCAATAAAATCATTAATGTACGAAGTAACAGTATCGTTGTTTAAAGAGTGTCCCATGCCTTGCGTAGTAATTAATTTACTGTTTTTAAAACTACTTTTTATAAGCAAAGCATCCTTGTAAGGGATAATTTGGTCTTGTTCATCATGAATTATTAATCCTTCGGAATTGTTTTGTTTGATATATTCTGAAGACGAAAATTCTTCAGGTTTTACCCCAAAACGTTCTAGAATTATTGAGTTAATCTTGGTGTTAATACGTTGGTTGTAACCCATCATTTTTGTATACCTACCAAGAATATCTTTAAACTCTGAAGGCGCTCCAAGCAAGATAAACTTTTTTATAAAAGGAATTTGATATTTGTACTGAAAGAAAATAGAAGCCATACCACCAACCGAATGCCCAATGATAATCTCGGGTTTAAACTTTAATACTGCTACATTAATAAATTCAGAATACAACATTGCATTAAAATTTGTGCCACCAGATTTTCCATGTGCTGGAGCATCTATAGCAATAATGTTATAGTCTTTCTTTTTTAGGTTAAGTATAAGTTTTTTCCAACGTGCAGAGTTGCTTTCCCAACCATGTAATAAAAGTATAGTTTTGTTTTTTCCAACCCAACGGTAAGTCATTATTGGAATTTTGTCGTACATCAATTCTTCTCTAAATGACGTTTCTAAAAATTCTGTTTGCTCTTCAGTTGCTTTTCCTTTTAAAGGCATAGAAAATAAAGCCAAAGCTCTATTGGCAGCAAAAGACTTCGATATGTAACTTAGCACGTTTAAGCTAAATCCTAAAAATTTTGCAAGAAGTTGTTTCATTTATTCTCTATTTACTAAATCCATAGAAAATGCTGGTAAGCAAATAGCTAAATATTCACAAGGTTCAGTAAAAGGATTAGAATACTGTACTCTTACGTTTTTGTTAATTTTTATGGATTGTCCTGCTTTTAAAATTACAACTTCATTTTCAATTATAAATTGTTTTTGCCCTTTAATTATAAACGTGTATTCGTCAAATTCAGGTGTTTGAAAAGGTTCGCTCCATCCAGGAGGAGCTGTCATGTGTGCAATACTTAGTTGTGAATTGCCATCGGTTGCTAATCCAAAATGTTCTTTAATTGTTTTTCCATCGGTAGTGGGAACTACAAAAGGAGAGTTTTGTACTGTGTAATTTTTCATTTGTGTAAAAAGTTAACCATATACAGCGTTGCTTATATAGTTATGTGCTATTGTTAATTGTTTAGGTGCTATTTTAGAGGTTTTCGTTTTATCATACCTCCTTTTAAGTCTTTTACCAATCCCATTATGATAAAAGCATCTTTGTCTATTTTGTCAATTTCAGTGTGTAGTTTGGCGAGTTCTAATCTGGTTACTACTGTATAAATAATGTCTTTGTCATAACTTTGCCCTTTTCCTCCATAACCGCCTTTTCCAGCATAAATAGTGCAGGCGCGTCTTAACTTTTCAATAAGCATTATTCTTAATTCTTCATGCTTTTCAGAAATAATAGTAACGCCTACATATTCCTCAACACCATCAACCACAAAGTCTACAGTTTTAGCAGCTGCTAAATAGGTTAAAATGGCATATAATGCAGTTTCTATAGAGAGTACGTAAGCACCAAATGAAAAGATGATGATATTAATAAGTAAAAGAACGTCTCCAACTGTTAGAGATAATTTTCTGCTTAAATAAATTGCCAACACCTCAGTACCATCAATAACGCTTCCGCCTCTCATGGACATTCCTATTCCTAAACCAAGAAAAAAACCACCAAAAACAGCAATTAGTAGTTTGTCTTCAGTAATGGTAGGATAGTCAATATAATGCACTACAAACCCTAGAAAGGCAATAGCAATAATACTTTTTATGGCAAACTTTAGGCTTAATGTTCTTGCTCCTAAGATAAGAAAAGGGATGTTGACCAGTATAAGCAGAAAACTTAATTCTATGTTTGTGATGTTTTCTAAAAGTAATGAAATACCTGTTGCACCACCATCAATAAAACGATTAGGTAGTAAAAATCCTTTAAGTCCAAAACCTGCTGAAAACACACCAATAATGATAAAAATATACTCTTTAATGGCATGAGATAACTCTACCTGAAGATTTCTTACTACAGGTACAATTTGTCGTTTACTAAACTCGGTAGTAGTCTTTTGACTAGCTTTGAGTCGTTTGCGAGCAATATCAACTAATATTTTGGAAAAAAATGGATTCATTAATTAAAGTAAACCTATTTAAATCCTAATTCCAATGAACAAAAAAGTATTTAATTTTTGCTGTGTCAGGGATTTGAGATTTTTCAATTTTTAAGTTCATGTCAAATCTCAAATTAGCTGGTAATTCTTTTTTATCAATTGTAAAGGATGCATTAATTTCATCAACCGAAATCACAATAGAATTAATTAAATTATTAATTCTTGATACAGTGTAATTGTCTTGTATATCTTTAAAAGTACTTAGTGTTGAAATGTTTTTATCTGTTTTGAATCTAGAGTCGATAATTTGAACACTACCAATAGTTGATGTTGAATCTAAAACTTGTTTAGGAGATAAAATCAATAGTTTTTTACCGCCTTTTTCAAACACTTCAATATCACTTTTGTTTTCAATAAATTCATCACCTTTTATATAGTTTACAATGGAATCGTTTACAAATAACGCTTCCAAATCTTTGACTTGGGTAGAGTCGGTTAGTAACCCAATATGTTGTTTACTAACTTGAAAAGGGTCTTGTTCTTTTTTACAACTTGTTAGAACTAAAGAAAAAATAATAAGGTAAAGCAGGGATTTGTTCATGGTTTTTATTTTAATGTTATAGTGTTTTTTAATGTGTTGGTATTGAAGATTATTTTTTCATCACTTTAGTAAGGATGCCAAAAACACTTCTAATAAACGTTGCGCTTGTAAGTACTTTTACAACCGGATTCATTCTATTGCTTCTTGTACTCGAAGTTCTTCGTTTTGATTCAGCTTTTTTAAGTGCTTCTTTTTCTTTTCGAGCTTTTTCCTTAGCTTCTTCAGCCTCAGCACGCTCAATTTTTTCATTTAATATTTCATAAGCACTTTCTCTATCGATAGTTTCGTTGTATTTTTTAACCATTTTAGAGCTAGACAATAAGTTGCTCAATTCAGAATCGGTTAAAACATCCATTCTACTCATAGGTGCACGCATCATGGTTGCTGCAAGTGGTGTTGGTCTTCCTTTTTCATTTAATGCTGAAACTAATGCTTCTCCAGTTCCTAAAGAGGTTAATACTTCAGCGGTATCGTAATATTCTGTGTCAGGATAATTTTGAGCTGTAAGCTTAATGGCTTTTCTGTCTTTAGCTGTAAATGCTCTTAATGCATGCTGAACTTTTAAACCTAATTGACTTAGGACAGCTTCAGGAACATCAGTAGGGTTTTGTGTTACAAAATATAATCCAACACCTTTACTTCGTATTAATTTTACAATGCTTTCTATTTGATCTAATAAAGCGTCAGAAGCTTCATTAAAAATTAAATGTGCTTCGTCAATAAACATGATTAATTCTGGTCGTCCAGTATCGCCTTGTTCAGGGAAAGTAGAATAGATTTCAGCCAAAAGACTCAACATAAAAGTTGAAAACAGTTTTGGTCTGTCTTGTATATCAGTCAATCTAATAATGTTTATGTAGCCTCTACCATCATCAGCAATTCTAAGTAAATCTTGGGTGTCAAAAGATTTTTCTCCAAAAAACAAGTCGCCACCTTGTTGCTCTAGTTCAACAATTTTTCTAAGAATTGCTCCTGTAGATGCTGTTGAAATTCGGCCATATTCCTCTTGAAATTCTTCTTTACCTTCGGAAGTACAATATTGTAGTATTTTTTTAAAGTCTTTTAAGTCTAAAAGCGGAAGTTTATTATCGTCACAATATTTAAAAATAACCGAAATTATTCCAGCTTGGGTTTCTGTTACATCTAAAATTCTTGAAATAAGTACAGGTCCAAATTCGCTAACGGTTGCTCTTAGTCTCACACCATCTTGTTCAGATAATGTCATTACTTCAACAGGAAACGATTTAGCCTCAAAAGGTAAACCAATAGCCTCATGACGCTCGTCAATTTTAACGTGTCCAGGACTAGGTTGTGCTAAGCCACTTAGGTCTCCTTTAATATCCATCAATAACACAGGAACACCTTTTTCGCTAAGATTTTCAGCTAAAACTTGTAGTGTTTTTGTTTTTCCAGTACCTGTAGCTCCAGCAATAAGTCCATGTCTATTCATGGTTTTAAGCGGAACATTTACATAGGCGTTTTTTATAGTTTCACCATCCAACATGGCAGAGCCAAGTGTAATGAATTCACCTTTGTTGGTGTTTCCTTCGGTAATGTGGTTAAAGAATTCTTCGTTTCTGCTCATTATTCAAAAAATTTCTATAAAAATACTAATCTAGAATTAATCCTACAGAAAATCTTTTTAACATTTTAACACTAAACTTCTAATAGTAACTTATCTTTGCGGCAATGAAGACAGAGACACAAATATTGGTTGATAAAGGTGAGATGCTTCCTTTAATGGAAGAATTTTACACTATTCAGGGAGAAGGTTATCACAAAGGAACAGCTGCTTACTTTATTAGAGTAGGAGGTTGTGATGTTGGTTGCCATTGGTGTGATGTGAAAGAAAGTTGGAATGCAGACATTCATCCGCCAACTGAAACGTCTAAAATTGTTGAAAATGCCGCTAAGTATAGTGATACTATAGTTGTAACAGGAGGTGAACCGTTAACTTGGGATATGACTGCTTTAACATCGCAGCTTAAAGCAAAAGGGTTAAAAGTGCATATTGAAACATCTGGAGCTTATAAGCTAACAGGTACTTGGGATTGGATTTGTTTGTCTCCTAAAAAATTGAAATTGCCAACTCAAGAAGTGTATGATAATGCTAATGAGTTAAAAGTGATTGTTTATAATAAAGACGATTTTCGTTTTGCTGAAGAGCAAGCAGCAAAAGTAAATAAAGATTGTATTTTGTACTTACAACCTGAGTGGAGCAAACGCGATAAAGTTGTTCCTGAAATTGTTGATTACGTAATGAAAAATCCTAAATGGAAAGTGTCGTTACAAACGCATAAATATTTGAACATACCATAAATAAAAAAAGCCTTGAGAAATCAAGGCTTTTTTAGTATTTCATATTTTTTATTTCATTGGAACAGCAACTCTTAGAGTTCCCCAAGCTAAATGCATGCTACCTTCGTCGTCAAATGCTATAGAAAAAGCTTCAAGGCTTTTCTTACCCTCGCTAACAGGAGCTTCAACTCTTGCTACATCATTGTCTTTGTTATAACTGTAAGCTCCCCAAACATCAACATCAGAATTTATAATAATAGTCCAAGATTTTTCACCAGGAATAGTAAACAGTGAGTAAGTGCCAGCTTTAACCTTTTTATCACCTACAGTAACATCTTTGTAAAACGTTATTTCAGTTGCTTCATTGGCTCCAGTTCGCCAAACTTCTCCATTTGGAGCTAAAGATTGAACTGTTCTGCCTTTTAGTTGAGGTCTGCTGTAAATAACTTTGACAGTTTTTTCAGATACTCTATGGCTACTTGGAAATGCTGCTGCATCCATAGGGCTTTTGTCAAGATCTTTAAAATCTTGAGCGTTCATACTAAATGAGACTAATAAAATTGCTAAACATGCTAGCTTGGATAAATTCATTACTTTTTTCATACGTTGTTTTATTAAGTTTCTAAATTTAAGATTTCACTTATAAAAAATAGAGTTAAGATTGTTAATTTTTGTTAAACAAAAATCGTGCTAAGTTTATTGTTTAATGAATTTTAGAGACTGTCTTTGGAAATTATTATGGAAGTTTATAAAGTAAGTTCCAGATGAAAGTGCACTCACATCAAAGGCATAGTGTTTTTCAATTCCAGTAGCAGTGATAATTTCTCTTGAAAGCTGTTTTATGTAAATTCCTTTACTATCGTATAGCTCAATTAGTAGATTGTCATTGTTGTGAAAGTAAATGCTAAACTCTAGTGTTGTATCTACAGGATTATTTTTAATATGAATATCAAGTGTTTTTGAGTTGGATTCTACTTCGCTAATATTTAAAGAGGCATCGGTAAATTTATAGATAGAGGTTCCTGAGGCGTAAGCTAAAGCAGGACTGATTACGAAAATCCTATTTAAATTAGAACCTACATTTAGGTTCGTCCAAGTTTGTCCACCATCTACTGTTTCATAAAAACCAGTAGTATGTCCTCCCATCCAACCTTTGTTTTCATTGATAAAACCAACCGCTTGAACATCGGTTTCAGGTGCGTCATAACTGTTCCATGTGGTTCCACTATCAACGGATTTTATCAATTTTCCAGGATTGGGAGCTATAGAAGAAATCGCTCCAAAAAATACATTAGGTACATTTTCTAAAATCTGAAATTTCCACACATATTCTCCAGGTATATTAGAATTAAATAGTTCTGTCCAAGTACTTCCTCCATCAGTGGTTTTAAGTACACAGGCACCATTTGCATTACTTCCGCAAGCATAACCTATCAATTCATTAATAAACTTAATCTCTACTAGTGCATTAGCATAAGCAGACATATCAATGTATTGCCAATTTAAACCACTATCAGTGGACTTTATAATGTAAGCAGGAGTAAAATAGGCTCCACAACCATAAATTGTTGAACTACCTACAGCATTCAAACCACAAATAGCTTGAGGATTTGGAGAGATGTTGGTGACTTCAGTCCACGTTGTTCCACCATCATTTGTTGAGAAAAATTTACCATTTAAAGTCCCTAAAAAACCAATATTTTCATTAATGAATTCAATGTTTCTAAAGTAGTAGCTGCCACCTAAATCACTAGAGCTAACTTGTTCTGTCCAAGTGTTGCCACCATCAGTGGTTTTAAAAACTGCTGCATAATAACCATTCGCAGCCCAACCAATATTGTCGTTTATAAAGAAAACATCATCAAAACGTTGTCCATTTGTGTTTGGAGTAATTGAAGTTGATTGCCATGTTTGACTAAATAGAATAAATGGCAAAAAGTAAAAGAGTAGGCTTAGGTGTTTCATTTTGTAAATATAAATAACAAAATACAGTTCAATAACTTTTCTAATAATTATAATTTATGGTTTTTAGTTTTAATTTGTAATTGAAATGTTGATTTTATTTTTTATTTTGTAATGTTAAATGAATATTTGCTTCATAATATGTAACAATTGATATAAAAAAGAGAAATTATGTGTGGAATTGTATGTGCATTTGATTTAAAGCAGAAAACAGAAGATTTAAGACCTCAAATATTAGAAATGTCAAAAAGAATTCGTCATCGTGGTCCAGACTGGAGCGGAATTTTTGATAATGACAAAGCGATTATGGCGCATGAGCGTTTAGCTATTGTTGATCCTGCTTCAGGAAAACAACCCTTGTTTTCGGAAGATAAGAGGTTTGTTTTAGCGGCTAATGGAGAAATATATAACCACAGAGAGTTGCGTAAACAATTTCCTGATTATAAGTTTCAAACTGAAAGTGATTGTGAGGTTATTTTGGCGTTGTATCAAGAAAAAGGAACTGATTTTGTTGATGAACTTAATGGTATTTTTGGTTTTGCAATTTATGATGTTGAAAAAGACGAATATTTTGTAGCTAGAGACCACATGGGAATCATTCCATTATACATTGGATGGGATCAAAACGGAACCTTTTATGTAGCATCAGAATTGAAAGCACTTGAAGGTGTTTGTACAAAAATTGAGCTATTTCCTCCAGGTCATTATATGTCTAGTAAAGATGGTGAGTTTGTGCAATGGCATAAACGTGAATGGACTGATTATGATGCGGTAAAAGACAACGAAACAAGTATTTCAAAAATAAAAGAAGCGCTTGAAGCAGCTGTTCACAGGCAGTTAATGAGCGATGTGCCTTATGGTGTTTTGCTTTCAGGAGGATTAGATTCTTCGGTGACTTCAGCAATTGCAAAAAAATATGCTCAAAAGCGTATTGAAAGTGATGACACTTCTGATGCTTGGTGGCCTCAATTACATAGCTTTTCAGTAGGACTTGAAGGGTCTCCAGATTTGGCTGCAGCACAAAAAGTGGCAGACCATATTGGAACTGTTCATCACGAAATAAAGTTTACCATTCAAGAAGGTTTAGATGCGGTAAGAGACGTGATTTATCAGCTAGAAACCTATGATATTACAACTATTCGCGCGAGTACACCTATGTATTTAATGGCAAGAGTTATTAAGTCTATGGGAATAAAAATGGTGTTGTCTGGTGAAGGTGCTGACGAATTATTTGGCGGTTATCTTTACTTTCATAAAGCACCAAATGCCAAAGAGTTTCATGAAGAAACGGTTCGTAAGTTGAGTAAACTGCATATGTATGATTGCTTGAGAGCAAATAAAAGTTTAGCAGCTTGGGGAATTGAAGGTCGTGTACCATTTTTAGATAAGGAATTTATGGATGTGGCAATGAGTATCAACCCGCAAGATAAAATGATAACACCAGAGCGTATGGAAAAATGGGTAGTGAGAAAAGCTTTTGAAGACATGCTGCCAGAAAGTGTAGCTTGGAGACAAAAAGAACAGTTTAGTGATGGTGTTGGTTATAGTTGGATTGACACTTTGAAAGAAGTAGTGAATGAAGAAGTAACCGATGAGCAAATGAAGAATGCGCATTTTAGGTTCCCGATACAAACACCTCAAAATAAAGAAGAGTTTTATTATCGTTCTATT
This sequence comes from Gaetbulibacter sp. PBL-D1, assembly GCF_050509525.1. Lineage (NCBI taxonomy): Bacteria > Pseudomonadati > Bacteroidota > Flavobacteriia > Flavobacteriales > Flavobacteriaceae > Gaetbulibacter > Gaetbulibacter sp. PBL-D1. Next base: position 16,863 of record NZ_JBNWKB010000001.1, on the reverse strand, counting down.
TTTGAAGAGCATTTTCCAAGTGATGCAGCTGCATTAAGCGTACCACAAGAACCTAGTGTAGCATGCAGTACAAAAATTGCTTTAGAGTGGGATGAAGCATTCAAAAACATGAATGACCCAAGTGGAAGAGCAGTTGCAAAAGTACATACTGATGCATATTAATTTTAATAATCTATAAGAAGGAAAGCCGGTTAAAAACCGGCTTTTTTATTTTAAAAATAATTACTTTTAAAGACTAGACTAACCCAATGTATTATTTTGAGTTTTCAAGTAAGATCGCTTAATGAAGGCTTAAAACCCTTATAAAACCTAACAATGACATATAGGTGACATTTAAATGTCGTGTTAAAATCCAATAACCTGAAGTAGATTTGTGCCAGAAAAATAATCAAAATGAATAAAAATTCTTTAAGCGAAAATTTAACCTATCAGCGAAAGCTAAAAGGGTATACGCAAGAGCAACTTTCTGATAAAACTACTGTTACGGTTAGAACCATTCAGCGTATAGAAAAAGGTGATGTACAGCCACATCTTCAAACGGTAAAACTGTTGGCAGCAGGTCTTGAAATAGAGATTGATGAATTACTGATTCTTGAAGACCCAAAGGAGGAAGTCATACAACGCAAATGGATGTTGTTGCTTCATGGTTCTCCTTTTTTAGGATTGATTATTCCATTTGGAAGTATTTTGTTTCCTCTTTTTCTTTGGATTCATAAAGCTGAAGATAATAAGGTGTATGATGCGCATGGTAGAGCTATTGTAAATTTTCATGGGACAATTACCTTGCTGTTCTTTTTGTCTTTACTATCTTTTTTTATCATTCCTGGTTACAATTTTTTTATTTCAGGAGCGATTGTGCTTTTTGCTATTATCACTACGATATATAATATTTCAAGATCACTACAAACAGGAACTTTTAAGTATCCATTTTCAATCTCTTTTTTGAAACCAAAAGAAGCATAACTTTAATTTAAACGTAATTTCAAATGTTAGGATTATTAATAATACTAGTAATCTCATGGGCACTCTTACGCTTTATTGAGAAAAAAAATATCGATGTTTTAGGTCTCATTCCTTATTCAAATAGAGTGCTTCAATTCTTCATAGGACTTGTGTTTATGATGCTTTTATGTCTTTTGATGGTGGCTGCTGAAACATATGTTTTAAATGTGAAGTGGAAACTAAAAGAGACTGTTGACTTCAGTTTAATATTTCAATCTTTCTTCTATCACATCAAATCAGCTTTGACCGAAGATTTAGTCTTTCGTGGAGCGTTGCTATATATACTAATTCAAAGAATTGGGTCAAAAAAGGCTATTCTGCTATCAGCATTGTGTTTTGGAGTTTACCATGTATTCTCGTATGGTATGATGGGAGAAAGAATAATATCTATCGTGTATGTGATTTTAGTAACAGGATTTACAGGCTATGTTTGGGCCTATACATTTTATAAAACAAAGTCAATTATGTTAGGTTTAGGATTTCACTTAGGCTATAACTTTTTAATGACGTTTTTTTATGAATCCTATCCGTATGGCGAATTGATGTTTATAGAACTATCAAAAACCGCTCCGCAAGATTGGAATTGGATTTTCTTTAATTTATTTAAAGGATTATTTCCATCTATCATAACATTGGTATTTGTTAATTATTTGATTAAATCAAGTTGTGTAATTAATTTAAGGAACAACAACTCAAAATCATGATTTATTAAGGTAATTCTAATAAACTATAAACGCATTAAAACCGCTCTAATGCATTTTTGTGTTTTATTGATTTTGAATGAGTCTAAAAAAATTCCAAAATCAAATTTAAGATGCTTTTTAGACGTTTTAAGGCACTTTTGAGTAATTAACAAATGTTGATAATTTATTAACTAACTCGTTAAAATACTTTTAAAAGGCATGATAATTTGTTATCTTTGTTAGTATCTCAAAAGAGACGCAATTAGCGTCTTTTTTTCTGTAAAATAAGAACTAAATCATATTAAAATAAAAATGAGCGAAGAAAACAAAAAACAGTATGGTGCAGACAGTATCCAAGCCCTTGAGGGAATGGAGCACGTGCGTATGCGTCCATCGATGTACATTGGAGACGTAGGTGTAAGAGGTTTACACCATTTGGTTTATGAAGTAGTTGATAACTCCATTGATGAAGCTTTAGCAGGACATTGTGATAATATCACAGTAACTATAAATGAGGATAACTCAATTACCACAGAGGATGACGGTCGTGGTATTCCAGTTGGATTACACAAAAAAGAAGGTGTTTCGGCACTAGAAGTTGTAATGACTAAAATTGGAGCTGGAGGTAAGTTTGATAAAGATTCTTATAAAGTATCAGGTGGACTTCATGGTGTTGGTGTAAGTTGTGTTAATGCATTATCTGAACACTTAAAAGCCACAGTTCACAGAGAAGGAAAAATTTGGGAACAAGAATACGAAAGAGGTAAAACTTTATACCCTGTAAAAACTATTGGTGATTCTGATAAAACAGGAACCATTGTAACTTTTAAACCAGACCCACAAATATTTCAACAAACACTAGAGTACAATTACGATACTTTAGCTAGTAGAATGCGTGAGTTGGCATACCTTAATAAAGGTATTACAGTACATTTAGTAGACAAACGTCACAAAAAAGAAGACGGAAGTTTTGAAGGGGAAACATTCCATTCAGAAGAAGGACTTTCAGAATTTGTGAAGTTTTTAGATGGTAACAGAGAGCCTTTAATGAACGATGTTATTTCTTTTGAAGGAGAAAAGAACGGAGTTCCTGTTGAGGTTGCTATGGTTTACAATACGTCGTATGCAGAAAACTTGCATTCGTATGTAAACAACATTAATACCCACGAAGGTGGAACGCATCTTTCTGGTTTCCGTCGTGGTTTGACACATACTTTAAAAAAGTATGCTGACGAATCAGGAATGTTAGATAAGCTAAAGTTTGATATTGCAGGAGATGATTTCCGTGAAGGATTAACAGCTATTGTTTCTGTAAAAGTTGCAGAGCCTCAATTTGAAGGGCAAACAAAGACTAAGCTAGGAAACAGAGAAGTATCTGCTTCAGTAAGTCAAGCGGTTTCTGAAATGTTAACTGATTATTTAGAAGAACATCCTGAGGACGCTAAAACTATTGTTCAAAAGGTAATTCTTGCAGCTCAAGCACGTCATGCAGCGCAAAAAGCGCGTGAAATGGTACAGCGTAAAACAGTAATGAGCATTGGAGGTTTACCAGGGAAACTGAGTGACTGTTCAGAGCAAGACCCAGAAAAATGTGAAGTATTCCTTGTAGAGGGAGATTCGGCAGGTGGAACTGCAAAACAAGGTCGTGACAGAGCATTTCAAGCTATTCTTCCACTACGTGGTAAAATATTGAATGTTGAAAAAGCAATGACGCACAAAGTGTTTGAAAACGAGGAGATTAAAAACATCTTCACAGCACTAGGAGTTACCATTGGTACTGAGGAAGATAGTAAAGCGTTAAACCTATCGAAATTACGTTATCACAAAGTAGTTATTATGTGTGATGCCGATATTGACGGTAGCCACATTGCAACACTTATTTTAACGTTCTTCTTTAGATACATGAAAGAACTTATTGAGAACGGTCATATTTACATTGCAACACCACCTTTATATTTGGTTAAGAAAGGTCAAAAGAAAAGCTATGCTTGGACTGATAAAGAACGTGATGCAATTGCCGAAGAATTTGGAGGTAGTGTAAGTGTACAACGTTATAAGGGTCTTGGAGAGATGAATGCTGAGCAGCTTTGGGATACAACAATGAATCCAGAGTTTAGAACACTACGTCAAGTAAATATTGATAATGGTGGAGAAGCAGATCGTATCTTCTCAATGTTAATGGGAGACGAAGTACCACCTCGTAGGGAGTTTATTGAAAAGAATGCTATTTACGCTAATATTGATGCGTAATTAATAGTAGCTATTATTATACTAAAAGCGAATACATTTTGTATTCGCTTTTTTTTGTGCTGAAAAAAATAAAATATCGATAAAGTGTAATTTTTTAACGATAAAATACGTTATAATCATAAATTTTACTATTTTCACCAAAAATTTAATCTACTTAGTATTATGAAAAAATGTGTTCTGTTCATGCTGTTTGTAATTACAGCTACAATTACAAATGCACAAGAAAACGTAAATGACCTATTAACAGCAGGTGTTGAGGATGCCCAACGATTTACGGCAGATTATATAGCTCCAGCTTCTGAAGGAGTGGTTTTCGGAATCAACAATGGTTGGTTTAACAATGCAAAAGCACCAAAACGTTTTGGCTTTGAAATTTCTATTATGGGAAATGCTTCTTTTATTAAAGATGAAAAAAAATCTTTTGAAATGAATGTGGCAGATTATGAAAATATTAGATTTCCTGATAATAGTCCTACAAAAACCGTAGCTACAGCTTTAGGACATAATGATCCTGATATTACAGTTATTGCAACCTATGACGATCCTATTTTTGGAGCACAAGAAGTGGAAATAACTTTACCTACAGGTATTGGTTCAGAAAATATAAACTTAATACCAACAGCATTTTTACAAGCTAGTTTTTCACCTTTTAAAGGCACTCAACTAAAAGGACGCTTTTTTCCTAAGGTAGATACAGATGATGTTAAAGTAGGATTCTATGGTTTTGGTATACAACAAGAATTCACATCATGGTTACCAGCAGACAAAGTATTTCCTATTGCTATTTCTGGTTTAATAGCCTACACGCATTTAGATGGAAGCTATGATTTTACTGATGGTGAATATGTAGAAGGAGAAAACCAAAAAATAGATACTGAAGTTAACACAATGCTTTTTGAATTAATAGTGGGTACTAAATTAAAAATAATCAACTTTTATGGTGGTTTAGGGTATATTACAGGAACATCAACAACCGATTTATTAGGAACTTATAGAGTAACCGATGGTGTTTTATTTTCAGAAGAGATAATTGACCCATTTTCGGTTGAACAAGATATATCAGGAATTAGAGCTACTGTTGGAGCCAATTTAAAATTAGGTTTTTTTGGTATCAATGCCGATTATACAGTAGCAGAGTTTGATAGCGCAAGTTTAGGTCTTAATTTTTCGTTTTAAACTTGGTTAATAATAGATTTAACAAAGGCACAAGATTATTCTTGTGCTTTTTTCATTTACAGTATAATAATTTGTAATTTTGCAGTCTTAAAAATCAACACAATTTTAAAAATTATTTATATATGAAAGTAACAGTAGTTGGAGCAGGAGCAGTAGGTGCAAGTTGTGCAGAATATATTGCAATTAAAAACTTTGCATCTGAAGTTGTATTATTAGATATTAAAGAGGGTTTTGCCGAAGGTAAAGCTATGGATTTAATGCAAACCGCATCTTTAAACGGTTTTGATACAAAAATTACAGGTGTAACTAACGATTATAGCAAAACAGCTAATAGTGATATTTGTGTAATTACTTCAGGTATTCCTCGTAAACCAGGAATGACTCGTGAAGAGTTAATAGGTATCAATGCTGGTATTGTAAAATCGGTTTCATCTAGTTTAATAGAGCATTCTCCTAACACTATAATGATTGTTGTAAGTAACCCTATGGATACTATGACGTATTTAGTACACAAAACTACTAGTTTACCTAAAAACAGAATTATAGGAATGGGTGGAGCTTTAGATTCTGCTCGTTTTAAATACAGATTAGCTGAAGCTTTAGGAGCTCCTATTAGTGATGTTGACGGAATGGTAATTGGAGGTCATAGCGATAAAGGTATGGTGCCTTTAACTGCGCATGCAACAAGAAACAGTATTAAAGTATCTGAGTTCTTATCAGAAGAAAGATTAGACCAAGTAAAAGAAGATACTAAAGTTGGTGGAGCAACACTTACAAAATTATTAGGTACATCTGCTTGGTATGCTCCAGGAGCTGCAGTAAGCGGATTGGTACAAGCTATCGCTTGCGATCAAAAGAAAATGTTCCCATGTTCAGCTTTATTAGAAGGTGAGTACGGATTAAACGATTTATGTATTGGTGTTCCTGTAATTTTAGGACGTAATGGTATTGAAGAAATCGTAAACATTGAGCTTAGTGATGCCGAAAAAGCACACATGCAAGAAAGTGCTGAAGGTGTAAGTAAAACTAACGGATTGTTAGAATTATAAATCTTAGCTTTCACAATTAAAATAGACTTAAAGACTGCTATATGCAGTCTTTATTTTTTTCATATATTTGGCGCATGAATTTGAGATGGTACATTAGTACTCTGGTAATCATTTTATCTGTATTAGGTGGTTTTTCTAGCCAGCAGCAATCGTCTGTACCTAATCAGGAAGTTGTTTTACAATTTACAGGAGAACATGTAAGTCATGAAGATACACAAAATGCTATAGCTAATGTAAAACAGCAGTTGCAAGATGCAGGAGCTGAAAACATTAAGGTTGTAGAGCAAGATAACGGTCAACTAAAAATTACCTATTACAGCACTTCTGACGTTACCAATATTAAAAAGCAATTATCTCAAGATAATGTTCTAGATTTAGGTGTTACTGCTTTTGATGACAAATCAAAGAGGAATAAACTTCCATCAAGTAATACATCAATTGACTACAATGTTGATGTTTACGAAATTCATAGTAACTACGACATTGGATTAAGCGGTAAACTTGCTGTAGAATTAAAATCTGACCACGACCGATTAATAAACCCAAATGTATTTGCGCCTTCATATTACCTTAATATTGATGCTACTGAGCATTTAAGAGCGTCTAGTTATGTGTTTAGAAGATATATTGCTAACGCAATAGATAAGTATTCCTACAAAATTCCTGAAGTTAGAGCAGGACCTTTAGCTTAATCAGTTATTAAAAGATAAGTTTCTATACTCAAAAGCTTATCACTCCTATTAAAGATAGTTTTTCGTGTTTTATCGAAAAGCGCATTTAAAACCACTTATAATCATAAAAAATAATTGTCAAATTCTGAGTAAATTCTATATTTGCTCGTTTTTAAAAAATTTGACCAAAAAATAAAGTAATGCAAAACAAAGGATTAGTAAAGCTATTTGCAGTGTTATTTGGTTTGGTAAGTATATACCAATTATCATTTACATTCAAAGCTAATCAAATTGACAGTACTGCTGAAGAATTAGCAATAAGTAAATTTGATACACCAGAAGAAAGAGCAGCCGAAGAGGTAAGATACCTAGACTCTCTTAAAACAAACAAAGTTGATGTAGACGGAAAACAAGAAAGCATTAAAGTTTTCGATATAGGAATTGCCGACTACACGTACAACGAGGTAAAAGACAAGGCCATGAACCTTGGTCTTGACCTTAAAGGAGGAATTAACGTTATCCTTGAAATATCTGTAAAAGATATCTTAGTAGGATTAGCAAACGACTCTAAAGACCCAGTTTTTAACAAGGCATTAAGTGATGCTGAGGAAATTCAAAAAGACGCTCAAGAGCCATATCTAGAGTCTTTCTACAAAGCTTTTGATGCTATAAAAGGAGACCAAAAATTAGCTTCTCCTGATATTTTTGCTAACAGAACAATGTATCCAGACATTACAAACGATATGTCTGACGATGACGTTAAAGGCATTATCAAAACTAAAGTTGATGAGTCTATCGTTTCTGCATTTGAGGTATTACGTAAGCGTATTGATAAGTTTGGTGTTACTCAACCAAATATTCAGCGTTTAGGAAACTCAGGACGTATTTTAGTAGAGCTTCCAGGAGCTAAAGATGTTGAGCGTGTTAAAAAACTTTTACAAAGTACTGCACAGTTAGAGTTTTGGGATGCGTATAGAGGAGAGCAATTTCTTCCATTCTTAGCGCAAGCTAACGAAACGTTGAAGCCTATAGTTAATACTGAAAAAGATACTGAGGTAGCTGTTGATTCTACTGTAGCTGAAAAAACTGATAGTTTAATTGATGATTTAGTAGGTGAAACAACTACTGATTCTACAGATGTAGCAGTAAACCCAATTTTTGATTTATTAAGAGGTTATGGTTCAGGAGGACCTGTAGTAGCAACTTTTGAAGCAAAAGATAAAGAGCTTGTTACTTCATACTTAAACAATCCACAGGTAAGAGCATTATTGCCAGCTGAACAACGTTATGTGAAATTTGTTTGGGGAATTCAACCAAAAGATAGCGACTATGTAGATTTATATGCACTTGTAGGTAACAGAGAAAATCAGCCACCTTTAAGTGGAGCTGTTATTTCCGATGCACGTCAATCTTATAGCCAAACAGGTAAGCCATCTGTAAGTATGCAAATGGATAGCAAAGGCGCTAAGATTTGGGAAGAAATGACAGGAAAAGCGTATCAGCAACAAAGCCAAATAGCAATTGTTCTTGATGATATTGTGTATTCTGCTCCAGGTGTAACAACTGGTCCAATTTCAGGAGGTAACTCTGAAATTTCTGGTTCATTCACATTAAACGAGGCAGTAGATTTAGCTAACGTATTAAGAGCTGGTAAATTACCTGCTTCGGCTGATATTGTTCAAGCTGAAGAAGTTGGTGCAACTTTAGGGCAAGAAGCTATTGATAGTGGTATTAAATCATTCTTAATTGCATTGTCATTAGTATTATTATGGATGATACTATACTATGGTAAGTCAGGTATTTTTGCTGATATAGCCTTATTATTCAACATACTTTTAATATTTGGAGTACTTTCAGGGTTAGGAGCTGTATTAACGCTTCCTGGTTTAGCAGGTATTGTATTAACAATTGGTATGTCGGTAGATGCCAACGTACTTATTTTTGAACGTGTACGTGAAGAAATATCAAAAGGTAAAGGACAAAAAGAAGCTGTAAAAGATGGTTTTGCTAATGCATTGTCTTCTATCTTAGATGCTAACATTACAACAGGTTTAACTGCAATTATATTATTTGTGTTTGGTACTGGTCCAATTAAAGGATTTGCTACAACATTATTAATTGGTATTGTTACGTCTTTGTTTACTGCAATATTCATCACTAGATTATTAGTTGATTGGTATGTAAACAGAGGTGGTAAACTAGAGTTCTCTACTGCGTTAACAAAAGGATTATTTAAAAACTTGAACATCGATTTTATTAGTAAGAGAAAAGTGGCTTATGTGTTTTCAGCAATTTTAATTGTTGTTAGTATTGGCTCTTTAGCTACTAAAGGATTAGATCAAGGTATTGATTTTGTTGGAGGTAGAACTTACCAAGTACGTTTTGACCAAGATGTGAATCCTGAAGAGGTTAAAGCTGATGTAGAAAGCGTTTTTGAAAGTGCTGAGGTAAAAACAATTGGTAATTCTCACCAATTGAAAATATCTACAAAGTTCATGGTAAATGAAAATTCAGCTGAAGCAGATTCTATCGTTCAAACTAAATTATACGAATCATTAAGCAAATACTTACCACAGGGAACATCGTATGACGATTTCTCTAAAGCTAAAAACAATGTAGGTAAAGTATTCTCTGGTAAAGTAAGTCCTACAATTGCCGATGATATCAAAAAAGAGTCTTTCTGGGCTGTACTTGGGTCATTAGTAGTTGTATTCTTATACATCTTATTACGATTTAAAAAATGGCAATTCTCAACTGGAGCAGTTGCTGCGGTTTTCCATGATATTATTATTGTATTAGGAGTGTTCTCTATTACTTATTCATTTATGCCATTTAGTATGGAAATTGACCAAGCGTTTATTGCAGCTATCTTAACCGTAATTGGTTACTCTCTAAACGATACAGTAGTTGTGTTCGATAGAATTAGAGAAGTGATAGCAGAAAGAGCTGGTTTTAAAGGTGGAAAAAACATTAACTCTGCAATTAACAGCACTTTAAGTAGAACATTGAATACCTCTTTAACAACGTTAGTGGTATTATTGGCAATGTTTATTTTTGGAGCTGATTCTTTAAGAGGTTTATTATTTGCACTTATAGTTGGTGTGGTTGTAGGTACATATTCTTCTGTATTTATTGCAACTCCAGTTATGTATGATACTTTAAAAGACAAAGGAGAAACAGCTGAAGATAAAGAGTAAGAATTATATACTATTCTGAATAATAAAAAGCCACTCTAAAAGAGTGGCTTTTTATTTTATAGTTGTTTAAGTTTTTATTTTATAGTTTGGAAATTTATAAAGTAGTGAATGAAATGCTATCACCAGCAGTAAGTTTCCATTCATCACTTAAACCTGCGTTTATTTCAAGAACATATTTAGCAGGCGCTTTTGACGGTAACGATGTTTCGTCATAAGGCTTAGCATTTTTTTGGATATTGATAATGGTTTTATCAGCATTTAAAAAAATAATATCCAAAGGAATTTTGGTATTCTTCATATAGAAACTATGGTATTTCTCATCTGGGAAAATAAATAGCATCCCTTGAGAATCTTTCATACTATCTCTATACATTAAACCAGTTTGTGTTTGGTAATCATCATCAGCTATTTCTATATCTAAGGTTTTAACTATAGAGTCTGAAGTGCTTTTGTAAAGTGTTAGTTCACCTTCTTTTTTAAAGGAAATAACTACTGGTTTAATCGTTTTTTTGTCTTCTTTACAAGATGTGTTTGCTAAACAAAATATGCTTAAACTAGCCACATATACTATGTTGTAAATTTTCTTTCTCATTAAGAAAGCTTTGATTTAGGCTTGTAAACAAACATAAAGTATAATCCTATTAAAATAAAAGGAATACTTAACCATTGACCTGTGTTTAAAGCCCATGTAGCACGTTCTTCAACTTGTGCCTCTTTAACAAACTCAACAAAAAATCTAACAGTCCATAATAACACTAAAAACAAGCCAAATAAAAACCCTTCTTGTTCACTTTTCTTAGTTTTCCAATAGAAATAGAATAGTATAAAAAACACGAACACATAACAGATTGCTTCATAAAGTTGTGCTGGATGTCTTGGAAAATCTTCACCTAATTTTGTGAAAACTACTCCGTAATCAGAGTTGGTTGGTTTTCCTATGATTTCAGAATTAATAAAGTTCCCAAATCGAACAAAAACAGCTCCAGAAGCTACAGGAATTACAACTCTGTCTAATATCCAAAGCACCGATTTTTTAAGCACTTTCTTATTGTATAAATACATTGAGACAATCATAGCCATAGCAGCACCATGACTTGCTAGTCCTTGAAACCCTGTAAAATGAATACCTCCTTTAAAGCTAAAAGGTAAAAAGACGCTAAAGAAATCTTCTTTAAAAAGTTCGGGTTGGTAAAAAATAACATGACCTAATCTTGCACCAAGCATAATACCTACTACAGAATAGATAAAGAGCGAGTCTAAAGATTCGTTGCTTTCGTTTTCATTTTTATAAATGCGTTTCATGATGAAGAAACCAAGTATAAAAGCTACAATCCACATCATGCTGTAATAATGTAGTGTAAAAAAACTTAAGTCTATTCCTTTTGATGGGTTCCAGTCTATATGTAAAAAATGCATGTGTTTATTTTTTCAAAGGTAAATATACTACTTTGAGTGTGACTAAGTGTTAAGTATTTTTGAAAATTAGTTTTCCTTTTCAGGAACAGGGTCAAAACCAGAACCTCCCCAAGGATGACAACTAAAAATCCTTTTTATTGCCAGTTTTCCGCCTTTTAATAAGCCATGTTTTAATAATGCGTCCTTTGTGTAGTAAGAACAAGTAGGTTGGTATCTACAAGTTGAAGGTAGAAAAGGTGAAATTAATGTTTGATAGACCTTTATTAAAAATAAAAAAGGAGCTATTATAATTTTTTTCATGACTAGTTTGTCGTAAAAGTAGTTCCTTCTTTACCATCTTTAAGCTGAATTCCAGCTTCAGCTAATTCGTCACGTATTTTATCAGATAAAGCAAAGTCTTTATTAGCTCTGGCTTCTTGTCGTAATTTAATTAAAATATCAACAGCAGCAGATAATTTATCAGTACCAGACTCTTTTTTTGATTCGTTTTGTAATCCTAAAACATCAAATGTAAATGCGTACATAGTTTGTTTTAGAAGTTTTAAATCTTCAGAAGTAATAGAGGCTTTACCGTCTTTTATTTGGTTGATGTATTTAGCAGCATCAAATAAATGAGCTATTAATATTGGAGAATTAAAATCATCATTCATAGCATCGTAACAGTTCTGTTTCCATTCAGAAACATTGAATGTAGATGTAGAAGCAGACGATATGCTATCTAGTAAATTAATAGCATCCATTAATCTATGAAACCCTTTTTCGCTAGCCAATAATCCATCGTCAGTAAGGTCTAAGACACTTCTGTAAGACGATTGAGCATTAAAAAAACGTATAACACTTGGTGAATATGCTTTACTAAAAAATTTGTTGTCACCAGAAAGTAACTCGTCAGGGTTTACAGTGTTTCCTGTAGATTTAGACATACGCTGTCCATTAAGATGAAGCATATTAGCATGCATCCAGTAGTTAACAGGCGATTGTCCTTTAGCAGCTTCGTTTTGAGCAATTTCGCACTCGTGATGTGGAAATTTTAAGTCCATACCACCACCATGAATATCAAAACGGTCACCAAGATATTTGGTACTCATTGCTGTACATTCTAAGTGCCAACCAGGAAAACCATCGCTCCAAGGAGAAGGCCAACGCATAATGTGTTGTGGTTCGGCTTTTTTCCAAAGGGCAAAATCTTGCGGATTTTTTTTATCGCTTTGTCCATCAAGTTCACGTGTGTTGTGGATTAAATCGTCCAACTTACGTTTACTTAACTTGCCATAATCATTCGTTTCATTAAACTTGTGTACATCAAAATATACCGATCCGTTTACTTCGTAAGCAAAACCGTTTTTTATTATGGTACTAATAAGTTCAATTTGTTCAATAATATGACCTGTAGCTGTAGGTTCAATACTTGGTGGTAAAAAATTGAAAATACTTAAAATGTTGTGAAAGTCTACAGTGTAGCGTTGCACAACTTCCATAGGTTCAATTTGCTCTAAACGCGCCTTTTTTGTGATTTTGTCTTCACCAGCATCAGCATCGTTTTCTAAATGACCAGCATCAGTAATATTTCTTACATAACGTACTTTATACCCTAAATGCTTTAGGTATCTAAAAACCATATCAAAAGACATAAAAGTTCTTACATTACCTAAATGTACATTACTGTAAACTGTAGGTCCACAAACATACATACCTACATATCCTTCGGTAATAGATTTAAAAGGTTCTTTTTGTCCGCTTAATGAGTTGTAAATTTTAATGTTTTGCTGGTCGTAAAGATGCATTTGTTTTTTGTGTGATGTTTAAACTAAAATTGAGTGTCTAATTTAATATAATCTAAGAATTCTCTACGAGTTTCTTCATTTTTAAATTTTCCTCCAAATTCAGAAGTAACTGTGCTGCTTTCTATGTCTCTAATTCCTCTAGAGTTAACGCACAAGTGTTTTGCATCAATAACACAAGCTACATCTTCAGTATTTAAAACACTTTGAAGTTCTTTTACGATTTGTATGGTAAGACGTTCTTGTACTTGAGGTCGCTTTGCGTAATAATCGACAATACGATTCATTTTTGAAAGACCTACAACTGTACCGTTAGATATGTAGGCTACATGAGCTCTACCAACAATTGGTAATAAGTGATGTTCGCAAGTAGAATAAACAGTTATGTTTTTTTCTACTAGCATTTCACCATATTTATATTTATTGTCAAAGGTTGACGCGCTAGGTTTTTTATCAGGGTTTAAACCTCCAAAAATTTCCTTCACAAACATTTTAGCAACACGCATAGGTGTGCCGCTAAGGCTATCATCAGTCAGGTCTAGACCTAAAGTCTCCATTATGTGTCTAACGTCATCCTTAATAATGTCTATTTTTTCATCATTAGTAAGGTTAAAAGCATCAGATCTCATTGGAGTGTCGGCAGAAGTGCCAATGTGGTCATTACCAATAGAATCAAAATCTTCTATGTCTTTTTCTATTTTCATTACAATTTTAAAAATAAGGTCAATTTAAACAGAAGGCAAAGATAAGCAATTAAAAAAATTGAACACAAGGTAGGTGTTTTTTAATTTCAGTTGTTATATAAATAAGCTGTGTAAAAGTTAATTTCATTAACACATTAACATAGTCTTTATTAAAAAATTCTTAAATTTCACGTCTTTTAAAAATTGATAAAGCAATGAAAATTAAATTACCGTTTCTACTTGCTGTATGTGTGTGTTTTATGACATTTTACTCAGCAAATTCTCAAAACATTAAACCTTCAATTTCGCTCATTAAGTATAATGATAATGTTAATGCTCCTTTAAATAGTAAAGAGTTAAAACAAATTAATGAAGTCTATGGAGATAAGTCTAATGAGTATGTGTTAAACAGACCTCAAAGATTAAAGGACATTAAAAACTTATTAAGGAATAGAATTGAAATAAAACTTATTTCTAATCCTAACGACCAAAAACAATGTCCATTACTTTCAGAAGTACCATTGTTAAACTATTATGTTAGTGATTTACGAAGAGATACGGTTTTTAACCCTCAAACTTTTAATCCTTTAAAGTACTTATTCAATGTTAATGGTCTGTCTGGTGAAATGTACCGAGTAGATAACACTAATTACTTTATCATAATTAAGTCTCAATTCCAATAAAAAATTGCAATGAAAAAAATTACATTTTTAATACTGTTTATATTTTCTTTTACAGCATACTCTCAAGATGTTTCAATGCAGAATGGTACAGTAAGCCAATGCTCTGGAACGTTTTATGACTCAGGAGGTGCATCTGGGCCTTATTCAAGTAATGAAACATTGGTGTTCACTATTTGTCCTGAAAACCCAGGTCAATTAGTTCAATTAAACTTTACAGCTTTTAACACCCAGTTAGGTGCAGATATAATGACTATTTATAATGGAGATAGTACAGCATCTCCTGCTTTTGGGTCGTTTGATGGAGTTAATAACCCAGGTTTTGTAAGTGCTACAGAATCTAACCCTACAGGGTGTCTTACAATTGAGTTTACTTCAGATGGATCTGGTACAACAACAGGTTGGGCTGCAGATATTTCTTGTTTAACACCTTGTCAGGTTATTACCTCTCAAATTGATTCAGCTACGCCAGCTCCAAATGGAGATGGTTATATAAGAGTTTGTCCTAATGAGGAAATTACACTTACTGGTAGTGGTAACTTTGAGTTTGATGGTACTGGAGCAACATACGAGTGGGATTTAGGAGATGGTAATACTATTGCAGGACAAACAGCTACGTTTTCATATGCAACACCAGGAGTGTATATCGTAAATCTTGATATTAGAGATGCAAATACAAGTGTTGATCCTGATGGTTGTCCAAATACTAATTTAATAAATCAAGTTATTCAGGTAGCTACTGAGCCAGATTTTACAGGTACTCAAGCTGCTGAAAGTACAATTTGTTTTGGAGAATCTACTACTATCGAGGGTGTGGTTAATGCAGTACCTTTTATAAACGACTGTACGCCTCCAGTAAGTGGTACAACATTCTTACCAGATGGTTCGGGTGCTGTTTATGAAACTTGCATCACTGTAGATTGTTTTGATTCAGCTCAAACATTAACAGATCCAAATCAGCTTTTGAATGTCTGTGTTAATATGGAGCACTCATATTCAGGAGATTTAGATATAACTATAATTTCACCTAATGGTCAAGAAGCTGACTTATTTACACAAGCAGGAGGAGGCACCTATTTTGGAGGTGCTAATGATGATGGAAGTAATACGCCTGGTGTTGGAGCGGATTATTGTTTTTCAATGTCAGGAACTGTTTTATTAGAAAATGCTCCAACTATTACAGCAGGATCTAACCCTCCAGGAAACTCATGGGCACCAGGTACATATTTACCTGTAGAATCTTTTGCAAGTTTAGTTGGTAGCCCACTTAATGGAGATTGGTGTATTAGAATTGTAGATAATTTAGCTATAGATAATGGATATGTGTTTTCTTGGGGAATGAATTTTGACCCAAATATTCAACCTCCTGAATTATCATTTACTCCAGTAATTACTTCTGAAGCTTGGGATGCAGATCCATCAATTACTAATACAGCAGGAAATGTTATAACAGTTCAACCTGCTACTGAAGGTACACATTGTTATACTTACAGAGTTACTGATGACTTTGGATGTGAATATACTGAGCAAGTTTGTATTAATGTACTACCTGAAATAGTTACAGATCCACCAAATGATTTATTCATTTGTGATACAGGAGTTCCTCCATATATATTTGATTTAAGTTCTAATACTCCTGTTGTTCTAGCTTCCTCTCCAATACCAGGAGATATGGTTGTCACTTATCATGAAACCGCTTTTGATGCCGATGATGATACAAATGCAATTGCAAACCCTGGAGCATATTCTGGTACTGATGGACAAGTTATTTACATCAGAATTGAATATTTAACATCAGATTGTTATGAAATATTGACTTTCACTTTAAATGTTTCAGGTCAGCCTATAATTAATCCAGTTTTAGACCTAGAAGTTTGCGATGACGACAGTAATGATGGATTTGAGGAGTTTGATTTAACGGTTCAAGATTTAGGTATTTTAGGCGCACAACCTTCTACAGATTTTGTAGTTACGTATTACACAAGTTTTGCTGATGCCGATTCTGGGGCCAATGCACTAGTGAGTCCTTACACCAATACCGTTAACCCACAACCTATCTATGTACGAGTAGAGAGTGCAGGCGATTCCAGTTGCTACATAGCCTCACCACTTCCGGTGTTCAATTTAGTAGTTAACTACAGAGCCCTGGCAACAGAGCCATCAGATATGGTAGTTTGCGATGACGCTTCCAATGATGGCGTAGCTCAGTTTGATTTAACCACACAAGACGCTACTATATTAGGCGGTCAAGACCCATTGGTTTATACAGTAACCT